>NZ_JRLB01000050.1 GCF_000764495.1 Nitrincola sp. A-D6
CGCCACCAGTACCCGCTGTACCAGAGACCCACCACCAGCCCCACCTTGCGGAGCAGCACCTAACCACCAAACACCTCCGCCGCCGCCGCCAGCCACAATCATACGATTTTCAAGTGCTGTACCACCAACACGAATATCAGTCGCACCGCCACCACCAGCTCCATTCTGTCCACCAAATGCACCTGTTGCTAAGCCGCCTTGTCCGCCACCGTTCCATCCCCCAGTTCTTGCACTAGCACCCTTGCCGCCCACATAAATGGATATCTCTTGGCCGGCACTCAATATGTATTCGCCATAAGCATATCCACCTTTACCACCAACTGAAGTATCCAACCCAGTTCCACCCTGAGCGCCCCAAACATAAAAGGTATAAGTGCCAGCATACGTGGCTGTATATGTTTGAGCGCCACCTGTGTAGGTAAGGTTTGTTGTTGAGCCAGGAACAAACATACCTGTACCACCCAAACCAAAGAAGTTTAGCGCATGGGTATTACCCACACTGCCTGTCACATCGATGGCACCACCGCCACTCAACATAAACAGGCTATTGGCATTTGCACTGATGCCATTGATGTCGCCACCAAAGGTAATGGCCTTGCCTAAGGGGCTATTACGCACGGTTGATAAGGAGACACTAGTTGCAGCAATGGAAACATCACCGCTGTAGTGTTGCGCTCCACCCGTGGTGATGCTTTCGCCAATCGCAATAGCATCGCTATTCAGCGTCAGCGAGCCTGCGATGCTTATCTCTGCATTCAGGGCAATGTTGCCAGCAGCATTTAGGATGAGTCCGCCAAGACCCTCAGCCGTAATTGCTGAGGAGAGTGTTATATCTCCATTACCATCAGTATCACCATCACTGCCGTAAGTGGTATTGTTTACTGAAGTTTCAACTTCAACACTTGTTTCTGTGTTTAATGCTGAAACAATACTACTAGCCGCAGCTGCATCAATATTGTAGTTGTAAGGATCAAGCAGCCAGAGGCCACCTACCCCGTTTTCAGCACCGGCATTGACCTTTACATTGTCGGTATTTAAGGATGCGCCCGAAGTCTCAATCTGCCCGCCATCTCCGCCTTGTTCGCCACCTTTAGCATTAATAGCGCCATGTGCAGCGGTCACGGAGTCAGGATTTTCGATGTCACTCCAGAGTACCACCGTACCACCATCGCCACTATCTGTAGCACTGGCATCAATACTGGCCCCAGATTTCATGGTCACGGTGGTGGCTTGGTGCAGTGCATTGGGCTCATCGAATACGCGGCGCGCTTCGTTAGCCCCACCTTGCCAATCGCCCCCTACCAACACATTGCCGCCGCCGGTAGCGCCTGTGGCATCAATGGTGCTGTTCTCCGCTAGCACAAGATTCTGACCGGTTATCTCGACGTTACCGCCCGATGCGACATTACTACTGACATCCAGACGTCCATCGTTAGTAACATCGCCACCATCGAGCACGATGCGCCCACCTTGCTGTGTGATGCCTTGAGCTTCGACAATGCCTTGGTTGTTAACGACACCGGAAAGCAGGTCACTGGCTGCACCGGCGGTGAGGATGACCAGCCCTTCGTCGGCACGGATGGCGCCTTTGTTTTCGACCAGGCTGTCGAGTTTGCTCTGGTTGACCGTGACACTGATCAGGCCGTCACCACTGAAGTCGAGGGTGACGTCGTTGCCTGCCACCAATGCAGTACTGCCATTAGGGGTCTCGATGCTGCCAGCGTTCTTGACGATGGGTGCTACCAGAGCGACCACACCACCGTTGGCAAGGATATGACCGAGATTTTCGACAGCCGCCGCGTTGTTGCTGTCACTGAAGTGGTAGTGACCAGCCAGAAAGTCAGCGTCACTGATATTCAGTGTGGTGGCAGTGATGCCACCGACATTGATCTGGCTACCCGCACCAAATACGACACCCGCTGGGTTGACCAGCATAACCTGACCGTTGGCATTAAGCTGCCCCATGATCTGACTGGGGTCTTGCCCCAGCACACGGTTGAGCGCGATGCTGTCGCTGCCAGGTTGATTGAAAGTAACGCTGGCCTGGCTGCCGATATCAAAGCTCTGCCAATTGGCGATGAGTTTGTCGCTGTTCTGCTGCACCGTCATGTTAGCACCGCTTTGACTGATGCTGCCGTTACCCGATGCAATCTGGCCACCCGTAGGCAAGGCGTTGGTAGCAGGAACTGCAAAAACTGAAGACGAACCCAACGCCATCAGCATGGCGGCCGCAAGACGGGTGAGCCGGTGCTTATGCAGCACTTTGGCCGTGTTTTCACTATACAATATGGTTTGACAGGAGCGCTGATCACAGGTGGACGACTTGCCAGCACTGCGGGTAAGTTCCCCCACAACGATAAAGGCGTTTCTGACTCGGCTCCAAATGATACGGTGGATTTTATTCATTATTATTACGCCTTCTCAATTAGAACCAAAGCACGGCTTGCAGCCAGAAACGGTTGTTATCACTCTTGCCATCAGCATTTTTTCCACTAAGGGTGCGACCGGGATTGCTACCCAGGGTCTGGGCCCACGATAGACGCACACTGTAGCTACTCGGTTGACTCAGGCTCACACCCAGACCCGCACCACTGAGCTGATAACTGTTTTCTCCGGTGGCGGTGGGAATGGCCATGCTGCCGGGGTTTTTATTCACGCGGATACCGCCTGTGTCAGCGAAGGCACTCAGTTGCAGCGCCCCCAAGGGGGTGCCGCCGGGCCAGTCGTAGCGAAGTTCAGCACTGGCAAACCAGCCTTCATCACCCTGTGCCTCACCCGATGGATAAGCACGCACAGCATTGGGGCCACCGAGGATAAATCCTTCAGACGAATCCAGGTTGCCATTTGCTAGCTGGGCGGTGTACCTGCCCAATAGCGTAAAGTTGCCTGGCAGTCGTTGCAGACGCGAGGCGTTGACATTGATCTTGGAATAGTCGCCCTGGGTACGCAGAGTGGCAGCATCAGCCGCCTGATCATCGGCGACTTTGGAGAGATCGAGATTGCCATGGGTGATACTTAGGCCGAAATTGTTATGGCCTCCTCCCTGCCAACGATCAAGGCTATCGCCACTGAGTCCGATTGAAAATACGTCGATGCGTTTATCGCGAAGAGTGCCAAAAAAACTTTCGTCAGTCAGAGCCTTGCGTTGGTAGTCTAGGCTGCCGTGCAAACTGAATGCGGAGCTGCGAATGATGGGATAACTCAGTCCCACGCGAGCAATACTGGAGTAGCCATCGAGCCCAACAGAGACACCCGTGCCCTTTTTCACCTCATAGCGCATATCGGTATAGTCCACACTGGCGCGCAAGCCATGGCTATTCAGCGGTGCACTGTAGCCCAGACGACCCATGCGGATGCCCTCGCTGGCCGTGACTGATAGACTGGCGTGATCACCATAGCCACCTGGATTATTCAGGTTAAGTGCCGCGTTGAGCTGGTGCTCGCCGGTGCTGTAGTTGCCATTGTTATCAGCCAGATGTTGCCGGTGAATAGTGGCCCTTCAGTGGCATCAACCAGGATGCGGGTAGTGCCGGTTTCGCTGCCTGGTTCCAGCCTCGAGTGTGCACTTATACCTGGCAGGTCATTCATCAGTAGCAGGGCACGCTCAAGTGCTTCCTGGCGCACCGCACTGCCAGAAGGAGCAGCGGCTTCAGCAATAGCGGACAGGCTGCCGGCATCGATCCGGGCATCTTCGTTGAGCGATACCTTCCAGGCACCCCCGTCACTTGCATTACCCTCAAGTCGCCCCTGGATGATGGCGATTTCAATGATGCCTTCCGTAATATCCTGACGTGGCAGGTAGGCACGCGCTAACAACCAGCCTTGGGTACGCAGATGCTGAGTAACCTTGTCAGCCAGTTCTTGCAAACCGGCGAAATCAAGTTCCTGATCAATGGCATCTTCTAACAGGTTTTGAAGTTCAGCCTCGCTCACCAAACCCGAATCACCGCTAAAACGGATAGACTTGACCCGCACCTTCACCCCAGGCACCGTGGCTATCACTGGCTTGTCTGCGTCTGGCGCTTCGACTTCTGGTAGTTGCTGCTGCGGAAGAGTTTGCTGGAGCTGCTCCTGCTGACGCAACAGGGATCCAGCATCGGGCGGGGTTTGGGCGTAGCCGACAGTTGTAGGTATCAAAAGGGCGAACAGTGTGAGCGAATACTTTTTGCCATTAACCAAGCATCTTTTTATCATTAAAATCATCCCAAAACATATTGCAAGCGTATCGCTCAGGTAAGCAAAGCAAGTAAATATCCGCTCTAGTCCTGCAGGGTGTTAAAACAGAAAAAGATCTATTCAACGCTCGCTTTTTTACCTATAAAGAGTTCGCTATTGTCCGGCAAAAACGATGATTAGCTGCTATCATTGGCTGCCAAATTTCTATCAATATTCGCCAAACAACCACTTTTCAAACAAAATAGATCTAATGATCGATACTGATCGTTAGATTAAGTCGCTATATTTTTGGGAGGGTTGATGGTTCGGATTACCACACTTCAACAAGCTTGATCTCAGATTTCTGAAGGCAAAGGCACCCAACAACATGCATGATCGGCCATTGGCAGAATACGCAAATTAGTATCATTTATACCTCTGAATGCAACCGGCCAACGCTGAGCAAGCTGAAGTGGAATAATTTGATCAAGCCCACCAATAAAATGGGTTTGAGGAAGGTCTGCAAGGACTAAGGCAACATCTGCAGGATTGAGTGATGCACTCAAAGGCCGAACTCGATGGTGTGCTGTCCACGCGAGATGATCAAGGTTGCCAGCCACAGTAATGAGATGCACGACATCCGTACGTCGTGCTGCAACCAGTGCTGCAACAGCAGCACCACCGGAATATCCTACTAAAATCAGTTCGCTGGCATTAAAATGCTGCTTAAGGGTATCTATAGCAATATCTGTCGCATCTATCACTTCTTGAGCAAAACGGGCATCAGTCCAATAACGCTGATAACACGCCTCATCTGCAGCATCAATGTACTGGCACGGACGAGCTAAATACGCCGCATTACCATATTTCTGAGCGAGCGCTAAACGCAACGCAAGTGGATTAAGGGGGGTTGGATTGGCAGAGGGCTGGCTCCGATTTACCCATGCAAAACCATCGCCTTCCAGGTATAGAGTCAAAACATCACCTTCCACTTCATCACCAGGAAGGTATGCCATAAGGTTGAAATTTTTTGCCGGTATGCGTAAGGGCTGCCAATGTTGCGCTGCAGCCAAGTGATTAGCATGAATTTTCCGCTCATCTACACTGGGGATACCCGAGCAGGCGACAAGACCAAGAGGAAGTAAAAGGATAATCAGTCGCCGAAGCATCATAAGCGTTTTTTCCAGATGCCCATGAAAATATGAAATCAATAAACAAACACAGCATAGCCAAGGCAAGTCGGGTTAACCAAGGCTATGCTTTAATATTACAACCCTTTGACGATCAGACGATACTAAAATGTCCAGCGCAATTTAACACTGGCCGTCTGATTCAAAAAATCCTGACGATACTCTGCATCATAACGCGCTGAGATTTCCATTCCTCCAGACGTATGGCTCACAATACCCAGACCACCTCGGGCTAGCCAAGGGCTGCTTTTCAGTCCCTGAGTGGTGAAAGCAGCACTTGGGGCACCCGCAAAACTTGAGGCAATACTGGCTTGCTCATTTAAAGCATCATAGCCCAACCCTAAATTAGCAGAGAGTGCTACACCCTGCTTAATTTCATGGGTGAATTTGCCATCCGCAGTAAGGATCAGTTCATCTGTAGTGCGACTATCAACCTTCAGGTTCAACGCACCCGCACCCGTTTCGGTATAGCCTTCATCACGAATCCAGCTGTAATCCGCACGCACAGTCGGTGTAAAGGTTGTGGCTTCGCTTAACGTGAAGCTACGCCCCACACCAACACCTGCAGTTGCCACCAGACTGTCGTAATTAGATTCGGCCTGTACCCCAAAAGCAGAGAGATTACGTGTGCCTTTATTGCGGTTCTGGCCAATACCCAGCTGAAAATTTATTTCAGTGGATTCATCCAAGGCATGACTGCCATAGCCAATAAGTTGGTATACATCCACCTTGGCACTGTTAGGTGCAATGTTAGAGTTACCATCCACACTGGAGTTTGCATACGCCAGGGATAAACCCAATCTGGTGGTATCGGAGATATTAACATCACCACCGAAGGCTAAACCTGCCGTATCAGCCTTGTATCCTGAGACACCCTTACGATCCTTCTGGTCGGCCCAACTACCAAATGGCTTCAACCAGAATTTCTCGTCACCGTAGAAATGATCACCTGAACTCAAGCCTGATTAGATTCAATGCGCGCCTGCACAACGCGATTCATACCAGTCAATGCCGAGGTTGCTGCCACCTGAGAGCCGCCAGTCAGTAAAGGTAAAGTCTGGGTGACTGCGTCATTGACCTGCTCATTCGTGGTGAAGGGCACGAACAGGCTGCCGATGGCGCCGCCAGGCTCCGCGTTGATGATCGTATCCAACGCACGTGCCGCGCCCGTAGCCGGTGAATTGCCTTGAGCAACGACGATCTGCTCAACCAAACCACTATCGCTGCCAGTATCACCACCGCCACCGCCACCGCCACCGCCACCAACGGCAGACAATATCAAATCGATGCTATTCGCGTTTCTGGCCGCACTGAAGTCGAACAGCACGGAATTATCAGTGACTTGTAAATCCGATATCGGGCCGTCAGGGACCTCAACACCGCCAATTAGTAATTGGTCGTTAGCGCTAAGGATGTCAGTCAACCCATTGTTCACAGCCGTGGTAAATCCGAAATTAGGGTTGGCGACATTCACATGGAACTTAGCATCACTAGGCAAATACATAGTATTAGCCACTAGCTTTCCGTAGGTAGTATCGTTAGTAACATTCACCTGCAAGGTTGTGCCAGAGCTCATGGAATAGCCCGATACATATAGCGATTTTCCAGCCTCCAATTCCAGCGTGCCGGTCTGCTGGACATTCAAACTACCGCCGCCAGGCCCTGCGAACGAGTTGTTGGGGTTAGTCAGATTATTGTTGAAACGGGTTGTGCCGGAAAGCAGATGGATTACGCCAGCACCCGAGGTTATATCAGGTGCAAAGGAATAGTTGTCACTGTTGTGATTAAACTGCAAGCCGCCGAACGAACCGAAGTCGATACCGGCGGCACTTAGCGTGCCGGGCGCCGTTACAGATGGGTTCCCTGTGTTCATCTCACCGATAATCAAGTTGGCGCCACCTAAAGATGAGAGCTGTAACGTGCCAGCTCCTCCATCAATGATCCATTGCGATCCAGCTCCACCGATAATGACCGTGCCATGCGCATTGCTTTGGGAGCCAATAGTACCTTCAGCACTACTAACCACACCACCGTCTATGATTGACAAGGTGCCAATATCCGAATGACCTACAATAAGAGCGTCCACGATATTCCATCGTGATGTGCTACCAGTCACAGTTGCGGTACCGTTGCTATTTGCACTACCTCCCAGTAAAGCAGATGTGCTATTTACTACCCCACCATTCTGAATAGTCAAGCGGCCAATCGCACTATTTTGGGCGCCGCCGGTCTCCAGGCGTCCGCCAACCACCAACTGCCCGGTGGACAAGTTACCATCAACTGTAAGGAAACCTTTATAAAAAGTAGAAGTGTTGAATGCCAAGGTTCCCACAAAGGTGTCGAAATTCCCACCAGTGGTAGTGCCAGCGGAGACGAGTGCGCCTCCATTGGCAATGACAGCGGTATCAGTGTCGGTCGGTAGGTTGCTCCCATCCCAGTTGTTTGTATCGGTCCACTCTCCGGTGGATGAATTGCTCCAGATTACATCGTTCGCCACTGCGTTCGCCACTGATGGAGCCATCGATAGACCGAGGCTTGAAACAATAAGCAGCCCAACACCTTTCTTGACGGGCGCCAGACATCTCGCGGCCGCACTCTTGCTCTTGCCCTTACCTTTAACCATCTCGCTGACCGCCACCCAGGCTTGCAGGCCTGCATTCCAGACTGTTTTATAAACGTGATTCATGTGTGAACTCCGTGGTCCGTGATCTTAAAAAGCAAGTAAACATCCGGTTTAGACCTGCAGGGTGTTTAAACAGAAAAAAGATCTATTCAACGCTCGATTTTTTGCCCATAAAGAGCTCGCTATTCTCCGACAAAACCGTTGCTAAGCTGGTATCATTGGCTGCCAAATTTCTATCAATATTCGCCAAACGACCACTTTTCAAACAAAATAGATCTAATGATCGATACTGATCGTTAATTTGAGTCGCTTTATTTTGGGGAGGGTTATTGGCTTTAAAGGCAGTAGACAGAAATGAGTAATAAAACCTATAACATGACTCAAGAACTGATCGTAATGTGTCAAGTGTTAGAAATTGATATAAAAACGATTTTATTACGTACGGGGCTGCCGGTTGAGTCCCTGGAAAATCATGGGCTAAACGTTTCAGCAAAGAAGCTGATGTCCGTGTTCGGAGCAGTCGTTGAAGAATATCAGCACGATGATTACCATATTCGCCTGGCAGACGGTTATTCCAAAGTCGCCTGTGGTCATCATATCGTCGCCATACAATTTAGTGAGACCCTACGCGAGGGCATACGTCGAGTGGCGCATTTTATCCGTCTGCTGGCACCGGTTGACTGGATAATAAGCGAGTCTGAAGGCACCTTCAGGATTGAGTTTCGCGGACAATCGCCGGACTTTTATCTGACAGGAGAATTTCAAATCATGGGCTTTCACTGGCTGGTTAAATGTGGTTCCAATGTGACGACGCAACGCATCGTGCCTAGCCGGGTCTGTATCACTGAAAAGGTGCCTTACCAATCACAAATAGAGGAAGAAATGGGTTGCCCGATTTCAATCGCCAGCACACCCTTTATTGAATTTCCTTCTCACTTGATGGACCTCCCTGTCTTGTCGTTTAATCCGCAAATAGTTCATGGCCTGGATGCTTTAATAGGCAGCTCATCTTTGGCAGACGGGGATCCAGACCAACTCATCACCAACGTTCACTCTGTCTTGCAAAATCTAATGCCCTCAGGTGTCGTCAATATAGAGCGTGTTGCAGAAAGGCTCGGCTTGAGTAAACGTACCCTGGAACGGCGACTGAACCAAAATGGTTTAACATTTAAAGAAATTTTGCGTAATTGTCGAAAATCCATGGCTGACCATTACGTCAACAAGACTCAACTGTCTATTGCAGAAATAAGTTTGCTACTGGGTTACAGTGAAACTAACTCATTTTATCGTGCTTTCAAAGAGTGGTATGGACATACTCCCAAGCAGGCTAGAGCAGCGGTAGAATGAAAAGGTCTCGTTATTTACGCCCGACCCAAGCTCATATTTCCTGAATAATAAATCGCAATACCAGCGGTTATCAATTCACCAGGAGATATTCTAAGCCGTAAGGGAAAACCCGCTCAAACTTGAAACTATACCTAAGGCTGTATGCTAAAGGGCTGTTGATCGTTGGAGTAATCTCATCACACATTTCACAGCTAAACGAATAAATTACATTTTTTTGCTTATAGATTGCTCCGTGATTCTTGGATTTATGTCATCGAATAGGAGCTATCTACATGCGTAAAACACTCATCAGTGCAGCCTTGTGTGCACTTGCTCTTCCTGCATTAGCTCAGGCTGATTGTGGCGAAGTGTCCATCACTGAAATGAACTGGGCCTCTAATACCATTGTTACCGGCGTTGCCAAGTTCCTTATGGAAGAAGGCTACGGATGCGATGTAACTGTTGTGCCATCCGATACTGTCCCTGCTGTTACTTCGGTAGCCGAAAACGGGGAACCTGATATTATTACTGAGCTTTGGCTTAACTCTACAGGCGAGGTTTACAATCGTCTTGAAGAGGAAGGCAAGGTAGAGCGTCTGGGTAAGGTACTCACGCCCGGTGGTGTTGAAGGCTGGTGGATTCCATCTTACCTGGCAGATGCACATCCCGAACTTACCAGCATAAGCGGCATCATGGAAAATCCTGAGCTGGTTGGTGCGCGCTTTAACAACTGTCCGGATGGCTGGGCTGCCGTGTCGTCAGTGACAACCTGATTCGCGCCCTTGATCTGGAAAGCTCGGGAATCAGTGTGTTCAATCACGGTTCTGGGGAAACACTGGCGTCGTCCATGGCTTCGGCGGTGCAATCTGAAGAACCCTGGTTTGGTTATTACTGGGGTCCAACCGTGCCGCTGGGCAAATACGACATGACCAAGGTTGATATGGGTGGCTATGATGAAGAGATTCATAACCACAATATGAACCCTGACTCACCGAATGCGGGCGTTTCTGACTTCCCAGCCGCACCTGTGCTGACGTCGATCACCACAGACTTTAAAGATCGCGAGCCCGAAGTCGCCGATATGCTGAGCAAGATGACGTTTGAAACTGCACACATGAGTGCTCTGCTGGCCTGGATGGATGAGAACAATGCCTCAGCTGAAGAAGCTACAGTTTACTTCCTGAGCAACAATCCTGACATCTGGACTCATTGGCTGAATGATTCAGCCCGTGAAAAACTGACCAGCCTGTTAAACTGATTCAGCTGCAACACCGAAGGCAGACAGGCTAACCTCTGTCTGCCTTTTCATCCCGCCTTTCAGCGCTTATAACGAGGAATCCAAAATCCAATGGCAACCTATGACTTTGTTTTTTCCAAGCTGGGTTTAGAGGAGTGGTGCGCGCAGAATCAAACTGTCGGCCCCATGTCCATGAAAGACCTGTTATCCAAATCACGGGGCGAAACTGAAACCAGTCAGTCCATCTGGGAACTGCCTTTCCCATCCATGGACAACCTGAACGAAGCTTGTAGCGCCTTTCCTCAATCACGCGAACTTACCAAGGGTCTTGAAAACGGTTTTTTGTCTATCAAGGACAACCTGAGCATTTTTCTAGACCCTTTAACCCAGCCGTTGAGCTGGTTTCTGGATGGGGCGCTTCACTTTATGTTGGCAACCCCTTGGTGGATTATCATTCCACTCCTTCTAATCATCGTCCAACTGGTGACCAAATCCTGGAAGTTGGTTGCATTCGTTGCATTCAGCATCTTTACCCTGGCATTTATTGATCATTACGAATACGCGATGCAGACCCTTGCTATCATTTTGGTCTGTGCCTTTATCTGTGTACTGTTTGGTGTTCCTATCGGTATTGCGATGTCCCGCAGTGATACGATGCAACGCTTCACCATTCCGATTCTGGACATGCTGCAAACCCTGCCTCCGTTTGTGTATCTGATTCCGCTGATTTTCTTGTTTAGTGTCACCGAATCCAAGCTGTATGGTATCGCTATCATCCTGTATGCCATCGTTCCCGTGATCCGCCTGACCAATCTGGGTATCCGCCTGGTAGACAAAGACGTTATTGAAGCGGCGGATGCTTTTGGTATGACCAAACGGCAAAAGCTCTATCGGGTACAAATTCCACTCGCGTTGCCAAACATTATGGCGGGTGTTAACCAGACCATCATGATGAGTCTTGCCATGGTAGTCATTGCATCCCTGGTGTCAGCACCAGGATTAGGCGTCTTGGTACTGCGCGGAATACGTAATCTGGAATTGGGGGTAGGCCTGGTCGCAGGCCTGGGGATCGTCATCCTGGCGGTTATCCTTGACCGAGTCACCAAAATTTCCTTAGCGCGAATCAATGCCTCCCATAAACAGTGAGACAGATGCAGATGACTGACGATATTAGAATCTCAATTCGTAACCTCTATAAGATTTTTGGTGATGATCCAGCCACGGCCATACAAGCTGTAAAAGCAGGTATGGGTAAGGCCGAGCTTTTGGAAAAACACAACCATGTATTGGGCTTGCATGATATCAACGTAGATATGAAAGCCGGTAAAATCACCGTTATCATGGGCTTATCCGGCTCGGGCAAGTCTACCTTGATTCGTCACCTGAACCGCCTGATTGAACCCACTGAAGGTAGCATTCATGTCGATGGCGAAAATGTTCTGACCTACAATGAAAATCAATTGCGCCAGCTCCGGCGTGAACAGATGTCCATGGTGTTCCAGAAGTTTGCGTTACTCCCTCACCGTACGGTACTGGAAAATGCAGGCCTGGCACTTTGGGTCCGGGGCCATGATGTGAAGGACTTTGAAGAAGAAGCCAATAAGTGGTTAACCCGTGTCGGCCTGGAGGGCAATGGCAATCAGTACCCGCACCAGCTATCCGGCGGTATGCAACAGCGCGTGGGTATAGCGCGCGCCTTAAGCTCTAATTCACCCATCATGCTGATGGACGAAGCATTTTCAGCATTAGATCCCTTGATACGAACCGATATGCAGGATTTGCTTCTTGATCTGCAACAGGAGTTGCAAAAAACCATTGTATTTATCACCCATGATTTGGATGAGTCGCTTAAACTCGCCGACCACCTGGTCATTCTCAAAGATGGCTATATAGTGCAACAAGGCGAACCTCAAGACATAGTGATGCACCCAAATGACCCATATATCATTGACTTTATTAGTGATATCAATCGTGCCCGTGTACTCAGGGCACGCTCCGTCATGCAAAAAACCACTCAGATACCCGAACAAAGTGCCGGTCAGATAACCGAGCACACCAACCTTGAAGAGGTGATTGCTAAATCTGATGGGGCTACGGACCTGGTATACCAGGTCATGCGCAATGGGGAACAAGTAGGTCTGCTTAGCATGCAAGCACTAATGAAAGCTCTGGTGCCTACGCATGCCGCCACACGCGGCATTCATAAGCCCGCTGGCGAACCCGAAGTGATCCAGTAGCCATTAATATTGAGTAGCGGAATCTGGTACCATTTATCCACCAACCGGTGCATTACGATTTTATAAGCGAAATATTCTAGTGGCGACATCACTCCATCAGGCCCGCATTGAGGCAGTCATTACAACGCTCTTGAATTCAGGTATTCAACGCGTCGCTGATCTTGGATGCGGACAGGGCGAACTGCTGACACATCTGTACAGACATCAACAATTCACACGTTTACTGGGCATAGACATTGACAGCCATGCCATTGGCCGTGCTCGTGAACTGCTCAATCTCGACTTGTTTAACCCAGATAAGCGACTGCATGTCTGTTTAGGCTCATTTGAAGACGATGACTGGGCTGAACAGGACCTGGAAGCAGCCGTCCTGCTGGAAACTATCGAACACATTAATCCAGGGCGACTGACACGCGTGGAGCAAACACTGTTCAACCGGCTGCGGTTTGAGCTGGTGGTGATTACCACACCGAACCAGGAATACAATCCACTGCATGGCATGGCATGGGGAGAACGACGCCATCCAGGACACCATTTCGAATGGACTCGGACTCAGTTTCAAGCATGGTGTGAAGGTGTCGCTCAACGGCACGGCTATCAGGTAAGCTTTGAGGCTATCGGTCCGAGTGATCCATTACTCGGCAGTTCCACACAAATGGCCTGTTTTTCACTCAGCCAATAGCCACAGGATGCATTAGCCTGAGCTTATGCCTTTGCCGGGTAAGGTCTCAGCCCCAGCAGAATTTCTGCTTTTTCAGCCAGCGGCTGCGCCATCAGCGCCTCGTCTGTCCAGGGAGCCAACTGCTGACTCATCAGGGAATAGACAGTTTCGCGTGTTTGACTGGTATCCAGTTCGACACATTTCCCTTTACTTTTGAACAACTCCACGGTCGGTAGCGTCTCTTGTTTAAAGGTATAAAAACGTAATTTCATTGCCGCAACATTATCATCTGCGCGCCCTGAGTATTTTGCCCGCCCCAGAATACGCTGTTCAAGCACCTCAAAAGGACACTCAAAATACACCATAGTGGGAAGCTCAATATCCTGGCCAAACACTTCATACCAGGCGTCGAGGTTAGACAAAGAACGTGGAAAACCATCGATAAGAAAATTACGTTTACCGGTGGTCCGCGTAGTCCGTTCCATGGCATCTTTTAACAAGCGCACCACTATCTCATTAGGTACCAGTTTACCCGCTGCAATATACTCTTTAATAATTTCGGTTGTGGGGCCACCAGCTTCCTGCTCGGCACGCAGCAAATCGCCGGTGGATAAGTGCGTCCAACCTAATTGAATTTCAGCTAATTCGCACATCGTCCCCTTACCTGCACCGGGCCCACCCAGCACAAATACAATATTAGGCTCCGGACAGGGTTCCCTTGGATCCACATGATGAATCACGACTTGTGGGGCGGGTGCCACGCCCATTTTATATACATTCCAGGGCCGGTCGATCGGAGGCAGCACATCCTCACAGGTGATTTCGTAGGCGAGATGACCATCCAGTCGGCTAATACGCCAGGACTTGTAGCTGTTAGAATAGGAAATCGCCGGACTTCTTGCTGATTTACCGTCAGCACGATCCCATGCCATTTTTCCGTTCCAGTAACCCGGGCTAGAAACTACCCCTGATTCTGATTCTGTGGGTGGGGCTTCCGAGGGAATATACAGACCGTCCACTTCCGGAAGGCCTGCGCCGGAAACTTCAAGGAACAGGGTGTTAGCTTGAGATGTGTTGTTTTCGTGCATAGCGCCTCCCGGGCTTTAGTGAATCTGATGCGAAACAGCATCAGCTATTAATGGAGAAATGTCGCCTACGGCATAAACAGCCAACCGATGCATCGCACGGGTACAGGCAACATAAAGCAGATTGCGATCCATTTCAGAATAAAAGGTATTGTTGCTCACATCCGTGATGATGACACGATCAAACTCTAATCCCTTTGCCAGATGCGCTGTACAGACGATAACCCCAGTGGAGAAACCGGCACTGGTCGCATCCAGTAAACGCGTTTCAATGCCTTTTTCATGCAGTGATTTGTGTAGGCGACTGGCCTGTCTTTGTGTTTTGCTGATAATCGCCAGACTATGATGATCCGACGAATGAAAGTCTGTAACCTCTGCAACGATACGCTCAATCATCTGTACAGGCCGCTTGAATACCCTGACCTGGGGCTGCTCGCCATGACGTTTCATTGCTTCCAACTCAGGGTTAGGTGAAATAGCCAGTGCAAACTGCATGATCTCCCAGGTTGAGCGGTAACTCTTGGTCAGTTTGACCTGCGTGGCCGATGCCAGACTTTGTTGAATTTGTCCGGCACTTGAACTGGTATAAGGATTCACCGATTGCGTAGCGTCACCCAGGATGGTTTTGCGGCAAGAAAACAATTTTCCCAATACAGCGTAATGCACTGGGGTATAGTCTTGCATCTCATCTATCAACAGATGTTTGACTCTAGGACGTGGGTTCTTTACTCCTTCCAAACGCATCTTCAGGTAAATGAGCGGAAACACATCAGCATACTCTAACTTGCCACCAACGGGCTTGAAAAGCTCAGGTTGTCCCAGCCAGTTAAACAGTTCCTGATAGGCCTGACGCAGCGTGCTCTTTCGCACCATACCGCGTATGGCTTCACGCAAAGCCTGGCGCTCATCCGTTCTCAAGTCATAGTTATAGTGTATACCTATCTGACTTTCTGTCGCTTTCACGACCTGTGCAATACGCTCAGTTACCGGAACGCCACGGTGTTTGGTCCAGGTTTCAGCAAAAAACCAGTCCGGCACAATCTTGCGACCTGTGCGCCACTGAACCGCTACGAATGAGCGTTTTTCAACCTCTCCGGCGAACTTATCTATCTGCCGTAAAAAATCGGTAGACGCTTTAGTCGTGATTCGTAACCGCAACGCCTCATCATTTTTTTCCAGAAGCTGTGTCGTTTGTTCAAAAAATGTCTGGAAACGGTACTGATGATCCAGCAACTCAACAGCCAGGTCATCCATGCCGACCTCAGACACCTGCTCCTCTCCCAGCTCTGGCAATACATTACCGACATAGTCTGAAAAAACCCGGTTTGGCGAGATAATCAAAATATCGTCTGAGCTTAGGGTATCTTTAAACCGGTAGAGCAAGTAAGCAATGCGATGTAAGGCAATCGAGGTTTTTCCAGACCCAGCCACCCCCTGAATGATCAGGGTATGCGCGTCATCATTGCGTATGATCGCGTTCTGGTCACGCTGGATAGTCGCAACTATTTGCTTCATACCCTCATCGTCACTGGCGCGACTCAACTCTTCCTGTAACACGTCATCGACAATATTGACGCCAGATTCAATCACGAACTCCAGTTCGCCATCCTGAATACGAAACTGACGTTTCAGGGTTATCTGACCTTCAATCACACCCTTGGGTGACTGATAATGTGCAGGGCCGCTTTCAAAATCATAAAACAGTGACGATATAGGCGCCCGCCAATCATAGATCAGGGTATGCCTGGTATCCTCGTCATAACAGTGATGCACACCAACATAAACAGGGATGCTTTCACATGCTCCCACCTTGATGAAATCAAAGCGCCCAAAGTAAGGCGATCGCAGTAGTTTTACCAGTTTTTGGTGTTGCGCCTTGATCACCTCGGCAGAATCCAGCGATTGTTCAATGGACTGACGTACTGAGATTTTTTCAATGTGATCCATATCCCGGCGTGCTTCCCAAAGATATTCTTTACGTGTTTGAATTTCTTGGGAATAACTGGATAAACGGGCATCGATTGTGTGTAGCATGCGGCGTATACTGTCTTGGCAGGACGCTAAGCGGGACTGCTCTTCATTTTTTGCACTAGTCAATGAATCAGTTTCTCCTCACTACTATTTTGTAAATATTATGCAGCGCACTCAGGGGTCACCACTGGCATACTCAATATAGTATATAGATCAATATATTGTAGCATCGAAAACTTGTTACCGTTACAGTGCCTTAAAAAGGAGAACAGCCATGCCAGCGAATGATCTGCGACTGCGCGTTGTTTATCAAGAAACGTCCGCCTGTTTGGCAGGATGTATAAGCTAATCAAAGTAATTGTTTTAGCTACCCTATACCTATTTTAGGTGCACCATGCTTGAACATTATCCTCTGCTGAAACATCTGCATATCACCGCGGCTTATGCCAGCCTGGCATTCTTTGTCTTGCGTGCTATCTGGTCGATTCGTGGAAACAGCCTGCTACAAACTTCCTGGGTTAAAATCACCCCACACTTACTCGACACCCTGTTGCTGACACTGGGTGTGACTATGGCTGCATTACTCAGTCTATGGCCCCTACCAGGCTGGCTAAGCGCAAAACTGGTGGGATTGATCATTTATATTCTATTGGGCACAGTAGCGATTAAGCGTGGTTCCACACCCCGAATCCGCCTGATAGCCGCCTTTCTTGCCGTGCTAATATTTATCTACATACTGGGCAGCGCTCATCAGCATCATCCTGGTTCCTGGTTCAGCCTGTTGTGAGCAAATGCCAGCATTTAATATGTATATCTTCCTCCCCCAATACACGATAAAGTGAACCCTCTATAGCAAACCAGCTGTACGACAACAGCATCCGGGTTTGCTAAATACTTACCTACAGGAAAAACCTCATGCTTGAGACTATTGCTATTGTTCTAGTTGTACTTTGGCTATTGGGTTTTGTCAGCTCTTACACCATAGGTGGATTTCTTCATATCCTTTTGGTGATTGCTGTGGTGATAATACTGATCCGCGTCATCCGCGGCCGACGCCTGTAACAAAAATTCAATTATAAAGTGAAGTGATAAAATGAATGCAGTCAAAATTGTAGGTGTCCTGTTGATCGTCGCGGGCGTCCTGGGATTGGTCTACGGGAATTTCAGCTATACGAAAGAAAACCATGAGGCCAAGATAGGGCCAATTGAGTTTTCGGTCCAGGAAAAAGAGACGATCAATGTTCCCGTTTGGGCAGGTGTGGGCTCGATAGCGATAGGCGGTCTGCTGTTACTGTTTGGAAGAAGAAAACCTTAACAGTTTGTATTGCCTGGCACCTCTGCTCGATACAGAGGTGCCATTGCAGTGCAAATTATGGCTGCACAGGTAGCTGAACAACAACTTCAAATCCGCTGCCGGATTCACTCGCAGGCGACAGTAACTGTATCTTCCCGCCCATCCCTTTCACCAATGCATCTACAATAGCTAATCCCAGACCTGAGCCTGGAGTCGTCGCAGAGGCACGAAAAAAACGCTCATGCAGGTGTTTCAACGACTCTGCATTCAAGGGTTCACAGGCATTCACAACCCGCAGTTCACCTTGCCCGTTCAGCTTCACAATGATGCTACTATTCGAGTCTCCATGCTTAATGGCATTTTCAATCAAATTTTTGACCAAAATAGAGAAAGCATCGGCATCGATACAAGCTTTTATCGCTTGCTGAGGAAGCTGCAGTTGCAGGTCTTGCACTCCTGATCGTTGATACTCATCCACAATCAGGGACAAGAGCAGGCTTAAATCCTGAGGCGTATCGGTCAACAACCCACTGCTGTCAGCTTTGGCCAGTTGTAACAGTTTATCGGATAGATTCACCAAATGATTAAGGCTAATCACTAACTGACCCGCCTTTAACCGCGACGCTTCATCGTTCAGTGTTTTTTCCAAGCGCTGCGTCTGTGCCATCATTGTCGCCAGTGGCGTGCGCAATTCATGTGCCGCATTGGCGGTAAAATGCCGTTCAGCCTCCAGGGCCGTTTGCAGGCGCTGCATCAATTGATTAACCGCTTGCCTCATAGGTTGCAGCTCTTGGGGCAGATTGTTGGACGTGACGGGGGTCAAGTCGCCGGCACCTCGCTTAGCCAGCTGACTCCCATATTGCCTGACAGGCCTGATCACTTGGCGCACCAGGAAGACGGCCATCAGCAAACACAGAGGCAGTAACAGCAACAAGGGCATCGCCATGATCAACAAGGTGTTCAGTACCGCCTCACGACGCTTGGTGATCGGCTCAGCCACTTGTATAAAGTAGGCGTCCTGTACGGCTGACACCGTATAAATCCGATAACCCTCCTGACTCACAAATCCATTCCTTAGAGGAGTACTGAAGGACTTTTGCCGGGCACTATGTGATTGCAATAACACTTCACCGTCTGCATTACGCACTTGATAGGTCAGGCGCTCTTCATGAGCACTCAGTGCAGGTAACTGTTGCAGCAATTTCGCCTCTTCCCGGTTAAATATTTCTACTAACGCCAAGGGTAAAATACGCTCTGCGGTCTCCTGCAAGGCACTATCGAAGGTTTTATTCAGCTCTTTTTTTAATTGGACACCGGCCAGGAATAGCCCTAGCAGCCATACGCAGGTCACCAGAATCAGCAGACGTAAAATGAGTTGTTTTTGCAGGCTGATCGATTTCATCCCCGCGGCATCCTGTAGCCCATGCCTCGCACGGTTTCGATGCATCCTTTACCTAGCTTTTTACGCAAACGGCTGATATACACCTCAATGGTATTACTTTCAATTTCAGCACCAAAGGCATACAGGGCATCTTCCAGGCGTGACCGGGTTAAGAGCTGTCCGGGGTGCTGCAGAAAGGTTTCAAAAATGGCCCATTCGCGTGAGGTTAACTCAACAGGCTGCTGCAAATGGTAAACGGTTTTATCCGCCAAATTCACCTGTAAATCGCCCAACAGGATATTCGGATTGGGATTACCGCTATAGCGCCGTGCCACGGCTGCAACGCGCGCCATCATTTCATCAAGATCAAAGGGTTTAACCAAATAATCATCGGCACCGGCATTGAGCCCGCTGATACGGTCAGCAATCTGATCCTTGGCGGTCATAATGATCACTGGCAGCAGGCTGCGTTTTTTGCGTAATTGCTGCAGAAAACTCAGCCCGGAACCATCAGGTAGCATCAGGTCCAAAAGTAACAGATCATAGTCTGTGCTGCGCAAACAGCTTGCAGCCGCCTCTATACGCTGCACCCAGTCAACGGCATAGCCCTCATCCTGTAATTGATCTCGGATCGCTTCACCAAGACCTTGTGTGTCTTCTACCAGGAGTATTCGCATAATCACTTCCCAAAAAAACCATCTTAACCCGCTTTTCTGACAAGCACCTGAATCGTTATTATTTTTTACACTCTATAAGATTAGCTGTTCAGGCCACTGTCAGGAAAGTGCAGTAAAGTAACCCGACACTAACAAACATCTCACCAAATCGGAGACATACCATGAAAAAAGTATTACGACCCTTGCTTATCGCCACTTTACTTACCAGCGGAGCAGCGTTTGCCAGCGATGATTGTAATGATCCAATTGATACCTGGCAGCCCCAGGAGAGCTTGCAACAGATGTTGGAAGACAATAACTGGCAGGTGAACCGTATCAAGGTTGATGATGGCTGCTATGAGGTTAAGGGCATGGATACGCTTGGCAACCGCTTCGAAGCGACATACTCACCCGCATCTCTGGAAATACGGGAACTGGAAATAAAATTCAACGAGCAGGGTTCAGCTGCAGATTACCTGGATAGAAATGCTATCACCAAGCCGGAAAACAATTAAATCGGCTGGCAATAATCACACTTCTAATCTAAGGTTAATCGGGGAGATCATGCTCCCATGCTGTGGGTGACCTACACTGAAACCTGGAAAGCCCAACAGCCAACAAAATGGGACACAAGCATGCCTCATAAAAAAAACAAAGGAGAGCAGCAATGCAACTGTCAAGAAGGCGATTTCTCGCCGTTACCGGCACAACGGCAGCCGGTTCCGCCACCCTTGGCGGCAGCCTGTTATTGAATCCGGCCCAGGCTGCCGAAGGCGCCCAGCAACCCGGTAGAGTCCACCTGGATTATCCGATAACCACTGTCAGCAAGGCGAGTAACCTGAAGGTCAATCAGCCGGTTGCCTTCACCTACCCTGATCCTTCGTCACCCTGCACACTGATAAAAACCGGGCGCAAAACCCAGGGAGGCGTAGGCCCTGACGGCGATATTGTTGCTTACAGCATCCTGTGTACCCATATGGGTTGTCCTGTGTCTTACTCGACAGAGGAGCGCACCTTCAAGTGCCCATGCCATTACAGTGTCTTCGACTCCGAGCTTAATGGACAGATGGTATCTGGCCAGGCCACGGAAAACCTGCCCCGGATTATCCTGAGCTACAGGGATTCGGATGGTTCCATCGAAGCCGTTGGCGTGGAAGGTCTTATTTACGGCCGCCAGGCAAATATTCTGCCGAGCGCCTGAAGGAGGAACTCATCATGTTTGAACATAAAAAAGACCGTATCGCACTGCCACCTTCCAACGCTCAGAAAACCCAGACTGCTTGTCATTTCTGCATTGTCGGCTGCGGCTACCATGTGTATAAATGGCCAGCGGATCAGGAAGGCGGACTGGCACCTGAAGAGAATGCTCTGGGCCTCGATTTCCGCCGTCAACTGCCGCCGCTGGCAATCACAATGACCCAGGCCATGACCAACGTTATCCAGGATGACGATGGCAGCTATCACCGGATCATGATCGTGCCTGACAAAGACTGCAAAGTGAATGGAGGCCTGTCATCTACTCGAGGCGGTCAAATGGCATCCATCATGCATTCGCCACAGACTCCGGTAGGCAGTCAACGACTAAAATACCCGAGGCTATTCGCCGGAGACGAATGGCGGGATACCGGTTGGGAGCAAGCCATTGCTCTGTACAGCCACCTGACCAAGCTGATACTCGATGACGCAGGCCCTGACCAGTTGATGTTCAACCTGTTTGATCACGGTGGCGCTGGCGGCGGCTTCGAGAATACCTGGGGTACCGGCAAGCTGATTTTTACCGGTCTTGGTACAAAAATGGTGCGGATTCACAACCGCCCTGCTTACAATTCAGAGTGCCATGCTACTCGGGATATGGGCATCGGCGAACTGAACAACAGTTATGAAGACGCTCAAATGGCTGACTGCATCTTCTCTATAGGCGCAAATGCCTACGAGACCCAGACCAACTATTTTCTCAATCACTGGCTACCCAGCTTAAACGGCCAGACGACTGATAAAAAACAGGCCGTCTATGAAGATGGAGAAACCATTCAGCAGACCAAGCTCATTCTAATTGACCCTCGCCGGGCGCTCACCGTGGCCTTGCTGGAACAGACTATCGGCATGGACAACCTGCTGTTCCTCGATATTGAGCCAGGCACGGATACAGCACTGTTCAACGGCCTGCTGACGTATGTGGTGGATCAAGGCTGGCAGGACACGGCATTTATCGAAGCACATACAACCGGGTTCGAGGACGCGGTAACCGCCAACCGGCTGAGTCTGGACGAAACCAGCCGGATTACCGGCATCAGCAAGGACAAGATCATCAAGGCAGCGGAATGGCATACAAGCCAAAACCCTCCGGCCACCTGCCTCGCACCATGCATGGCTACGAGAAGGGCATTATCTGGGGCAATGATAATTACCGTATCCAGTCGGCTCTTGTGGATCTGGTGTTGGCCACACATAACGTCGGGCGCCGGGGTACCGGGGTAGTCCGGATGGGTGGTCATCAGGAAGGCTACTGTCGTCCGCCCTATCCTGGTGGTCGTCCAGCGCCCTATGTGGACCAGGAGATTATTCAGGGTAACGGTCAGATGCTCACTGTCTGGGCCTGCAATGCCTTCCAGACCACCTTGAATGCCGAGCAATACCGCAACGAAATCCTGCGCCGCAGCGACATCGTTAAACAGGCCATGCGCAAGGTCCGCGGGGCCAGCCCGGAACAAATGGCGGAGGTGATACACAAAGCGGTGAAGGAAGATGGTGGTCTGTTTGTCACAGTAATTGATCTGTATTCCACCAAATTTGCTGAAGCTGCTCATCTGGTGTTGCCAGCCGCACATGCGGGTGAAATGAACCTGACCTCCATGAACGGCGAACGGCGTTTGCGCCTGTCCGAAAGATTTATGGACCCTCCTGGAACCGCTAAACCGGACTGCATGATAGCCGCGGACATGGCCAATGCTCTTCGCAAGCGTTACGAGTCTGAAGGCAACGCCGACATGGCGCAACGCTTTGAAGGTTTTGACTGGACAACTGAAGAAGATGCTTTCAACGATGGTTTTCGCCGAGCTGGCCAGCCCGGTGCTCCTCACATCGACAGTCAAGGTGGGCCAACCGGCCATCTGGCCACCTACGAACGACTTCGGGCTGCTGGAAATAACGGGGTACAACTGCCGATCAAGGAATACAGAGACGGCCAGCTGATCGGAACGGAAATGCTCTACACTGACAATAAGTTCGATACTGACGATGGTAAAGCACACTTCCAGGCCGCGCCCTGGAATGGCATGCCAGATGTTGTCGAAGCTCAGCGTAAAAAGTATCGCTTCTGGATTAACAATGGTCGAACAAACCAGATCTGGCAAACTGCCTACCATGATCAATACGTGGAATTTCGTCGTGGCCGCTATCCCATGGCTCCACTGGAGATCAATCCAGAGGATGCCAGGGATCTTGGCATCGAGTCTGGCGACTTAGTGGAACTGTTCAACGATTATGGTGCGACAACGGCTATGGCGTATATTGAACCGGACATTAAACAGGGCCATGTGTTTATGGAAGCGATGTACTTTAACTCTGTGACGGGTGACCTGGTGACGCCCTGGACTGACAGGAATATTATCCCCTACTATAAGGGAACCTGGCAGATGTTCGCCGAGTTGGACGCATTGAAGACTACGCCGACAAA
This sequence comes from Nitrincola sp. A-D6, assembly GCF_000764495.1. GTDB lineage: Bacteria > Pseudomonadota > Gammaproteobacteria > Pseudomonadales > Balneatricaceae > Nitrincola. The sequence goes on from NZ_JRLB01000050.1 coordinate 23,493, forward strand.
GTAAGCTTCAAGCGCCGCAGATACGTTTAAACCTATGCCGGGCATCCTGTGGTTGCCCGGCATTTCCTCCAGCGAAAACATCAGCTCAGGCCTGTTCCTGTGCAAAAGCCCGCCAGACATCCTCCCGAACCAGTAACTCCATACTCCCATTTATTCACTGCAAAAATCAGCTTTTTTAAGGTTGGCGTCAGAATGGCTGTGCAAACTAGCTTCCGTATCTAAAGGAGCGCGCACATATCAAATCTACGTTTAACCCGGACCCTGTGTCTATGTTAATCTAACCCAACTCAATTTACGGAACGCACAAAGCAATGACTGACCGCTTAACGATTACCCGCCCCGACGACTGGCATCTACACCTGCGTGATGGTGAGGTACTGCAACATGTTGTTCCTGCTACCGCACGTCAGATGGGGCGGGCCATCGTAATGCCGAACCTGAAGCCGCCGGTCACCGATGTGCGCCAGGCGCTGGCTTATCGTGAGCGGATACTGGCACATCTGCCTCCGGGCACCCAGTTCGCCCCCTTGATGACGCTCTATCTGACCGACAACACCACTGCCGACATGATTGCCGCGGCGGGTGCCAGCGAGCATGTTAAAGCCGTGAAGCTCTACCCTGCCGGTGCCACCACCAATTCAGATGCCGGACTGACCGATCTTGGTAAGCTGGATGATATCTGTGCAGCACTGACTGAAGCGAAGATGCCGCTGCTGGTACATGGTGAAGTGACGCACAGTCATGTGGATATTTTTGACCGGGAAAAACAGTTTCTGGATGACATTCTGGCACCTTTGGCGGCACGCCATCCGCAGATGAAACTGGTGGTGGAACATATCACCACCCGTGATGCCGCCGAGTTTGTTCTAGCACATGGTGACCAGGTCGGGGCGACGATTACCGTGCAACACCTGGCCTATAACCGCAACCACATGCTGGCCGGAGGCATTCGGCCTCACCTCTATTGCCTGCCGATTCTTAAGCGCAATGTGCATCAGCAAGCGCTACAGGATGCTGTAGTCAGCGGTAGTCACAAGTTTTTCTTAGGGACTGACTCAGCGCCTCACGCCAGAGGCGCCAAGGAAAGTACCTGCGGCTGTGCTGGCTGTTACAGTGCTTATGCGGCCATAGAGCTTTATGCGGAGATTTTTGAAGATCTGGGAGTACTGGATAAGCTGGAGGCCTTTGCCAGCTTTAATGGGGCTGACTTCTATGCTCTGCCACGCAACACGGATCAAATCACTCTGGTTAAAGAAGCCTGGCAGGTGCCTGCAGAAATGCCGTTTGGCCAGGATATTATCGTGCCGCTACGCGCTGGGGAAACACTGCGCTGGAAACTGGAAGCCTAAACCCTGTCGACACAACAGGCATGATCCTCATGCCTGTTTGATCAACTTACCCGCTAATGTCTGCAGCCGTGGTGCGCCGATCAGGATCAACACAAACGCCACCGGCCAGGCCACAATAAACGCCTTAAACCAGCGCAGAGCAAACCCCTCAGTAAAGCCAGTGTTCACCAAGGTTATAACGCATGTCATGATAAACACCATATACACTGACATCAGGAAGGTGAAAACCAAACGCTGATAGCGAGCCGAAAAAAACATTTTACCAACACCCCACGTTACATTAGGTGAATTGAATACAATAGACGATCAACTGCAGCATATCACTCTTTTGACAGAGATTCTGTCGCTATCTTCAACTGTTCATTTGCGGCTGATTTCTTATTAGCCAGCCACATCCCCCACATAAATAACACCAGCGCTGTCCAGATAAACAGGAAAGTTACCAGGCGCTGTGGTGGAAAATCTTCTTTAAAAATCAGCACCGCAATCAAAAACTGCATAGTCGGGTTAATGTACATAACAAAGCCGACCACTGACAGGTCCAGCCGCTTGGCGGCCGCCGCAAACAATAACAGGGGTATCGCCGTCATAATACCCGAAGCAACGAGCAGCAAGGTTGTAGTCAGGTCACCGCCAAAATCCAGCTCATAGGCTGGACTGATAAACTGCCACGCCAGCCAACTGATCGCTAGCGGAAAAATCAGCATGGTTTCGACCGTCAGCCCGTTAAGCCCATCAACAGGGTAGCGTTTACGCACCAGGCCATAAAAACCAAAACTTATTGCCAGGGATAAGGATACCCAAGGAAAGCTGCCCAGACTGAACAGTTCCCAGCCTACAGCCACGGCAGCCAAGCCGCCAGCAATAGCCTGGAGAGGATGCAAGGCTTCTTTGAGTAGAACACGTGCCAACAGTAGACTAACCAGTGGCGTCATGTAGTAACCCAGACTCGTTTCCATAACCCGATGCTGCGCGACTCCCCAGATAAAAATCAACCAGTTAGTCGAAATCAATAAGGATGTCAGCGCCAGCCAACGCATCAACACCGGATCTTTGAGTAAACGTACAAAGGAATCCCATTTCCCCAAAACCAGAATCACCAGCAGGGTGACAAGCATCGACCAGATAATACGGTTTGCCAGCACCTCTACTGAAGAGACATGTCCGAGTAAATTAAAGAATAGCGGGAAGCATCCCCAGATAGTGTAGGCAGCCAATGCCAACAACAAGCCCTGCATGAGTTTCTCCTTAGACAATCACGAAGCTTAACCTGTAATGTCACAAAGTTCAGCTCAAAAACGCTTATAGACCGATCAGTTTTATTATATTAGTATTGATTCATGAATGCTCGTGCAGCCTAACCAAACTGCCAGGCATACCCCCTCTGCTATAAATCGTCAACATGGATTCCTGATGAAAAAACTATTGCTATTTTCATTGCCCGCTCTGATCATTGGCTTGGTCATAGGCATAAGCCTGAATAACTATCTACAGCAACCCAGCGCCGGAATGTACGTTACCTTTGAAAATCAGGATAGTGTCATGATTGAGTCCATTCAGCTGAATTTTGGCAACGCCAATGGTCAGTCAGATCTATTAGCTCTGCGATTGGCTCCCGGTGAGCAGCGTTTGCTGCTATTGAATCATGATCCGGGTCTGGGATTTAATGTCAGTGTGCGCTATGCCGGTGGAGATTCTCAGGAGTTTTGTGCCCGACAACCCGATGATCAGCGTATACAGGCTATCGCCTTACGCCGTTAACGTTCAGGAAGAGTCATGCAGCCCCGACATCCGAATTGGAAGGACACCCTCTATACACGTCTTGCCGAAGATGATGAAGGGCGTGTGTGCAAAGATATATCCGCCGAAGCCTGCCATGAAACGCCCGGTAACTTCATCCACACGCTGACAGCCAATACCCTGAGCAGTCTAGCCGACAAACTGGCCAGTGCTAAAACTACCTTACCCTGGTTGCTATTACATCTGGGTGCACCCGCCTGGATGTTGAGTCTTCTGGTACCCATTCGCGAATCCGGCTCGATGCTGCCACAGATGTTAATCGGCGCACTGGTCAGACGCCAACCTGTGCGTAAATGGGTGTGGGTTTGGGGTGGTGCTCTGCAAGGGATCAGCCTGATAGCGATGGGGTGGACAGCCATGGTCCTTGAAGGAAGCACCGCGGGTGTTGTTCTATTATCCTTGTTGGTGCTATTCAGTCTGGCTCGCGGAGCCTGCTCTGTTGCTTACAAGGATGTACAGGGCAAAACCCTTCCAAAATCACGGCGTGGGCGACTATCTGGCTGGATTAGTGCGGTATCTGGCCTGATTGCACTTGGAGTGGGTATTTTGCTCAGCCTGGTGCAGACGGATGCCTCACAATTACTCTATGTCGGCTTGCTGTTGTTAGCGGCATTTTGTTGGTTCTTAGCCAGTTGGTGGTTCAGTCGTATCGTTGAGTTTCCAGGTGCGACAGAGGGAGGCGCCAATGGCTTTACGGAAGCCTTGAAAAAGCTCAGCCTGCTACGGGATGACAAGCCTTTTCGGCGCTTTGTTATCGCCAGAGCACTGGCCATGGGTTCAGGACTGGCGGCGCCCTTTTATATAGCCCTGGCTCGCGATGACCTGGGCAGTGCCATTAGTTTGCTGGGATTATTTATTGCCATTGAAGGTTTGGCTGGCCTGATCAGCTCTCCCATATGGGGACGTTGGCTGATCGATCCAGTCGGCAGGTATTTGCGGTTGCCTGCACCCTGGCGGGCTTACTCTCTATTCTTGTGGCTATTATTTCCTGGCTTGCGCTAGATCCCACACTGGCTATGCTGGTCTATCTGCTGGCATTTTTTGGCCTGGGTGTTGCTCATGCGGGTGTTCGTCTGGGGCGAAAAACCTATATGGTGGACATGGCTTCAGGCAACAAGCGCACCGACTATGTAGCCGTGAGTAACTCTGTGATTGGCGCAGTGTTATTGCTAACTGGCCTGGTGGGTGCAGTTACAGCATTAATTTCCGTACAGGCTACATTAATCCTGCTGGGCTTAGCGGGTCTCACGGGGGCGTTGATGAGTTTACAATGGAGAGAGGTCTCCGGTTAAGGCGCTGGTGCATTCAGCTGTGTCCAGCTATATTGGTGAGCAAGCCGTTTGTCTGATAAGGCATTGGAAACATACTAACGAGAATCTATTATGCCTAAAAAGCTATTTTTAAACCTGTCATCCTGCATTGCAGCCGCCTTATTGATCAGCGGTTGCAGTCAAACAATCACTCAGCCACCAGCCGATACAACTGAAGGCGCACCCGTTGCTCTGCAAGATCAGAGCTATTTCGGTGTACTACCCTGCGCCAACTGTCCTGGTATTGAAACCCATCTCGACCTGCTGGCCGATGGCAGCTATTTTCTGACAGAAACTTATCAGGACAGACCTGACAGCAACGTCAGTCAATTAGGTCGCTGGACGCTGGATAATGATCGTTTACTGCTTCAAGGCCAAGACCGAGAGTTGATTTATTTCGCTACCGGCAGTGGTGGTTGGTTGCAGGCTGATATACAGGGCCGTCCAATTGTCTCTGAACTCAATTACAGCATTGAACCTCAGGGATGGAATCCTGCCGAGGTGACAGGTTCAGTTGAGGGCATGCTGACCTATATGGCTGATGCGGCCTCTTTTATTGAGTGTTCGACCGGCAAACGCTTCCCGGTCATTATGACCGAGGGCTGGTTACCGGTTGAACGCGCTTACCTGGCATCCAGCAGTGCTGGCGACAGCTACCTGAAAACCCTGGCTGACGTCACTTTTAAATGGAACACTCCGGAAGAGGGTCTCACTCGTCACCACTTATACTTTAATCATCTGCAACAAACCCTGCCAGCCACCACCTGTGACAGCCCGATTGAGGCACTGGAACATCATGAATGGGACCTGGTCGAATTGCAGAACACTCAACCGGATCAGTTGGAGGCCTTACAGACGCGCCCCTACGTCAAGTTCAGTGGCCAGCAGCTTTCCGGCCATACCGGCTGTAATGCTATGGCAGGCCAGATTAAGTTAGAGGGCGAACGTATGCAGCTCAGCCAGGTGGCCAGCACCCGAATGTATTGTGAACAAGCCGCGCAGATCGAAAATACATTGTTACAGCTATTGGAGAAGGCCAGTTACAGTAGTGTGGAAGGTGAAACCTGGAGCTGGTATGACGAAGACATGTTAAGACTGGCGTCATTTACCCGAAAACCGCACTGAACCAGTTGTTTGCTGCCTGAGCTTATGACACAGTCTGCACCTGTTAACTGAACTGATGGAAACTGACTTTATGTACATGGCATTTAAACACCTACACCTAACACTGGCTGCGTTGACCATTCTGCTGTTTATTGTCCGTGCAGGGTTTGTCATCGTCTGGCCTGCTGGTATTCGTAAGCGCTGGATGAAAATTCTGGCGCACAGCGTGGATGCTCTGCTGATCCTTTCTGCCATTGCCTTGCTGGTGGTGATGAACATGAATCCGATCCATGTCGGCTGGGTGTTAGCGAAGATCATCGCTTTGCTGGCTTATATCGGTTTCTCGGTCTATGCCTTCAAAATTGCAAACACCCTGCCAGCAAGATTGCTGGGCGTACTGCTAACAGGTGCAACACTGGCTTACATTGCCATGGTGGCCGTACGCAAGACCCCCACCCTTGGGCTGTTCTAAGAAAGACTACAAGCGTACCTGGCCATAGTACTCCCGGATTAAACGCTGGAGTTCAATGCGCCAGGGGCGCTGCCTGATCCCAAAGGCATTCAAAATCTTACCGCACTTCAATACCGACGTGGCCGGACGCTGGGCTTCAGTCACATAGTCCTTTGAAGCCACTGGCTGAATACTGTCTACTTTCAGGTCTTCATACTGACGCGCCGCCGCGATGACCGCTTCGCTGAAGCCGTAACGTGTGGTCACTTCAGCCCCACAGTAATGGTAAGTTCCCCAGGCGTCAGCACCACAGGACAGCTGTTTAATAATCGACAAAACCACACGCGCCAGATCAAATGCGGATGTAGGGCAGCCACGGCGATCATCCACGGCATGCATCAGGCTATGCTCACGAGCCTCAGCCAACAAGCGCAGCATAAAATTATCACCGCGGTCACTAAACAACCAACTGGTTCTTAAAATGATATGTTGCGGCAGCAGTTGCCGTACATACGCTTCGCCCTGCAACTTGCTTTCACCATAGGCTCCCAGAGGCCGGGTGTCGTCCTCTTCGGTATAGCCGCTGGCATAGTGACCATCAAACACATAATCAGTCGACAACTGGATCAGTGGAATCGACAAATCACCACAGGCTTGCGCCAGGTTGCGCGCGGCTTCTGCGTTAAGCAACATAGCGCGTTGTGGATCACGCTCAGCACGATCTGCACTATTCAGCCCGGCACAGTTAATCACATAATCAGGCAGATGCTTATCAAGTGCCGCTACGATTTTAGCAGGCTGAGTCACATCCATTAGTTTTCGATTCAAAGCCACTACGGAAAAAAAAAGCATCCGATTCAGCAAGCCTGACAATCGCTGAGCCTGATTGACCATCAGCGCCTGTAATAAGAATTTTAACCGGATCAGACAACAATCATGGATCTCCGGAAGATAACAGAAGGATTAAAAAATCTCATTGGAGTTTAAGGGAAACACCTGGGTTTGAAAACCTCTGGTATTACCCCGCTTTGCACTATATTACCAGCTATTACTTATTTGACCGGGAACCCATTTGCCGTTCAAGCTCACCGATCAATTCATTAATATACTCAGCTGATTTGCCGGTGTCTTCAGCCAACCCTTTTACATGCTCCGCAACCACGGCAAAACCCCGCCCCGCATCACCGGCTCGGGCCGCTTCTATACTGGCATTCAGACTCAGCAGGCGCAACGACTTGAGCATATACAGGATTTTCTGCGTTTCGGTAATAATATTACTACTGACACCAGCCACCTGCTTCATATTGGCAGCTCGCTGGCGCTCCTCTTCTTTACGTTGCCCGATATCAACCACAACACCTTCCAGAAAGACCAGCTCACCCTGAGCATCAAAAACAGGACCACCATGCTCATTCACCCACTGAGTTTTACCACTGGAGGTACGGATACGGTAATCAATATCCCAGTTTTTACGCGCTTTGACACCCAGGTCAACTGCAGCATCAACACTGGCAACATCATCCGCATGAATCAGCGAAACGTAGGAAGCCTTACGGTTATTTAGCAGCTCATGCAGCTCAAAGCCAGTGGTGTCTTTGACGCGTCCGGACATCACCAACATAGTGTAATGTTCGTCATTACGGCAGCGATAAAGAAAGCCATTCATACGCCGGGTAATACTGTCGTATATCTGAGTAATTTCTTGGTTTTCATGGGATTGCGGCATGGCTGACATGATCTGAATTATACTCATCGCAAATTTGCTTCATTCGCATTGTGCAGATGCACAAGTTTATCTATTCTTCCCATGTTACGGGATAAAAGTAAAGCAAAGATGACGTTATTTTTACAACAGCATCAGCACCAGCTCAGACTTCCAGCTCAGCAACACCAAAGTCACCAGTGTCATCAACAAAAAGGGCAACAGTGACTTGAAGATGCGCATCGGTGGCTCACCCGTCATGGCTGAACTAATAAACAGTCCAGCTCCCACTGGGGGCGTCAGCAATCCCATCACCAGTGTCAGACAAACCACTACACCAAACTGATACGGACTAATTCCAAAATCAGCCTGTGCAACCGGCAGCAAAATCGGCACCACCAAAATCAGGGCGGCAATGCCATCCAGCACCATCCCAACCAGCAACAAAGCCGCCACGACCATTAACAAAAACACAAACGGATCAGAGGTCTGCTGGACTATCCAGGCGGCAGCATTTTGAGGGATATGTTCATACACCAGCACCCAGCCAAATACACCTGCGGCTGAAATCAGAATAATCACCATACCAGAGTTCAGCGCGGTACGTTTTAACAGCGCTGGCAGGTGAGAGAAATGTAACTCTTTATATACGAAGCGCCCGACCAGCAAGGCACCGAAAGACGCTAAGGCTGCCGATTCGGTGGGTGTAACCACACCGGTGAGAATGCCACCAATAATCAACACTGGAATACCCAGGGCCGGCAAACCCAGCAAAAATGCCTGACGGGCCTCGATAAAAGACAGCCATTTACCGGGCGGATACTGGTGTACTAGCCCCATCAGGGTAATGGTAACCAAAAACAGTGCCGACATAATCAAGCCAGGAATAATGCCAGCAATAAACATATCGGCAATCGGCACCTGTGCCAACACACCATATAACACAAATAGCATAGAAGGCGGAATAATAGGTGACAGCAAGCCACCAGCCGCCGTGATAGCCGCTGCATAAGGGCGACTATAGCCCTCCTTTTCCATCTCCGGCACCATGGCACGTGACATGATGGCAATCTGGGAAGCAGCCGACCCCATAATAGCCGCCATCATCATGTTAGCCACCAGATTGATGTAGGCCATACCACCCCGAAAGCCACCCACCAGAATACGCGCCATATTGATCAACCGACGCGTGAGCCCGCCTTCATTCATCAACTCGCCGGCAAGCATAAACAGCGGAATCGCCAGCAGACCGTAGTTCTCGATAGACCCGAACAACTGCTGAGCAAAAGAATCAAACAGCACCGCATTACCAGACGTAGCAATATAAAAAGCGGCCGACAGCGCCAACACCAATGCAATCGGCACAGAGGCAAACAGCAATACAAAAAACACTGCCATCAAGGTCATAGCCCGTTACCCCTGAACATCGGCATAGTCTCTTTTAAGCAATTGAACACAACGCTCAAGCAGATTTACCCAGGCATGCAGCAGCAAAGTAACAGCGATAAATGGCAAGGCCAGCCAGATCCAGAACTTCTTCAGCCCCAGCGTGTTAGTGGTTTCGGCATAGATGAAATTAAAGGTTTGCATCTGAAACGCTTCAGTATCAAAGCCCTGCTGGAGCAAGGTAAAGGGGTCAAACCAGCGGACACAAAAAAGCAACAGCAACCCGGCAAACAGCAATACCATCAAGTCACTAAACAACCCCAGCCATACTCGCCCGGGTGCAGGCAAAAGATCAACTATCAGCGTAACCGACAAAGTCTGACGGCGCTTGATCACCACCGATGTGGCCAGAAATGTCATCCATACCATGGCATAGATGGCCAGCTCATCCACCCAATAAATTGCCATGCCCAGCGCACGACTCACCACATTGAGTAGAATCAGCAGAGTAAGCAGAGCAGCCAACAACGCTGCCATCCACATTTCAGCGGCGGCCAGCCAATCGGAAAGTTTACGCATTACGGCCATCAATAAACCTGCTGGCAACGGCCGGAACGCCGCTGCCATTCATTGAGATCAAGGATTTCTATTACTTTCCACGGCGTCACGCAGAGCACCCAGACTGCTGGTTTTTTCAGACCAGATCGCTTCCCAGGCGGCTACGCTGTCGGCAAAGGCTTCACGATCAGCTTCGGTAATGGTGATGTCCAGCGCACGCAACTGCGCTTCCTGATCTCGCTCCTGCAGACGGAAGGTCTCCACTACATCATCCAGCTGCGTTTTCATCAAGCTGGCGAGTTGTGCCTGATCGGCTTCGTCCAGATTACGCCAGACTCTGGCGGATACCACACCCACCATCGGGAACATCATGTGATTGGAAATCAACAGATGCTCAGCCCGCTCATAAAAACGGAAAATCAGAATGGAGTCGAAATCCATATCGATGGCATCAATCTGACGGTTGGCCAGGGCATCATATACCGCAGGCAAGGGTAAGGGGGTGGGTGCGGTATTCAAAGCACTGTAGAAATCCCGGATCGGATCAAAGGGTGTAATACGCAGTTTTTTGCCCTGCAGGTCCGCTGGCGTGTCTACGGGGGTGCGGCTCATCATCTGACGCATCCCGGCCATACCGTAGCCTATCCCCACCAAACCGGCTTGCTGAGGTAGCAGATCGAACATGGCCAGCGCTGCATCAGACTGCAACAAGGCCGCGGCTTCATCAATATTATCTACCAGATAAGGCGCATATAAAGCACCGAACTCTGGTACACGATTGGACACTTCGGCTACAGTCAGAAATGCCATATCCAGTGCACCTGTCTGCAGTTGCTGTACCATTTGTGCTTCATTACCAAGCTGTGCAGCCGGAAAGACTGTTACACTATGACGACCTTCGGTTGTGGTCTCCACCTCGTCAGCAAAACGCTCGGCCGCTTGCGTCCAGTAGTGTGACGGCGGTGTAATCAGCCCTAAACGAAAGTCCTGCGCCAGCGCTGGTAAAGACAGCAAGGTCATGCAGGATGCTACACCAGCGGTAGTCAGTAGGTTGCGCAGTGAGATCATGGTTAACTCCTGATATTGTTATGTCGAGTGAGTAATTCCTGTTCACTGAATTTAAACACAATTCCAGCCAAATATGTTAGAGATGATGAAGAGAGTTAGCCTGTTTCAGTGGTTTGAAAGCCGCATTAATCCCTTTCCTGATGAAGAACCTGGGCAACCTCCCAAAGGCTTAATTGCCTTTTGTGTGTATTTTTCACGAGGCATAGGGCCCTGGCTGCTCATTGCTGCACTGATGATGACCTGTGTCGCCCTGGTTGAGGTATGGCTGTTCAGCTTTATGGGCAATCTGGTGAACTGGTTGGCGGAACAGGACCGGGAGTCCTTTCTGGCAACTGAAGGCTGGAAGCTGGCTGGTATGGCTGTTGTGATCATAGCTCTGCCACTGATGGTATTAATTCATTCACTGTTCAGTTTTCAGGTATTAATGGGTAACTACCCGATGCGTATCCGCTGGCTGATCCACCGTTATCTGTTGAAGCAGTCGATGCACTACTACCAGGAGGAGTTTGCTGGCCGTATAGCGACCAAGCTGATGCAGACAGCACTAGCGGTTCGTGAGTGTGTAATTAAGCTGATCGATGTACTCAACTATATCGGCGTCTACTTTATTGGCACCCTGGTCATCATGGCAGCGCAGATACCCGTTTGATGATCCCACTGGTAGTTTGGCTGATCGGCTACCTTCTGATGCTGCGCTACTTTGTACCCTTAATGGGTAAGGTATCACAGCGGCAGGCCGATGCCCGTTCAGTAATGACCGGTCGGGTGGTGGATGCCTATACCAATATCCAGACCGTTAAACTCTTCTCTCATGCCCAGCGTGAATCGACCTATGCCCGTGAAGGTATGGATGGATTTCTGGGTACCGTACACGAGCAGATGCGCCTGGTAACCTGGTTCAACACCTGCCTCTACCTGCTCAATTCACTGCTGTTACTGGCTGTATCCGCACTGAGTATCTGGCTGTGGCTGGGTGAGATGATCAGTATCGGTGCATTGGCGGTAGCACTGGGGTTGATCCTGAAACTATCGGGCATGTCCCAGTGGATCATGTGGGAAGTCGCGGCGCTGTTTGAGAATATCGGCACGGTACGTGATGGCATAGGCTCCATTTCCGTCCCCCAACAGGTGCAGGACAAACCGGCAGCACCTGCACTGCACGCCCCAAGAGGTGCCATCAGTTTTGATCAGATCAGTTTTCACTATGGTCAGCAATCAGGCGTTATCGAAGCACTTTCACTGGCGATCAAAGCGGGTGAAAAAGTGGGCCTGGTCGGTCGTTCCGGTGCCGGCAAATCCACCTTGGTGAATTTGCTGCTGCGTTTTTATGATCTGGAAAGTGGTCGTATTCTGATCGATGGTCAATCCATTACCGATGTGCAACAGGAGTCTTTGCGCGCCCATATCGGCATGGTCAGCCAGGACACCTCCCTGCTGCACCGTTCGGTGCGTGACAACATTGCCTACAGCCATCCCGAGGCTAGCGATGCTGAGGTGATGCAAGCCGCCAAGCGCGCCAAAGCCCATGACTTCATCCTCGGCTTGTGTGATGCCAAGGGAAATACTGGCTATGACGCCCAGGTCGGCGAGCGTGGCGTCAAGCTCTCCGGTGGCCAGCGCCAGCGTATCGCCATCGCCCGCGTCATGCTTAAAGATGCCCCCATCCTCATCCTGGATGAAGCCACCTCGGCCCTCGACTCTGAAGTAGAGTCCGCGATTCAGGAAAACCTCTACCGCCTGATGGAAGGCAAAACCGTGATCGCTATCGCCCACCGCCTCTCCACCATTGCTGCTATGGACCGCTTGGTAGTGATGGATCAGGGTCGTATTGTTGAAACAGGCAGCCACAGTGAACTGCTGGCACTGGGCGGCATCTACGCCTCGTTATGGGCACGGCAGTCAGGCGGGTTTCTGGCGGAGGATGTGGAGTGAAACGATCACTGCGCAAACCAAACCCTGCTTCATCGCTGCGCCGCCGTCCCTTGGCAGGAGCGATAGGGTGATTGCATGATGGGTTGAAGTTCACTGGGTATGCGGAGTTTGAGGTACCTGGAAGGATCGTGTTTTATTCCAACCGCTAAACCATGCTGAAGACCACCTAGATCTTGACGATTATCTGGTGGTGACTCCTCACCGATATACAGATAAACAACAGGATTGCGTCTAAAGGTTGTACCGAGCTGAATGGCTTGAATACCACTGCTTGTCAGGTTTGTACGATAGCGCAGTAAATAGGTGGAAACGAGTTCTTCTCCATCCTGAATTACGTAACGAAAATTGAACTCATCGTTGTTATCTGGGTAAGCATAAGGGCGATGCGGAAAATACCTGAAGCCACTGCGTACTAAAGTTTCTACAACATTATGTGTGCCTTCATCCTTAGGAAACTGTAAATTCACTTCAGGCTCAAGGTATAGCTGAACTTGCATCATAGGCTCATCAAGGTGATTGGCCATTTCTGTCCAATAGATTCTCACCGCCATCAGCCCCGGATCCAGTGCAATCGCCTGTTCCGACTCCAGCGAAAAAACCTCAGCAAACTCAGCGTTATATACCAATCCATCATTAAATTCCCGACAAGTGAATTGACCCTCTTGCCCGGCTTGATCAGCAGGTAAAGGCGCATTCTGAGTAGCTTCTTTGTCACCTTGTTGACAGGCGGTTAAACCAACCAGAAGTATCAGCATAATACTGATACGAAGCGATGTTATGACCATTCAATCGGCTCCTGATAACGAGGGTTCTGTTCCAATAGGGTGACCAGATTACCAATGCTGTGGGCACAGAAGGCGGTTTGAGTAAAGCCATGGAACATTTGCCCACCCAAATCGCGATTGCTGTTCGCTATGGTGTGTACGGGCGTTAAGTGATTTAAACTTTGGGCGCAATTCAGGTTAGGAAGTGTCAGCAGGTTGCGCATGGTCGGTGTACCAAAGTGAGCAATCGGGTCGCCTTCAGTCTGAACATGCAGTGCTTTTCGATACTCGTTCATATACGCTTCCAATCCAGAGGATCGGAGTTCACGTTCATATAAACTGGCTGTTTTACCCCACAGATGCCGAGCACTGGTAGCAAGACCCGGCGCATTAAAAGTGACAGTTGGCAGAGCGAGCCCTCTGCGCCATTTATCCAATGAGCATAAAGCAGCAAGGCCGCCACCCAGTGAGTGGCCAGTGATATAAAGTGAATGACCCTCACTTTGCTTTAATGCATCCCTTAACGCTGCGAGAGCATCTGGAAATTGCCGGACCATGCGGCCACGAAGAATATCATGATTGCTGGCCATATCACCATCCAGCAAACCATCAGTTCCTCGATAGGCTAGGATATTCTCAAAAATACCATCACTTAGCTCACGTCTGAAAAGAGCACCGAAAAATCCACTAGGGCGGGGACCATAAAAGTGAAGTGTCGTCCAGTTGGGTAATTCAGGGTAATTTTTATAACTAGCTTCACAGGCTCTTGCGAGATCTAACAGACTGACCATCTTATTTCCTTATCCTTGATGTGACTCTGCATAACTTCCTTCGCAGAGATTTAAAAACACATTAAGTGTATGGAAAAAATTCCTTTTTGCAAGTTTCCAAGTCATTGGCAATCAAGGGGCTCAAGGGGTCAGCCAGCTTGATTGAAACGAGATAGCTAAACCCTTGATATGACCCATTGACACCTTGATTTCAAATGCCTATATCGCCGAAACCAACCGCTGAATATGCTCATTAAGCGCCGCCTTCAACTCGTCGGGTGACTGAATTACGAAACTAAAAGGCAGCTGTGCTAACCACCAGGCAAACCAGTGATAACTGTCCGTGCTGGTGGTTAGCAGCACGCCGTTTTCTTGTTGTTCAAACATACCCTCCAAGTCGATCGTACAGTTTGACCCTGTGCCCATGTAATCCGTCACTCTACTCATATCCGTGTGCAGTAACACGCGGACAGGGTAACTACGCTCTGCCTTATATAAACTCTCTTGCAAGTGGTTAGCTGCGTCAAATTTGGCTGGTCGCACAAAATTTTTATCCAGCCGGTCAATGTCCGACAATCGGTCCAGTCGAAAGGAGCGCAAGGCCTGACGCAAATGACAAAACCCGCCCACATACCAATAGCCAGCCCGAAACACCAAACCATAGGGATCGAAGCGACGTGGCATGCTTTCACCCTGAGGTGGCTGGTAAGACATATTGACGCCCTGACAGGCCTGCGTCGCCTGAGTCAACTCCATCAACTGCTGATAACAGGATGGCTGACGCGAAGGAATCAACTGAAGGGTCTTATCAATCGCCTGCGCTTGAGATTTAAGGTGAGCAGGCATTACACGCTCCAACTTTGCCTGCACACTTGCCAGCGCCACCTCGTCTTGCAAAAGATTGTGTTCGCGCACAGCCAACAGCGCCAGCGTGATGACTCGGACTTCCGCTTCAGTAAACATCAATGGAGGGAGCTTAAAACCCGGCACCAACATATAACCACCATAGCACCCCTGTTCGGTAGTGACAGGAATACCCAAATCCTCCAACACAGCGATATAGCGCCTGACCGTGCGTCGATCAACGCCCAGCCGCTCCGCTATTTCCGCACCAGAGAGTCGGCCTCGGGCCTGCAGTAACTCCAGCAGTGCCAGCACACGGGCTGTTGGTCCGGACATAGACCCCTCCTTTTACGATAAAAACCAATCATCGCGCAGAAATAGGACAGGTTCTAGCCTACTTAGCCAATAAGATTGTTTTTGTGGCGCGGCAACTCCTCTAACACTACAACTTAATTTGTAACCTGCAAGCCACCTAAACCAAGGAGCAACCTCTATGCAAACCATGACGCTGTATACCAACCCCCAATCCCGAGGACGCATTGTCCGCTGGATGTTAGAAGAAGTAGGTCAGCCTTACGATGTGAAAGTCATGACCTTCGGCGGCGACATCAAATCAGCAGAATACCTGAAAATAAACCCCATGGGTAAGGTGCCGACTCTGGTGCACCAAGGCACGGTGATTACCGAGGTGGCAGCAATTTGCACCTATCTGGCTGAGCAGTTTCCGCAAGCTGGCCTGGCACCCGCATTAAATAGCCCAGAGCGTGGCAGTTACTACCGCTGGTTATTTTTTGTGGCCGGCCCATTTGAGATGGCAACCAGTGCAAAATCATTTGGCTGGGAGATTAATGACGACAACGCAATCTCCGTCGGGTGTGGTCATATTCAGGACACATTGCACACCGTCGAACAAACCTTGGCCAAACAGCCCTACCTGTGTGGAGATCAATTCACGACCGCCGATCTCCTAATGGCGAGCTATATCGGCTGGGAAACGATGATGAAAATCCTGGAGCCAAACCCGGTGTTTGCAGCATATGTCGAGCGCTGTGGAGAAAGAGAGGCAGCAAAACGTGCTGATATTTTAGACAATGCATTGATGGAACAAGGTGAATAGAAATAGATGAATCAATCGGTCAGCCAACTCGATCTATCACCTGGTGGCTGACTCCTTGATTAAACCAGTTCCTATTACATAAAGTAGACCGCAAGTTGTAAGAAAAGGCTCCAGCAAACGACTTACTCCCTATCTAACTCAGACCCGGTGACACTATGTCGACTTTTGCACCCAAGCCACTCATACCAATACTGACAATCGGCTTATTGGCTGTCCCGCTGCTAGCCAGTCAACAGCCACCAGCTTTTTCCCAGACCGGACTGCATGGCTGGGAAACCGAAAGCTTTAAAGGTCAGACAGACTACCAGATCGTTAAGGCAGGCGATCAGCCAGTGCTCTTTGCTCATGCCCGACAAAGTGCATCAGGGCTGGGCTGGGAAGGGGAACTCGATGTGCAAAGTACCCCATGGTTACACTGGTGCTGGTGGGTTAGCACTACCTATCCCGGTGTGGATGAAGCCAGTAAAGCCGGTGATGACTATCCGGCCAGGGTATATGCCGTGGCATCGACCGGCTTTTTTCGTTGGCAGGTGCAAGCCATCAACTATGTCTGGGCCAGTGAGCAGCCCCAAGGCACTGACTGGCCGAATGCCTATACATCCCGTGCTCGCCTGCTGGCCTTGCAGTCCGGAGATGAACGCCTGCATCGCTGGGTGGCTGAAAGCCGCCATCTGATCGACGACTTCAAGATTTACTTTGATAATCCAGACCCACAGATTCAAGCCCTGGCGCTGATGACCGATGCTGATAATACCGGCCTGGCTGCCCGCGCCTGGTACTCAGATCTGCTACTCAGCGCCAGTGCCAATCATCCTGGTTGTCCGGTAGCGCCTCCGGAAAATAGATAAACTTCTCCATTTATACCTATGAAGCCAGCGTTTTCTACAAGGTCTAATCTGCTTGGGTATTCGGGATTACCATCCCACCTCTGTTAAAACACCAGCCAGGACGCGCATAGTCAGGCACGCATTAAAAGTCAGAGACATCTCAATGCTATCCGCACAGAAACTGTAAGGTTTCGCGCCTTCAGCATGACTAAATGGTTAGTACTGTTAAGACGTTGCGATGCTGGCTTAATTTTTTTCAAATCCGTGTGTAAGGAAAATTAGTGGCAGGCGACTCATGGTAGTACTAATAAAAATGCTCCACACAAAATAAACCTATGAGGTAATGACAATGAATACTATCAATAAGACCCTTTCCAAAGCATCTCTGGCAATGGCACTGGGTGCCGCTCTTTCTGTGACGGCCATTTCAGGGACAGTTCATGCCGCTGACGCTGAGCAGGAAAAGTGTTTCGGCGTAGCGCTTGCTGGCCAGAATGACTGTGCCGCTGGTCCAGGCACGTCTTGTGCAGGCACCTCAACAAAAGATTACCAGGGAAATGCCTGGTCTTTAGTACCGGCAGGCACCTGTGAGCAGGTTGAATCAGAAACCTCACCTACTGGTTATGGCCAACTACAAGCCTTTGCTGAAAAGCAGGGCTAATCCCCAGCCAACCCAAGGAGGCCGCCGTGTCAGACCTGATTCATTCAATCCCCGCCCGCTTGGGCAATGCTATGCCCGAGCGGGCGGGGATCGGGCTTAAACCCGATCATTTCGATATGATCCTCGAATTCCTGCCGGATATAGGATTTTTCGAGATTCATGCTGAAAACTACATGGTCGACGGCGGCCCGTTTCATTTTTACCTTGAACGTATCCGCAGCCATTATCCCTTGTCAATTCATGGCGTGGGCCTGTCAATCGGGGCACAAGCACCGGTCGATGAGCAACACCTGAATCGCCTTAAAATTCTGCTGGATCGTTACCAACCCGAACTTTTTTCTGAACACCTTGCCTGGTCAACACATCAGGGCCATTACCTGAATGACCTGCTGCCAGTTCCCTATACTCAGAAAACCCTGCGCCATGTCTGTGAGCAGATTGATCACGTCCAAAACCGGCTGGGACGACGCATGCTGCTCGAGAATCCGGCGACCTACCTTGAATTTAATCAATCCAGCATGTCAGAAGCCGAGTTCATCACGGCTATTGTTCGTGAAACTGGCTGCGGGCTGCTGCTGGATATCAATAATGTGCATGTCGCCTGTACCAATCACAACCAGAACTCGCTCAATTATATTCACGCACTACCGCTGGATACCGTTGGTGAAATCCACCTCGCTGGCTTTGCTACCGATCATGACAGTGATGGGGCACCGCTGCTGATTGACAGCCATGATGCTGAAGTAGCGCCCCAGGTCTGGTCACTTTACCAGGCGACTCTGGCACTCACCGGCCCTCGCCCTACGCTGCTGGAACGGGATGGCAACATCCCGTCTCTGGAAACACTGTGCGCTGAAGCGAATCTGGCTGAGCAAATTTTGCTCAGCCAGCACCACAGCAAGGGAGAGCAGCGACATGCATAAGCCTTTCCATGATGCCTTGTTAAATGCCGACTCAGCACTACCTGCAGGGCTGACAAACTGGAATCAAACCGATGGCGAACACCGCTTTGCCGTTTATCGCAATAATGTTATGTCCTCACTGATCAATGTTCTGGCTGGCAATTTTCCGGTGGTCCAACAACTGGTAGGCGAGGCTTTTTTCCGTGCCATGGCCAGGGAGTTTGTGACTCATCACCCACCCATCACACCCATAATGCTGCTCTATGGTCAGACTTTTTCTGACTTTATCGCAGATTTTCCACCCGCCGCATCGGTTCCTTATCTGGCGGATATGGCAAGGCTTGAGTACGCCATCCAAAGCAGTCGCCACTGTGCCGACAGCCAGCCGATCAAAAGCGACCGACTCACTCGCCTGGTCGAGGATCACTATGCTCTTAGCTATACCGGCCTAAAATTGGCCGCTGCGATCCGGATTTTAACATCAGATTTCGCCGTTGCTTCTATCTGGCATGCCCATCAGGGCAGCTCACCGGCCGATTTAAGTCAAATCAATATTCATCAACCTGAAAGCTTCATGTTGTCACGTCCTGCGCTGAAGGTGCAGCTACATAGCATTGATCCAGGTGCTGCCGAATTCATCCGTCACCTGAGCCAGGGCATGCCGTTGGCACAGGCCACAGAAACCACTTACCCCTTTGATCCGGTTGCAGTACTGCAACTGCTCATTCAGCAACAGGCAATTACTGATCTGATTGATCACTCACAAAAAAAAGGTGCACTGCAATGAATACTATGATTGATCTCTATAGCCGCTTTTTGTTGTTACTTGAGCGTATCCCACATTCGCTGATTGCACTGCTGGGGAGATTTTCTATCGCGGCGGTATTCTGGCAATCCGGGCAGACCAAAATTGAAGGTTTCGCCATCAACTTCGTTACGGGTGAGTTCAGTCTGGGTTGGCCAAGCCTGGCCAACTCGACCGTGTTTCTGTTCAGGGAGGAGTATCAACTGCCCCTGATCGCGCCAGAAATGGCGGCTATTATGGCCACCGCCGCAGAACACCTGTTTCCCATACTGATTCTCTTCGGCCTTGCCACCCGCATCTCAGCACTGTCACTGTTGATTATGACTGCCGTAATACAGATTATGGTGTATCCAGGAGCCTATGCGCTTCATGGGGTTTGGGCCGTGGTGTTGCTTTATCTAATGGTACATGGAGCAGGTAGTATTTCCATTGATCGGCTGCTGAAGAAATATCAGCACTGAATCAAGGCAAATTTTCATGACGCAGTTGATCGTAAATATATATAGAATTGCAACAGCCCAGATAGTTACTCAGCCCATCATCATTCACTTATTATATATTTGTAGAAAAGGCCCGCTAAAAAAGTGCCAAACGTTTAGCCATATCTTGCCAGCGCTTTATTCGAGCATCGCTATTGGGGTTTCGCCGTGAAACCGCATCAATCAACATGTTTGTTGTTAACACTAGCCCCCAGGTCGACTCTAAGAACAATCCAGATTTGGACTTAAAGTAAATCACGTGGGCATTGTATTCACTTGCCCAGTGGCAAAACTCATCACTTATTATTACGATTGGAATGCCCTTTTCGACAGCAACCTCACACAACTTTCTACTTTCAGAGGCATAAGGCACAACATCCAGAACTACCAGGGTATCGTAGCCTTGTCGCGTTCTGGGTTTATCTTCTAACCACTCTCCCAGCATACCGTCGTGTGGAGACAAATACTGCACCCGGTCACGTGCAAGCGATAAGCGCCGGGAAAAATCTTCGGAGGTCCCTCGTATGGACTGAAAACCGGTCACATACACTCGGGTAGCCGCGCTCACACAACTCACTAAACGCTCCCAATTTTCCGTTTCAAATTGCTCGTATAAGCGCACCATACTTTTTAATTCTTGCTTTAGATTGTCTTTATAAAAAAAGTCTGATGACAATCGCTGACTTTCATTTGCTTCAATCGGAATGAACTCTTTCTGAAGCTCCTCTTTCAGCGCCGAAATTCCTTGATAGCCAGCCCGTTTCAAAAATCGGCTGACTGTAATTTGGCTAACGGCCGCTTTTTCAGCAATGGAAGCGCCTGTTTCATAACTAATTTGATCCAGATTAAGCAAAATAAACTGCGCCACACGTGCCTCTGATTTAGACACTAGCGGAATCCACTCCTGAATTTTCTGCGCCGTCGTCGTCGCTATGTATTCAGGTTTTGAAGAAAAGGTGTTTTTCATTCTACCAATGCCCCCCTGTTCACGCATTTTTTGCCATCATCTGGTGCAATTTCAGTCCAAAACAAACCAAAAAGGTGCATGCTTATTAATAAATTTACGTTTAAAAAGGAATCTATCTTCATAAACTATTAATATTTATAGAATTTAAAATTGTTAGAAACATATCATATTTTGATATTGAAAGAAAGATACTATCATCTAGAATGAAATGACGGCGCTTTGACAGGCAAAAACAACTCCTTAAGACATCATCAAGAAGGCAGACTATGAAACCGTTATTTTCTTTAAAAAGTCGTCACAAGGTAAAAAATGCGCTCGCTTTAACAAGCATTGCAATCACCTCTCTCGGCTTCATTCACTCAGCTTCGGCCGCAGAAACACTTAACCTCTATAACTGGGGCGAATACATTAACCCTGAAGTATTAACGCGTTTTACTGAAGAAACAGGCATCCAAATTAAATTGGATACCTATTCATCAAATGAAGAAATGCTAGCCAAATTACAAGCTGGTGCGACAGGGTATGACATAGTATTCCCTTCCGTACATATGCAAGACATCATGGCTAAACTAGATCTGCTCGAAAAAACCGACATCAATCAATATTCAGGTTTTGAAAATATTGATACTAACTTTCTAAATTCTGAGTCTGACCCGCATGGTGAATACTGCCTACCTACGCCTGGGGATCAGTAGGAATACTGTATAATAAAAATCTGGCTCCAAATTTGAGTTCGTGGGAGGATTTTTTCGAACTCCCAGCAGAAGGGAAAAATATCGCCATGCTGGATGACATGAGAGAAGTCATCAGTGTGGGTTTGATCACCAATGGTACAAGCGTTAATACTACTGATCGAGATGATATACAAGCTGCTCAAGATTATATCATTAAGCAAAAAAACAATATTTCTGCGTTTACCTACGATAGCATTCCTATGGTGCAATCCGGTGATATTGTAGCCGCACAATGGTATGTCGGAGCTATGCTCTACGTGTTCGATAACCCAAATGAGCTGGCTTACATTATTCCGGAAGAAGGTGCCACCATGTACCAAGAAAACATGTGTATCCTGAAAAGCGCTCCCAATAAAGATAATGCCAAGAAGTTTCTGGAGTTTTTTACCCAACCAGAGATTGCGGCTTTAAATACCAGCCAGCAAACCAATGGCACAATGAATACCAAAGCAATCGAGTTGCTACCTGAGAGTTTGCGCAACAATCCAAGCATTAACCCACCTGAAGACGTTAAAAACAAACTACAGTTATTCAAAGAGTTAGGCCAAGGCATCAGACTCTATGACCGTGCGTGGACTAGAATCCGCACATCATAACGTTACTTATCAATAAACCCAGAACTTAGGCGGGTTCACCCGCCCTTTTTCTTTCTTTGAGGCTTGTTATGTCAACGTCTACTCCCTTACCTGAATATGTAAAAATTCGTCATGCGCATCGTCAGTTCATCACACCTGAAGGATGTGTTATCAATGCATTGGATGATATTAATTTATCCATTGCTCAAAGCGAATTTATTACCTTATTAGGTCCATCAGGATGCGGCAAGACAACCCTATTAAAAATAATAGCTGGATTTGAAACCCTAGACAGCGGTGACATTCTCTTAGATGGGCAATCGATTATTCATCAACCTGCTCATAAACGTCCGGTCAATACAGTATTTCAGTCCTATGCTCTGTTTCCTCATATGACCGTCGGTGACAATGTCGGTTACGGTTTAGACATTGCTAAAGTCAACAAAGCAGAACGTAATAAACATGTCGCAGAAGCCCTGGACATGGTCGGGTTAAGTGGGATTGAGAAACGCCTACCATCCCAACTGTCAGGTGGTCAGCAACAACGTGTTGCTCTGGCTCGCGCCATTATTAATCGTCCTAAATTACTACTGCTGGATGAACCACTTTCGGCGCTGGACAAAAATCTGCGTCTAAAAATGCAGCTTGAACTCAAAAACCTACAAACCGAACTCGGCATTTGCTTCATATTCGTCACCCACGACCAGGAAGAAGCACTCACCATGTCTGATCGCGTTGTAGTGCTCAATGGCGGAAAAATTGAACAAGTGGGAACCCCCAATGAGATATACCACACGCCGCAGACGCAATTTGTGGCTAATTTTATTGGTGAAAGTAATCTCCTCTCAGGCATCGTAGTCAACAAAACGGAACAGGGTATAGACGTAAGCTGCAACGGCTTACTCATCCACAGCCAAGACACTTCGCCAGCGCTTGGTGATGAGATTGAGCTGCTATTAAGACCAGAGCACCTGTCTTTAACCCCAAATACTGATCAACAAAGCCCTCAAGGACAGTTAACCATGACATTAACACAGACCGTGTTTATCGGTACTGACTACCAACTGCATGGCATACTGGAAAATGGCATGGCATTTTCAGCCTTAACCCGAAAAACCAACCAGCCTTTAGTAAAAGGCAATGAAATCACACTGCATTATCAGATCAACGCAGTGCATACACTTCCATTAACAAAGCTAGCAAGAGGCGTATATGAAAGTATTTAACGTCTCTCGTCAGCAGCTTATGCTGTTCGCTCTACTGGCGCCAACCAGCTTATTTTTACTGATCTTTTTTGTTGGACCCTTGTTGATCATGCTCACCTATAGCTTTTTAGAACCAGGCTTATACGGTGGTGTTGAATGGAATTTTTATCACTGGAATTATGGCCGGGTATTTGGCTGGGCCGATGGTTTTTATGAAGAGTTCGATTCTGTTTATCTAAAAATATTGCTGAACTCTATTGGACTGGCCCTTGCCACCGTACTCTGTACTTTATGCATTTGTTATCCGGTCGCATTTTGGGTTTCTACCTTATCTGCAAAAAAGAAGTCCCTTTGCATATTCCTGATCACTCTACCCTTTTTCGCCAGCATGGTAGTGCGCCTTTATGCTTGGGTTTTAATACTACGTAACTCAGGCTTCGCCAATCAATTTCTACAAGCCACAGGCATTATCACAGAACCTTTAAATCTTATGTTTTCTGGCACAGCTGTCATTATCGGCATGGTATATATTTTTATTCCATTCATGTTCTTACCCATTTACTCCAGTGTTGAAAAGCTCGATAAAAATTTACTTCAAGCGTCTGAGGACTTAGGTGCCACACCTTTCACTACCTTTCGAAAGGTTATTTTTCCCTTAACACTACCTGGCATAGTGGCTGGCTGTATTTTGGTATTTATACCCAGCCTCGGCAACTTTGTTGTACCCAACCTACTTGGTGGTGCCCAAGTGTTAATGATCGGCAATATGGTAGAACAGCAATTCCTCTATGCACGTAATTGGCCATTTGGCGCGGCGCTGTCCATGGTGATTATCTTCATGATGCTAATAATTCTGTCAGCTTATTTATACAAATCAGCCAGAAGCCAAGCCGCTTTATAGGAGTTCATGATGAAAAAACAAACGCTTTTAGGCCGATTATTATCCATTTACAGTGTGTTCTTTTTTGTTTTTCTCTATGTACCCGTAATATTGATTGTTATTTATTCATTTAACGCCAACCCAGTTAACATCATGATCTGGGATGGTTTTACACTAGACTGGTACCGCAGTATTTTTGGTGCAAAAACTTCTTTATCCGATTCTTCCAGCTACGTGGACTCAACCGATCAACTACTCAATGCGCTGGTAAATAGTCTCATTGTTGCCACCAGCGCCACGCTGATTGCTACGTTGCTAGGGACAAGCACAGCGGTTGCCTTGGCACGCTACCGCTTTAAACTGCAATCGTTTTACCGTCTGCTATTGTTTGTACCTATGCTCATGCCCGATATCGTCTTAGGTATTGCCCTGCTGATTTTTTTCGTTTGGTGCTGGTTTTACGCTAGGTAGTAGTACCATCATTATTGGCCACTGCACGTTTCTAACCAGCTATGTATTTATTGTCGTCAGCGCCCGACTCGCCGGCATGAACCCCCTAACAGAAGCCGCGTCTGCGGATCTTGGTGCCAATGAATGGCAGACTTTCCGACGCGTTACCTTGCCATTAATTTTGCCTGGGGTGATCGGTGGTGCGTTATTAAGTTTTATCATTTCCATGGATGATCTGGTCATTACTTATTTTATTAGTGGCGTCGACTCAACCACACTCCCTGTTTTCATTCTTGGCATGATCCGCCGTGGTATTAAACCCGAGATCAATGCTATTGCAACACTGATGCTGCTGTTTTCCGTGGTCGTCGCCTCGGCTGGCATTTACTTCAAATCTAAAAACACCTCTACACACTTAAGAACAAAAGGCTGAACTATGCCCAAATTACGCGCACGTGCACTGGGGCTACCTTTCCCTGGAACCACAGGCCCCTTCAATGCCATTACGGATGTTCCCGGAATTCAAGTAGGTTACAAAACGCTGATAAACGATGATCCAAGCTCGCCCACCAGAACCGGTGTAACGGCCATATTACCCCGTGGACGAAACACCACACCACAACCGGTATGGGCAGGTATGTACGCACTCAATGGTAACGGTGAAATGACAGGTACTCACTGGATTCAGGATGGTGGCTATTTTGTTGGGCCCCTTATGATCACTAATTCCCATGCCGTTGGCATTACCCACCACGCCGCCGTGAAATGGACTGTAGCGCAATACAAAGACGCATGGCATAACAACCACCTTTGGGCCATGCCAGTCGTCGCAGAAACCTATGATGGTGTCATCAATGACATCAATGCCATGCATGTTACCGAGCAGGATGCACTCGAAGCATTAGCCAATGCCAAGTCAGGTAAAATCGAAGAAGGCAACGTCGGTGGTGGAACAGGGATGATTGCCTATGATTTTAAAGGCGGCACTGGAACCGCCTCTCGACGGGTCGAAATAGCCAACACAACCTACACGGTCGCCGCCCTAGTGCAGGCCAACCATGGTATTCGTCCCTGGTTTACCGTGTTGGGTGCTCCGATTGGAAAACTGATGCCTCACGACCGCATTCACCCTGTGCATGAACAAGGCTCTATCATTGTCATTATTGCCACAGACGCACCAATGCTGCCCCATCAGCTCAAACGCCTTGCCAAACGTGCCGCCCTTGGCGTTGGGAAAAATGGTTCTCCGGGGGGCAATAACTCTGGCGATATTTTCCTCGCCTTTAGCACTGCGAATGAACGGGACTTACCGCAACTATCGGCACCGGTTTGTGCAATGGACTATTTAAACGATGAGGTCTTTGATGATTTTTACATGGCCGCTGTAGAAGCAACAGAAGAGTCCATCATTAATGCCATGGTAGCGGCAGAAGACACCCCCACCTTTAAACAACCTGCAAATAAAATTTGTAAAGCTATCGATGGAGAAAAACTCGCAACCATGGTCAACAGTTTCCATGCGGCCAGTCAAATGTGGCATAAGGTGCAATAAGCTACACACTTGTTTACAACCTATACCCCCACGACATAGCGCACATCCTTTACATATAAAAGCAAARCCCTACCTA
>NZ_JRLB01000051.1 GCF_000764495.1 Nitrincola sp. A-D6
TGTGCTTGGCGAGTCTCAGCACAGAAGGGTAATAGCCGTAAGCCGTCATAACGTGCAGAAAAGAACAAACGCACAAATGATTTGAATACTTCAATAACCAGGAAGGCATTCAGAAAGAGTGATTGTACTGTGCTCATTTCACCCAGCTCGCCAATTAAGAACAGCGCAATACTGTAACCCACAACCCAGGCCAGCAGGATAGTCAGTAAATCCACCAGCAGGGCGCCCAGAACAATGATCAGTCGCGATATCAGTCGAGCGGCACCTGGCCTGGTGCTGACCAGGTTATCGGCATAACGGAACAGTGGCATAGCCAGCTTACGTAAAATATAGTAACTGATCAGCGTGGCAATAATGACGTAGAGAAAGTTAAGGACATAGGGCAGCATCAGCTGCCAGTCACTATTCCCCAGTTCGGTGATGACTGCAAAGGCTCTAGCATTTGTTGTGTCATCTGCTGTGCAAAGGCTTGAGTTGTGTCGGCAATCTGGCGAATCAGGGAAGCCTGCGATGCTTCTGCCGCCTCGGCATTTTCCGGGTTAGCAAGTGAGCGCAGTTCACTGATAAGCTGATCCCGAGTCTCCGGGTTTTCCAGCAGGTCGGCCAGTAATGTGCTTGAAGGTGGACTATTTGCCGAATCAGTTGTATCACTTGCTTCCTGGGCGAACACAGGGGCAGTGAAACCGGCAATTAACAGTAAAAAATAAACCAAAAAAATACGTATAAGTGGAGTTTGTGATGTCAGCATAAAACCCTGCATTATCCGGTAATTCTGACCCGCTTGGTGGACACGGGTGCTGCATTTTCTACTTGATTACGCTCAGCACGTGTTTTCAGTTTAGTATCAATAATATTTTTTAGGGCAATTAGCAATCCCATACCGACAAAGGCTCCAGGAGGCAGTGCCGCAAACAGGAAACCTCGGTAGTCCTCAATCAGCGTAATCTCCCAACTGCGAGCTAAATCTCCGAATAACAGATGCATGTTACTGAACAAGGTGCCAGCACCCAGTGCTTCACGCATAGCGCCCAGCAGCATTAACACCAGCGTAAAACCCACTCCCATCATCAGGCCATCAGTTACAGCGGCTGGCACTGGATTGCGCGAGGCGAAGGCATCAGCGCGCCCCATAATGGCACAGTTGGTGACGATCAGCGGGATGAAAATGCCCAAAATCAGATAGAGTTCGTAGGTGAGTGCCTGCATCAGCAGTTCTATAGCGGTGACAAAGGCGGCAATGATCATAACAAAAATTGGCAAACGAACCGCTTCGGGTACCAGGCGGCGAAACAGGGATACTGTCAGGTTAGACCCTACCAATACGACAGTAGTCGCCAGGCCCAGGCCTATGGCATTGACAACACTACCGGTAACAGCCAATAGAGGACACAGGCCGAGGAGCTGTACAAGAGCGGGATTGTTGTGCCACAGACCGTCCAGGATGATTTTTTTGTACTCAGGACTCATGTGAATCACCTCGCTCGATGGTGTTTTCGATAGTGTCAGGAGGTAGATTAAACGGCGTTAAAATTTGATTTTTACGCTGTTCATAGTAGCGCAGAACCGCCGCTACCTGTCTGACAATAGCACGCGGCGTAATGGTTGCACCGGTAAACTGATCAAACTGCCCACCATCTTTGCGCACCTTCCAGCGGCGGTCTTCCTCGCCGAGCCAGCGCTGATCATTAAAACTCAGGATCCAGTCTGATTTATCCAGTTCAATTTTATCACCCAGTCCGGGTGTTTCCCTGTGCCCTATGACTCTGACACCCGCCACGCGACCATCACGCCAGACTCCCACCAACAGATTTATATCACCACTATAGCCTCTGCGGTGGTGACTGGCAGGATCACCGCTTCAACACGGCCATCAACAAGGCTCTGGAATACCTGGATAGGTTGTGTCATACCCAGTTCCGGTGCAGGCACTTCCACAATCTGTAAGTGCAGGTTGGGGTCCAGTTGCTGCGGCAAAATCTCATAGAGAGCCCGCGCCTGATGGGCTTCTCTGTTAGCGGCAATACGCTCCTGAGTTGCTACTTGGGTAATAGCGATCAGACCAGCGGTCACGGCGGCAAAAATGGCAATGCCCAGGGTGTTGCGACGAATACTGGAGAGTAGATCCTGCATGCTACTGGCCTCCGCCTATACCACGTTTAGGCCGCCGATGCCCATAACTGCGTGGCTGGGTGTAGTGGTCTATGAACGGTGCTGACAAATTCATCAACAAAATGGCAAAGGCTACGGCATCCGGGTAATTACCCAAGTGCGTATGACATAAACAAACAGCCCAACACCGATACCAAACACTACCTTGCCGCGATTACTTGAAGCGCAGGACACTGGATCAGTAGCGATGAAAAAGGCGCCCATCATGGTAGCTCCAACACCGATATGTACAAACGGGTCAGCAAAGTTTGAAGGGTCACCGGCATAGAAAAGGCTAGAAAGCAGGAATAGCGTACCAATCATGGCAAAAGGTGCGTGCCAGGTGATCACTTTGCGGTAGATCAGAAAGATACCACCCATCATCCAGGCCGCACTGATGCTGTACCAGGCGAATACGCCTTGACTAAGTACCTCAGAACTTCGCCACACCTCTTCAGTGGTCATACCTGCCCGGTGTTTGAGCACTTCCAGCGGTGTTGCGCCGGTATAGCTATCGATCAAACTATGGTCCACTGAGGTGAAAATGATCCGCAGGGTTTCACCCAGATGGGTCAGGGCGGACCAGTCATTATCAATAAGTACAAAAGGCGCATTCCATTGGCTCATCTCCACTGGAAACGAGATCAGTAGCAGGGCATAGGCAATCATGGCGGGATTAAAAGGATTATTTCCCAGACCACCGTATAGGTGTTTGGCAATCACGATGGCGGTAAACACGCCAATGACAATAATCCACCAGGGTGCAAAAGGCGGAATGGCCAGTGCCAGAAGCACTGCGGTGACCAGTGCACTGCCATCTCTGAGGAAAAAGCCCAATGGGCGTTTGCGTAGTCGCAGACAAGCAGCCTCAAACACCAATGCACAGCTACAGGCCAGTAGTAGTTGAATCAGGCTTCCCCAGCCAAAGAAAACCGTTAGTGCAAGTAATGCAGGGAGTGTCGCCAGCAGTACCAGACGCATCACCCGGTCGGTGGCGTTGGCTTTGGAAACATGTGGTGAGCTCAGGTGAATCAGTGCCATCAGTTCTGCTCTCCTGC
>NZ_JRLB01000052.1 GCF_000764495.1 Nitrincola sp. A-D6
TGTCAGTCTCAGATCTGTTTTTTCTCGCTGCCGCACTGATGCTGTCACTGCATTTCAACCTGAACAGCCGTTACGCTGTACGGATTGCGCCTCTGCCGCTCACCGCCATACAGCTCAGTATGACCGGCTTGGTGGCGCTTGCCATGTCAGCCCTGTTAGAAGCTGAAGCGGTCAATCTCAACAGCTCATTACTTGGCTGGTTGATTGCCAGTATTGTGATCGGTACTTGCCTGCGTTTTTTCCTGCAGGTCAAAGCTCAGGGCATGGCGAGTGCCAGCCATGCGGCGGTTATCATGACGTTGGAACCGGTATGGGCCAGTCTGATTGGAATGCTGCTGTACGCGGAGCGCATGACCGGGCTACAACTGATCGGTTGCGGCCTGATCTTTAGTGCCCTGTTGGTTAGTCGCTGGCGTTTTCTGTTACGTCGCCCAGCACGTAACCAGTGTTAATTTTCTACGCTGCTTGTTTAAAATAAAAAGCAACGTGCTATAATCGCATATCAATTTAATTTTTTATTACTTAAAGGCATACAGCCACAAGGTTAACCCTCAGTGATCCAATTTGAACGTGTGCACAAGACTTACAAAGTCAGTGGGCGCGAGATTACGGCGCTGGAAACCTGCAACCTGCATATCCCGCAGGGGCAGATTTTCGGACTTATCGGCCACTCCGGAGCCGGTAAAAGTACTCTGTTGCGTCTGATAAACCGTCTGGAAGAGCCCAGTGGCGGCCGTATTCTCGTAGCCAACGAAGATGTGACTGCACTGGATGCCAAGGGCCTCAGACGCTTTCGCCAAGGGATGGGCATGATCTTCCAGCATTTCAATTTACTGGCATCCAAAACAGTCGCCGATAATGTTTCCATGCCATTAAAACTGGCTGGTGAGCATTCAAGTGCACAGATTCGTGAACGCGTAGCGATACTGCTCAAGCGTGTCGGTCTCAGCGATCATGCACAAAAATATCCGGCGCAATTATCCGGTGGGCAAAAACAACGTGTTGGCATCGCCAGAGCCCTGGCCACAGAACCGAAAATCCTGCTGTGTGATGAAGCCACCAGCGCACTGGACCCTCAGACCACCGCTCAGGTTCTGCAATTGCTGAACGAACTCAATCGTGAGCTGAATCTGACCATTGTACTGATCACCCATGAGATGGATGTCATTCGCCGCGTCTGTGATCAGGTCGCCGTGATGGATGCGGGTCACATTGTAGAGCAAGGCCCGGTAGCAGACGTCTTCCTGCATCCCAAACACCCGACGACACGACGCTTTGTGTATGAAGCCGAACAGCTGGATGAACAGGAGATGGCCACTGACTTTGCCCGGGTCGAAGGCCGGATTGTACGCCTGACCTTCCAGGGTGAAGCCACCTATGCGCCACTACTTGGCCAAATTGCACGTCAATCTGGCGTCGATTACAGCATACTAGCCGGGCGCATCGACCATATACGCGATACCCCTTACGGACAGTTAACCCTGTCACTGGTCGGGGGTGATGCCAGTGCAGCGATCCAACAGCTGCAAGCAGCCCAGGTTACCGTTGAGGTACTGCGCACATGAATCAGTTTTTTAGTAATGTAGACTGGTACGACATCTGGATGGCAACCCTGGATACCCTGCTGATGCTGGGCGGCTCCATGCTGTTTACACTGTTGCTGGGTTTGCCGCTGGGAATTCTGCTGTTTATGACCGGCCCCAAGCAGATGTTTGAGCAGAAAGGGCTGTATGCGCTGTTGTCTTTTTTCGTCAACGTCCTACGCTCCCTGCCCTTCATCATTCTACTCATAGTGATGATTCCGTTGACGCTGATGATTACCGGTACCTCACTAGGTGTTGCAGGCGCGATTCCTCCTTTGGTGGTCGGTGCCACGCCCTTCTTCGCCAGACTGGTTGAAACAGCGCTGCGTGAAGTGGATCGCGGCATCATTGAAGCGACTCAGGCCATGGGTGCTAATACCCGTCAGATTATTATCAACGCCCTGTTGCCCGAGGCTCGCCCCGGCATTATTGCCGCAACGACGGTAACAGCCATTACGCTGGTTTCCTACACCGCCATGGCGGGTGTTGTGGGTGCAGGCGGACTGGGTGACCTGGCGATACGTTATGGTTACCAGCGCTTCCAGACCGATGTTATGGTCGTGACGGTGGTGCTGTTATTGATACTGGTACAGATCTTACAAATGCTTGGAGATCGTCTGGTTGTTCATTATTCACGCAAGTGAATGCATTTTATTACCAATGGAGAGAAACAATGAAAAAACTGTTTGTAGCCTTTGCTGCACTGGCGGCTTTCTCAGTACAGGCCGAAACCCTGAGTGTTGCGGCTACGGCTGTGCCCCATGCTGAAATTCTGGAATTCGTAAAACCGGGTCTCGCTGAACAGGGCGTAGATCTGCAGATTAGTGTTTTCACTGACTATGTGCAGCCCAATGTACAAGTGTCAGAAAAGCGCATTGATGCTAATTTTTTCCAGCATCAGCCCTACCTGGATGAGTTTAATGCCTCTCGCGGCACAGAGCTGGTAACCGTAGCAGGTATCCATGTTGAACCCTTTGGTGCCTACTCAGCCAAGCACACTCAGCTTGATGAACTGCCACGCCGTGCAGAAGTTGCCATTCCCAACGATGCTACCAATGGCGGTCGCGCCCTGCTACTGCTGCAAACGGCAGGTCTGATCACGCTAAAACCTGAAGCCGGTATCACCGCAACACCACGTGATATTGCCGACAACCCGCTGCAGTTGCGTATTCGTGAAATTGAAGCTGCTACTTTGCCACGCGTAATGAACCAGGTGGATCTGGCGTTGATCAACACCAACTATGCATTGGAAGCTGGCTTGTCACCGCAAGACGATGCACTGGTAATTGAAGGCAGTGAGTCACCTTATGTCAACATTCTGGTGACGCATGCAGACAGTACTGAAAATGCTGCCTTACAGGCGCTGATTGAGGCGCTTAAAACGGATGCTGTGCGTGAGTTTATCCTTGAGAAATATGAAGGCGCTGTCGTACCGGCCTTCTAAATAGTCGCTAAAGACTCAGGCATCTATTAGATGCCCTTTTTTGTATACAAGGCTAGGGGATCAAAATGGTTGAACCCGTGGTCTTGCGGCTTTGCAAAGCATCCTGCGCTTTGCCTACATCCGCCAGCGCATAACGATTGGCAATGTCTATGTGAATTTTGCCACTACCGATCATGCCGAAGAAATCGTCACACATCATCTCCAGTCGCTCACGGGTATCGGCATAGCCGTTCAGGCTTGGCCGGGTTACAAACAACGCGCCCTTTTGGTTCAGAATAGCCAGGTTAACCCCATCCACCGGTCCGGATGAGTTGCCGAAGCTGACCATCAAAGAGCGTGGTTTGAGGCAATCCAGCGAAGTGATCCAGGTATCCTTACCCACTGAGTCATAGACAACGTCACACATGGCCCCCTGAGTCAGCTCACGCACCCCTTCCACCACCGACTCTTCGGAATAATTGATCGTCGCCCAGGCGCCATTCTGCGTCGCCAGCGCGGCTTTTTCTGCCGAGCTGACCGTGCCGATCAGTTTAACTCCCAGTGCACGGGCCCATTGGCAGGCAATCGACCCCACGCCACCCGCTGCCGCATGAAACAGAATCGTTTCACCACCTTGCAGTGCACGCGTCTGACGCAACAGATACTGCACCGTCAGACCCTTGAGCATACTTGCTGCCGCAGTTTCGAAATCGATAAAGTCCGGTAACCGGATAACCTTATCAGCTGGCAAGGTGTGTTGCTGAGCATAGGCACCCAAGGGCCCTTGTGCATAGGCGACCCGATCCCCTTCTTTCAGATAAGTCACGCCCTCGCCCACAGCCTCTACATAGCCTGCCCCTTCAGTACCCAGCCCGGAAGGCATGGATGGAGCCGGATACAAGCCGGTCCGGAAGTAGATATCGATAAAATTCAGGCCAATCGCCTGGTTGCGAACCCGCACCTCACCCGGCCCCGGATCGCGTGCGACAACATCCACTAACGCCAGTACGCTGGAATCACCGGTTTGGGAAAACTGGATACGCTGACTCATGATTACTCTCCGTTGTTATATTCAGACATGAAAAAGGCCAGTTATACTGACCTTTCAGGATTTAAATTCAGTGGGGAGTCTCCCTCCAATCGATCAGGTAGTAATCCTTATTCTACCTCACTAATCAAGGCACCGTAGCCCTGCGCCTCCATCTCTTCCAGTGGAATAAACCTCATCGCCGCCGAGTTCATACAGTAACGCAGGCCAGTAGGAGCCGGACCATCACTGAATACATGTCCCAGGTGCGAGTCGGCGAAGCGACTGCGGATTTCAGTGCGTACAGTGAAAAAGCTTCTATCCTCTTTCTCCACTACCCAATCCGATTTAATCGGTTGAGTGAAACTGGGCCAGCCGGTACCTGAGTCGTACTTGTCACGGGATGAAAACAATGGCTCGCCGGATACGATATCCACATAGATACCTGGGCGTTTTTCATCATTGTATTCATTGCTGAAAGCGCGCTCAGTACCATCTTCTTGAGTGACATAATACTGCTTCTCAGTCAGTTGAGCTTTGAGTTCATTGTCACTTGGTTTCTCAAATGTATCGGGACTGAATCCAGGAACACCTGGATCAGTCTGCCCGGCTGTATTGCTGTTTTGCGGACGGTACTGGGAATAATCCACTTCCATAGCATCGCCCCAGACAGATTCAATAAACTGATAGCGCCCTGAGTTAAAGGTATAATACTTGTAACGCAGTGGATTCTTGTCGTAGTAATCCTGGTGGTAGTCTTCGGCATCGTAGAAGGTTTTGAAAGAAACAATTTCGATCACCACCGGATCATCATAGCGGCCAGATGCTTCCAGTTCAGCAACGGAGGCTTCGGCCGCCAGTTTCTCTGCTTCGTTATGATAAAAAACCGCCGGACGATATTGCTTACCACGGTCTACGTACTGACCGTCTGCATCCGTCGGGTTAGCCGTGCGCCACAGAGCCTGCAACAGACCTTCGTAAGTGATCGCCTGTGGATCGTAATAGACCTGTACGGCTTCAGTATGGCCAGTCATTCCACCGGCGACCTGCTGATAGTTCGGATTGACTTCATCACCACCGCTGTAACCGGATACCGCCTCTACCACACCCGGCACTTTTTCAAAGGCTTCTTCCACGCACCAGAAACAACCACCGGCGAAAGTAGCAACAGCCAGATCAGGATCGTCTGGAGCGTATTTCGAATCCATATCGCTGGATGCACTCAGTTGGAATCCCGCCAGCACTATGGCAGCCGTTGTGAACATCAATAACAGATAGCGTTTCATAACCTTAACCTCTTGTCCTGTGAATACTTTACTCAGTTTGACTGCTATTAATCACAGGCCGTTCTCCGATTTATTACTTTTTTATAACGATGGATCATTCAGGCACGTATACCGGTAAGCCTATACTGAAGGATGCCCCCCAGTGGCGCGATTTTCAACACGGATTTCTCCGCCCTGAATCACCATGATTCGGCGGGCTATGGCCAGTCCGAGCCCGGCATGTCCGGCTCCAGAGGCATCCCCCGATAGAAGGTTCAAAGATATGCGGCAGATCCTGCTCTGGTATACCTGGGCCAGTGTCGCGCACACATACCTCTGGTACGCCGCTCTCCTGACTAAGGATCACTTCTATACACCCGCCTGCGGGACTGTATGCTATGGCATTTCCGATCAGGTTATCCAGCACACGTTCGGTCATGGCCAGATCTGCGTAGACTGTAGGCAAATCCGGGTCACCGCTCAGAGTGAGCTGCAGTTGATTCTCTTGAGCGGCCTGGCCGTGCTTCTGCACCACATCGTGCACCAGTTCGGCGAGCGGAAACGCCTCAGGCACAGGTTGTTTCTCCCGGGCTTCAAGAGCGGCCAACTCGAACAGCTCATCTACCAGGCGGCTTAAACGCCGACCTTCTTTAAGGGCGATATCCAGGAAGCGGTCCTGCTCTTGCTCACTAAGACGATCACGTCGCAATTTCAGGCTTTCGATATAACCTGCATGGATGCCAAGGGGGTACGCAGATCATGGGACACCTGAGCTACCAACTGACGCCGCTGAGCATCTTTTTCTGTTAATTGCTCGATCTGAGTGGCAATCCGCTGAGCCATATCATCAAAGGTCACACCCAGATAGTCTATTTCGTCACGTATCTCTGGACGTTTATCGCGCCAGGTGACCGGTGGTTTCTGGGTCATATCGCTGTTTTCGAACGCCTCTACCAACTGGGTCAGGTCTGTCAGACGGCGGGTCAGCAAACGAAAAATGGCCAACCCCGCCACCATCACTACAGCCAGGCTAATCAACAACGCCCAAACACTTAACTCCAGCATCTGGCCACTCCGGGCCAGGGTTTCGGCGGCATCGTATTCTTCACCCCGCAGTACCACATACAGATAGCCATCCGGGTTCTCTACTGAGGGCACGGGTGTTACGGAAAATATTTTCTGTCGGTCATGGCTGCGCGGATCATCGCCAAGCACAGGATAAAGGTCCATATCCTCCATCAGCCGATGAAGCGGTTCCAGTGAGACCTGCTTACGTTTAATCTTTTCCGGATCAGCCGAGTAAGAAAGAATACTGCCATCCAGGTCCAGCAGATATATTTCGATGCTGGGATTGATGGTCATGTAGAGGGCAAACAGCTCTTCCAGCGCGCTGCGATCCAGTTGCCCCTCACTGACCAGATTTCTGTCTGATACCAGGTTCTGTGCCAGATCTCTGTGCAACGCCTGATTTACTGACGCACTGTATTCGCGTAACGAATAGAGGCTGATAAAGGTATACAGCAGGCCAACGGCCAGTAACAATAAAAACAACCCCAGAGCCAGCCGGGTGTAGAGTGTTTTCAACATGTGTTATTCCCGAAAGCGATAGCCCACCCCCCAGACAGTCTGGATAAACTCTGGCTGAGCCGGATGGGTTTCAATCTTGCCTCGCAAGCGATTGATGTGGGTATTGACGGTATGCTCATAGCCTTCATGGTTATAACCCCAGACACTATCCAGCAGCTGTACACGACTGAATACCCGACCCGGATGGCTGGCAAAATGCCACAGCAAGTCGAACTCTCGTGCCGTGAGCTCCACCTCCTGATCCCTTACAAACACCCGCCGGCGTACCGGATCAATACGCAGTGCATCAACCATCAACTCGTCACCGCTGATTTCTACCGCTGGCGCAGAGGCCATGGCATCCACCCGCCGGAACAGCGCTTTCACCCTCGCCGCAAGCTCGGCCACGCTGAAGGGCTTGGTGAGGTAATCATCCGCCCCCATTTCCAGACCCAGGACCCGATCCAGCTCAGAGCTTTTAGCTGTCAGCATCAGTACCGGTACATAGCCTGCGCCGGAACGTATTTCACGACACACCGACAAGCCATCCAGTCCGGGCAACATCAGATCAAGAATCACGAGATCAATATCACCTTCACGAAACCGCTCAAGACCGGTATCCCCCCGCTCACAAAGAATGGGGTTCATGCCAAGTTCGGCTACGTGCATACGCACCAGCTCACCAATGCCCGGGTTATCTTCAACTATCAGTACATTTCGAGTCATAGCATCCTGGTAGTGAACTTATTCATACTAAATTTCTCCCTAAGGATTCCAACCAGCCAATCTGGCAGGCTGCAACCCCATCATCGCTCTGGAGCATCACAGGAGAGTCACGCCGTATTTAACAGTGTATCGCGGAAAGATAACAAATGTATCACAGACGATTAGAATTGCAGCGACAGCTTTCTACACACCTTGTCACTATTAATGAACCCTGGCTGTCATGGGTAAATGTTCAACCCAAGTTCGCTCCGGCGCAGTAAGCGGATGCTGTTTATTTTCAAAATGTCGCAACCCCTCTCGTCTCAACCGACCACTTTCCTGAATTAATGTCAGGGCTGTGCTAGGTGGCACGCACAAAGCTTCTGAGGCCTGCTTGAAACGTGTCTGATAGGTTTCTAGAATTGATAAACAGCGTGTCCAACGTTCCTGTCGTGCATAAAGGTCCGCCAGGTTCTGCACACTAATCGACAGGCAAATGACTTCCGTCATCCCTGATTTTTCATGTGTGTTTTGTACGTCATCTTGTGACTCGAGTACCTGCTGCATCAACTGAATTGAACGTTTGTAAAGTGTTTCAGCAACCGCATTACACTGCTTGCCAAATGCCTCATTCGCTTGTCGTGTCAGGTATTTCCATTGCTCAATTGCATTCATCGGAAGGGCTCCTTAATCCTCTAGGGTAACTTTCATACCTATACTAGTTGCTTTTTTATTGAATGCAAATAATAATAATTCTTATTATTATAAAAGGAGAGCGATATGACATATACCCTTCCACCCCTGCCTTATGGCTATGCTGATCTTGAACCGCACATAGATACCATGACCATGGAAATTCACCACACTCGCCATCATCAGACTTACGTTAATGGGCTGAATGCGGCTGTGGAAAATACAGATTACGCACAAGATACACTGGAGGAACTACTGCGTAAGTGCAACACCCTGCCTGAAGCTATTCAGAATGCTGTGCGTAACCATGGCGGCGGACATGCCAATCACAGCTTATTCTGGCAAGTCATGTCACCTCAAGGTGGTGGAACGCCAACAGACGGTTTACTAACAGCGATCAATGCTGCCTTTGGTAGCTATGACCAGTTTAAACAACGCTTCATCGATGCGGCCGTGAAGCGCTTTGGCAGTGGCTGGGCCTGGTTGGTGGTGAACCCGGAAACCAGTCAACTCGAAGTGACCAGCAGCGCCAATCAGGATAGCCCCTTAATGGACCATTTGATCCCCATTCTGGGATTGGATGTCTGGGAACATGCCTACTATCTGAAATACCAGAACAAACGCCCAGAGTATATTGCGGCGTTCTTTAATGTGGTGAATTGGCAGCAGGTTGAACAATTTTACCAAGACGCTATTGGATAAGCGGGTTAAAGCTAGCGAGTGTCATCCTTCGGACTGCTGTTTTTCATGTAAGAGCAGCGCACGCTTGCGCTCAACGCCCCATCGATAGCCGCTTACATTGCCATCACTGCGTACCACGCGATGACAAGGTATGACGACCGCAAGTTTATTGGCGGCACAGGCTTGTGCGACAGCACGCACGGCTTTTGGAGAGCCGATCTGGCAGGCTATATCCGTATAGCTTACGGTGCTGCCGGGTGGGACTGAACGCAGCGCATTCCAGACACGTTCCTGGAATGCGCTGCCCTGAATGTCCAGAGGGAGTTCAATTGCACTGCTGGGTGCTTCTACAAAAGCAATAACTGACTCAATTATAGCTGTGAGTTCTATGCCCCCCTCTTGCAAAAGTGCTTTGCGGAAACGCGCTTGTACCAGCGCAGGTAAGCTGTCTGGATTGTCGCCAAACTCGATGGCACAAATGCCGCGGTCGGTTACGGCCACGATGATCCAGCCAAGAAAACACGGCGCCAGTGCATAACGAATCGTTAATCCTTCTGCTGCTTTGCGATAGTCAGACGGTGTCATAGCCAGACGATCCCGGGTTTTGTCGTAAGCACGGCTACTCGAACTGAAGCCTGCATCGTAGATTGCCGCCGTGACAGATTCTTCGCTATGCAGGCTATCCCGAAAACGCAGTGTCTGTTGCCGGGTAGCATATTGTTTCGGGGTCACCCCAACGATCTTCTTGAACAATCGATGAAAGTACCAGGGGCTCAAGCCGGCTTCTGCAGCAAGCTGGTCCAACGCTTGGCGGGTCTCAGCCTGTTCAATATGACGGCACGCTTGAACGATAAGTGCCACCGATGCCTTAGTGTTATTTGTCATCCCTAAAGCCTCCGATTTTATACGCTGTGAGCCAGCTTGCGTCGCAACAAAGCCAATGGACGTCCATCAATCGCTGCCAGTCCAAGCCCAATAAGTGCCATTCCAGCAAGGTGTTTCGGCTCAAGTTGCTCACCGAGAACGGCTGTACCGAGCAGAATAGCACTGATGGGGATAAGAAAAGTTACCAGCAATAGATTGGTTGCACCGGCTGTCGCCAGGATACGGAAATAAAGAATATAGGCGAGCGCCGTTGAAAACAAGGCGAGCCCAAGAACCGCTCCCCAGACCTCCACGGCTGGCAGAGGTTGGAGCCAAGGCTGTTCAGCCACAAGCGCTAAGGGTATCAGCACGATCGCCGAGGCTGTAACTTGCCCCGTAGCTGTGACCAAAGGTGGGCACCCCAGTGTGCGAAAGCGCCTACCAAAGATACCGGCGCAAGCGTAGGAGATTGCTGCGCCAAGAACAGCAAGCTGGGCGAGTGTGTTAGTGTTGATACCCTCAAGCGCATCGGTACCTACCATTGCTACAACACCGGCGATACCGAGCATGACCCCAAGGAAACGCCCTCCGGTCAGCTTCTCATCACCGGTTAAGTAGTGTGCGGCGAGCACAGTAAAAAATGGGGTTGACGCATTAAGAATCGAAGCGTGACCGCTGGTGATATGTATCTGACCCCAGACGATCAGGCTAAAAGGTATCATGTTATTGAGAAAACCCATGCCAAAGAAGGCAGTCCACACCGGACGATCTTTCGGCATCCTCAACCCCATGACCACCACAATCAGGTTGAGCGCAACCGCGGCTAACCCGACGCGTAACGCAACAATCGTCAGTGGTCCCAAGGCATCAACGGCAACCTCGACAAAAAAGAATGATCCTCCCAGAGCACTGACAAGGCTATCAGCAGCAACCACTCTAGCAGCCCCATTGAACGATTCACGGCTTGCATGTGCATTCTTCCTTCTGTTCTTTGAATGCACTCAATTTAGGGGGATTTGAAAGCTGTAACACTCCGATTCTTGCGGTGTAATTTAACAGTCAGGAAGTTAATCGACTAATTCTATTGTTAAAGTTGGCTTAGGGTAGCTGGCTTACCGGCTGCGGTGATTCAACCTCAGCGTCTGTAAGTTCGCCGACTGAATCCTTGATGATCTCACGCGCAATAGCTGTTTCCTGCTCGTTTCGGGTCTCGACCACCAATACAACATGGCCTTGTGCGATCGCATCGCAACCAGATCTGAAAGCCAGCCTTCTTTATCGCCTGGGGTGGATGTAGTAGTGCCAGCGGCAGCGCCTAATAATCCCCCTAAGCTCGCACCCCAACCAATCAACATCAGCGGGGCAACCAACGGGCTAGCGACAAACAGTGATACGCTGGTGGCTGTCAGCGCTACGCTACCAAGCACGCCGATACCAGCACCAACACCCGTACCGACAGCACCATCCACCATTATATCCTTCAGGGTGCCGTCGCTCTTCCCTTCTGGCGCGGGCGTAGCTGAGTTGGAATCGGCTGAAAAGATATGCATTTGTTCTCGGGACAAGCCTTTATTAACCAGCTTTGAAAGTGCATTTTCAGCTTCGACGAGATGACCAAAAAATCCTGATACATGGTGACGATATTCGTTCATAATATTTCTCCAGAGGATGACCTTTGCAACACGGATAAAATTTAAGTCTGTCCAATGGAATCCATTGTGTCTGTACGATATCACACACTGTTAAACCTGGATCTGCTAGCACACCTTTTTACTCTTGTTGAGCCAGCTTACGCAGTACAAAGTGCAATATACCGCCGTGCTGGTAGTACTGGAACTCATTGGGCGTATCGATACGCACTTTGGCTTCGAAACTGACCTCTCCGCCGCTGTCTTTTTTGGCTGTTACCGTCACTCGCCTGGTGTCCTGTTCCACAGCAGGGACAGAGAAGTATTCACTGCCATCAAGATCTAACGAATCGGCGCTTTGCCCATCAACAAACTCCAGCGGCAAAATACCCATACCCACCAGATTGGAGCGGTGAATACGTTCATAGCTTCGCGCGATCACTAACTTCACACCCAATAATGCCGGACCCTTGGCTGCCCAGTCTCTGGAGGAACCTGTGCCATATTCTTTACCTGCCAGTACGATCAGCGGCGTGCCCTGCTCCTTGTACTTCATTGCCGCGGCGTAGATCGACATGGACTTGTTATCAGGAAAATAACAGGTGGCGCTACCTTCGGTTCCCGGTGCCAGCAGATTCTTCAGTCTGACATTGGCAAAGGTGCCACGCATCATCACCTCATGATTACCGCGTCTGGAACCATAGGAATTAAAGTCTTTCGGTTCGACCCCCTGCTGTTGCAGGTACTCACCGGCGGGACTGTCGGACTTGATCGCCCCGGCTGGTGAAATATGGTCGGTAGTAATACTGTCACCTACTTTAACCAGGCAGCGGGCATCTGTTATTGTTGATACTTTATCAGGCTCGGCTTTAAGGCCGTCAAAGAAAGGGGGTTTGCGGACATAGCTGGAATCCGGCCACTGGTAACGGTCCGAGTCGTCCACATCCAGGTTGCGCCAATTGGCATCGCCTTTAAACACATCGGCATAACGCTCGGTAAAGTCTTTGGCGTGCACATGGGCATGAATACTTTGCTGGATGGCTTCGCTACTGGGCCAAATGTCTTTCAGGTACACATCCTTACCTTGGATATCCTGTCCCAGCGGCTCCTTGTACAAATCGATATTCATGCTACCAGCCAGGGCATAAGCCACCACCAGTGGCGGTGAAGCCAGATAATTGGTGTGCACATCCTGATGAATGCGGCCTTCAAAATTACGGTTTCCTGAGAGTACCGAAGAAACCAGCAGATTGGCCTGTTTGATTGCCGCACTGATCGGTTCGGGCAATGGGCCGGCATTACCAATACAGGTGGTACAACCATAACCTACGAGGTAAAAACCCAGCGCTTCAAGATCATCCATCAGGCCCGCCTGTTTGAGATAGCCCGTGACTACCTGCGAACCAGGAGCCAGACTGGTCTTCACCCAGGGTTTGGTTTTCAGGCCCAGTTTGCGGGCATTTTGTGCCAGCAGACCAGCGGCCATCAGCACCGCCGGATTAGAGGTATTGGTGCAACTGGTGATGGCCGCAATCACCACATCACCATGGGTCAGGGAGAAGGTTTCGCCCCGATAACTCACCTCGACTTTATCCGCATCACCAACATCATCATGGCCTACAGCGGTGCTGCCGCCCTCACCTTCAAACCGGGCAATCAGTTGCTGTTGCATTTGCTGATGCTCGTCGACCAGTTGGGTGAATTCAGCTTTGGTATCAGTCAAACTGATTCTGTCCTGCGGGCGTTTTGGCCCAGCGATGGAAGGCACCAGTGCTGATAAATCCAGCTCCAACAGATCGGAATAGTCAGCCTCGGGCGTGTTGTCATCGTGCCACAACCCCATCTTTTGCATATAGCAGCGCACCAGCTCGATCTGTGTATCGCTACGGCCAGTCAGGCGCATATACTTCAAGGTTTCTTCATCAACCGGGAAGATACCGCAGGTCGCGCCGTATTCCGGTGCCATATTGGCGATAGTGGCACGGTCAGCCAGGCTGAGCTGACGCAGACCCGGACCGAAGAACTCCACAAATTTACCCACCACGCCCAACTTGCGTAGCTGCTCCGTAACGGTCAGCACCAGATCCGTCGCGGTGATTCCTTCAGGCATGGCGCCACTGAGCTTCACACCAACCACCTGTGGGATCAGCATGCTGATGGGCTGGCCCAACATGGCCGCCTCGGCTTCAATACCGCCAACTCCCCAGCCAAGAATACCAAGACCATTAATCATCGTGGTATGAGAATCAGTGCCCACCAGAGTATCAGGATACAGCACACCGTCGCGTTCAAAGGTCACCCGGGCCAGGTATTCCAGATTGACCTGGTGAACAATGCCAGTACCTGGCGGCACCACCTTGAAGTTATCAAAGGCCTGCTGACCCCAGCGCAGGAACTGATAACGCTCCTTGTTACGCTGCATCTCAATTTCAGTATTTTTGCTGAAAGAATCGGCGGCACCGTATTCGTCCACCATGACCGAGTGATCTATCACCAACTCGACAGGGGTAAGCGGATTAATTCTATCGGCTGGCTTACCAAGTTGTTGCATAGCATCGCGCATGACAGCAAGATCCACAATCACGGGGACACCGGTAAAGTCCTGTAACAACACGCGCGCAGGCACAAAGGCAATCTCTTTATCCGGCTCGGCTTTGGGCTGCCAGTTCACCAGCGCTTCGATGTCTTCATCGCTGACAAAGTCCTGATCCGCGTGGCGAAGCATATTTTCCAACAGAATTTTTAAACTGTAAGGCAATCGGTGAGGATTAAATTTGTCAGTCAGGGCATCAAAAGGATAGTACTGATATGAACGGCCTTGATGCGCAAGAGTGGCTGACTTTGCATAAGCTGATGACATGTTGCCTCCTTGGTTTTCTCCCCATGATGACCCGTATATAACGGATAAACAAAATACCAGTTTCGTTATATGGGCCGGATACGTCGGTGCTATATCGCACACTGAAAGATCGCACACTGAAAGCCTAAGCGAGAGAAAATCGCCATAAGTACCATAGCGCACTGACAGTCCGGCTGATACCGCGTAATTTTAGCAGACAATTAGCAGATGAACTGACTAAACACTTCTTGGGAGTGAAACCACTTTGAATACTATGCAGAACAACAAAGCCCGAAGCGCTACGATAAAGGCCACGCTACTCATCGCCCTGTTAGCCATGATTGCCGTTCTGGCTGGCTGCGACCAAGGCGAGCAGACCCCTAATAACCCACCTGTTGAACAGCCTGTTGCGCCACCTGCGGAGCCACCTGTTGAGCCATCTGCTACTGAGCCAACAGTTGAACCACCAGTTGAACCATCGGCTGAGAAACCGCAGCCCCTGGGACAAACTATGGAGATTGATGGGTTTATGCTCCGGGCCAATGTTAGCCGTACCGACGACCTACCCGATGCCATGGCTCAACAATACGGTATCAGTGCCGATCCAGACCTTTCCCTGCTCAACCTGGTCATACTGGAAAACCAATCAGATCAGCAGGACGCGACTGTTTCCGCTGAAGTAAGTGCGCAATACGAAAGCCTGACCGGTCAGCTCGCCGACATTGAGATGCGCACAGTCGAAGCGGACGGCTATGTATCTTAC
This sequence comes from Nitrincola sp. A-D6, assembly GCF_000764495.1. Lineage (GTDB taxonomy): Bacteria > Pseudomonadota > Gammaproteobacteria > Pseudomonadales > Balneatricaceae > Nitrincola. The sequence continues at coordinate 15,038 of NZ_JRLB01000052.1, forward strand.
ATCGGCACCCTGGACACCAGCTCAGAGCATATTTTTAAAATCCTTATCAAGGCGCAGCCTGCAAACACAGACCAGGTACTTGAGATGGAATTCGAAGTACAGCTCGACACGCACGACACGCCATACACCGAGTAGCGTTGATCGCCAAGAAAGCCTACAGATCCATTTTAGGTAATGGATCTGTAAGGTGGCTGTTATCTTGCACCTTCACCATGAGAATCTTTATCGGTAGCCTTCAACATTGCGCGAATGCGGTCAATGTGGACTTGAGAATCTTTAGCTCGCTGGGAGATCGATGAAGATGATTGTTTGCTTTCATTCTTACTCATAGTGACCAGTAGATTCTGGCGCTCCTCAAACATTCTAAGTGCCACCCAGAGGGTTTCTTCAATTTTTACAGTTTGTTGCGCCAACAACGCCGAGGAAGTAAACGCATGGCCTGTATGACAGCGATACCTTAACAGCTTTCCTTCCGTCATTTGCCATAGCACCCCACCACAGTCCGGACAATTATACGGCACCTGTTCACCAAGCGCCTGAACCGCAGGCAAATCGCTTAAAACCCGCTGTGCTATCTTGGCCTCGATCATTATATCTTCCGGAGCTGGCTTGTTCTCTGGTAGATCTCTGCTTAACAGATCTGACAACACCGACCCCATTTCGGCTATTGGCAAACAATAATCAGCGCCAACATTGGCTATTACCGATTTTGGCATATCCGGATAAGACGCCTCCTCTGGATCCTGTGCAATGCAGACACCGCCACAGCGTTTGATAGCCATCATGCCGCTGGTACCATCATCCAGATACCCTGTCAGAATAATGCCAATGACACGATTGCCATAAGCCACGGCGGCTGAACGAAATAAGGGATCAATAGCCGGCCGTGAACGATTTTCTCTGGCACCTTTGGTAACCAGGATTTTCCCCTTCACGATCAGCATGTGTTGATCTGATGGCGCCAGATAAATATTACCGTTTTTGAATGCCTGTTTATCCTGTGCATGGACACAGGTAAGATGGCTGCTCTCATTTAAAGCCTTGACCAGCACGTCTCCGGTGGCGTCAGCACTCATGTGAGTAACGATAAAAACAGGAGCCGGAAAATTCTGCGGTAATTGCGTTACTAGTTTTTTTAATGCGTCCATGCCACCAGCGGATGCTCCAATAACTATGAGCATTGAACTTCTGTTTTTATTCATCACTACCTCCATCGATGGAGCAGGTTCACCACCGTCAACCAGGATACTTCACCCAATGACCTATGCTAACAAACTCTGCTGGGTTGATATGCGCTATTGGCCACATACTCAGGATCGTCTGGTGGAAAACTGGATATGACTACTCAGGTATTCTGCATATTTGTTGCTGTGTTGTGCCATTGCCAACGCGGAAAAATATAATAATAACCAGAATTAATCGCGTAGGTTAACGAGGGTTTAACCCCAGTTCTTGTTGTTTTCGCTTAGTTAAACCAAGCGACACAATGCGATAAGATTCTGATAAGTAATAGATTAACTCTTCGTCCAACTCACTGGATGTGCCTGTTTGCTGTATCCATTTCATTCCACGGTTTGCAAAGTAAGGTGCGGGGATGTAGCCATCCAGATCGCTGAGAAAATCAAAGTTTAAATCTGAAACTTTAAAAGTAAATGCTGGTTGTTTATCCTTTACCCAGCCACCAATCGCAAACACCTTACCGCCGACTTTCCATACATGAGCACCTCCCCATTGCACAACATGGGTCGTTGCGGGTAAAGAGCCACAAAAGTGATTGAACTCCTCATAGTTCATGCTTGGTATCCCCTGACCTTGCTTGTCTTACCGCATTTTAACTCGAAAAATCGCTACGAATATACTCGATAGCAACGAGGGGATAACACTACCCTACAAGGCCTCTCTCATGCAGACTTCACATGTGACGATTTATCATGGTGAACAGGTTATCTGGCTCTAAGAACCAGATAACCAAGCGGGATATAGAAGACAACCCCTTCTTGTTGGACATTTACCTAGTTAGCTTTTTCACTACCGATAAAGCGATAGATCACAGCACCAAGCAGTCCACCAATAATTGGAGCCACCCAGAAAAGCCAAAGCTGCGCAATGGCCCAATCGCCAACGTATAGCGCAACACCGGTACTGCGTGCAGGATTCACTGATGTATTGGTAACTGGAATGCTAATCAAATGAATCAGCGTTAGGCACAAGCCAATAGCAATCGGCGCGAAACCTTGTGGGGCACGTTTATCAGTAGCACCAAGAATAACCAGGAGAAACATCATGGTCATGACCACTTCCGTGATCAGTGCGGCAAACAAACTATACTCACCGGGTGAATGCGCACCATACCCATTTGACGCAAACCCCGCTGAGACATCAAAGCCAGCCTTACCACTAGCAATCAGATACAGAACGCCCCCGGCAACAATGCCGCCAAAGACCTGTGCAACGATGTAAGGTAAAAGCTCTTTTGCTGGAAAACGACCACCAGCCCAAAGCCCAATAGATACGGCCGGATTGAGGTGGCAACCAGATATGTGCCCGATGGCGTAAGCATTGTAAGAACGGTAAGGCCAAATGCCAGTGATACACCTACTAAGCCAATACCTACATCTGGGAAAGTAGCCGCTAAAACTGCGCTACCACAGCCCCCGAGTACTAGCCAGAAGGTCCCGAAAAACTCTGCACCATACTTATTCATACAGTTTTCCTTTCCTATGATGATATCCATCGAGGGTTATAAAACCCTGCTGTTTATAATTTAATACGATAGCCAGCCGAAGACGGCTTTAAAACGCGCTGGCAAGTATAATCTGGAAAGGTTTAATTATTGAATAATAAAAATACTCAAGAGAATAAATATTATTTTCAATTTATTACTTTTTATTTCAAGGTATTACATTTAATTTCAATTAACCGTTTTACGGAATATGTCGCAAGTAAACTGTTGTTCCATCGTAAACTCCAAACACAGCCTCGCCCTGCTTAGCTGCAAGCAGCCGCTCTATTCACTCAGGTGTAGCGGTAATCAACCCATCGTCGCTATCTCCACAACCAGATCAGGTACAAAGCTAGGCGATTCAAACTCATATGGATAACCACCTGGATTAGCTATGATCCGTGTCCCCCTGCACTCATAATCAACAGCTTCATGAACATGACCATGCACCCACAGTTCTGCTTTTCCCATTAACCGGGCAAGATCCGATGCAAAGGCTGGCGAGAGGGCATCACCTCTATAATAAACAGGAATACAATTTGCTAACGGTGCATGGTGGCTGATGACAACTTTAGGGCCAGCATAAGGAGAAGCCAACTCTTTTTCCAACCACTTAATAGCTCGATTATGCAACCGTTGGCTTTCTTCAGGTGTAAAAATCATCCCATCAGGCTGTTCAATGATGCGAAAGTCTGGCATGACGGATACAGCTTTCTTATAGGTGAAAGCTGCACTGTTATCAGGGCAGTTCGCATAGAGCTCAAAATCTGTCCAGAGTGTAGTGCCTAAAAATTTTACACCACCAATATTAACACTGGCATTATCGAGTAAATGGATGCCGAGCCTTTTGGCTTCAAAACTTAAGTCAGCACGCAGTGCAGACATGGAATGATTGTAATATTCATGATTTCCAGGCACATAGATAATCGGCACCCCAGAAAAACGGCTGGCAGCCCAATGAAGTCCTTGCGTTCCTGTGTGGATATCACCAGCCAATATAACCACATCGGCGGCTACATCTGGCAGGTCGAGCCCTTCATCGAAGTGTTCCAGATGCAGATCAGAAAAAATTCTCAGCCGCACAGTACAATCCCCCTTTTCAAGCTTATTTATCTCGATCACATGTTCGTCCAGGCTAGACGTTTCGCTCCACTACGTCAGGGAGCCATATGATGTCAGTAACACCTATATCCTGCCCACACTGACTTAGCAGTGTTGTGATTTGACCGCGATGATGGGTTTGATGATTGAAGAAATGGGCAACCACCAGCCACATCTCATATTTGCGGGTGGAGGGATTAACAAGGCTTGTATATTCCAGTTTGCTAGCCAACTCAGAATCCGTCAGCGCGGCGGCCCATGAAGCGATGATTTCATCGGTTGCAGCACGGTCCTCCCATAACGTTTCAAATTCGCTATGCAACTCCTCACCAAGATCTGATGCCTGAAACGGTTTACCCAAGAAGCGCCCTAACCAAATTTTGTCGCCAAGCAGAATATGATTGAGTGTGCCATGAATTGATTTAAAAAAAGCCCCGGTGTCTTTTTTACGTTCGCTATCAGAGAGCTCTGCACACACGGCATACATCCGCTGATTCATCCAGCGATTATAGGCCGCCATATCTCTAGCCTGAACTGCAAGCATGTAATACTCTCCTTTTCTATGATGGCGTAGGGATGCCCGGACCAGCTCAGGTTGGGACAGAGGTTTACTGCCATCACTTACCCGCTAAAACTCCCTAGGGTTAATATTAGGTTATGGAGTAGGCTTTAGACTATCCCAAGTGAGCAAACTGCTTAAGTTTCTCGACTTTAAGCAATTGTTGCACATGTTCCGCAACCTGTGGCATGCCCTCAAGTATGGCCTTGGCAACGCCAAAATCATGATGCATTGACATGGTCGTGGGCACGGCTAAACAACTAATACCGGCCGCATGCGATGCGTTCAAACCATGTTGTGTATCTTCAATTGCAAGGCATTCAGATGCTTGCAAGCCTAATCGCTGAAGCGCAAGTAGATAGCAGTCTGGTGCGGGTTTGCTTGCATGAACATCATCCCCTGATACAACGGTAACAAAGCTATCACCGAGATTATTCGCCTTAAGGGTTGCACCGACGCTTTCTGAGCCCGCTCCTGTAACTATGGCGAGATCTAAACCGCAAAGACGAAATTCCCTGATAGTCTCAAGTACGCCACTCATGAGTGGAAAGGCATTTCGACGTAGGTACTCGCTTGTGGCGGCATCTTTCGCTGCTGCCAACGTTTCTGGGAGCTCATCAAGCTCAAACCTATGTACTAGATCAACGACATTGGCCTTGGTGGGTACACCCGCATAGTATTGTCTGTACAGTTGCTCAGACAGCGAAACCCCATACTGAGCCAAGACAGTTTGCCATAACTCGTAGTGAACGGGTTCGGAGTCAACTAAGGTTCCATCGTGGTCAAAAAGAATGGCTCTAAGTGACATAAACTTGGTATTTCCTTTGGATTCTAATGTAAGGCCACTGAAGGCCAACTGCGTTGCATTTTTCTGGTTTGCCTAGTGTAACCTGAACATAAGCACAACGCCTTTATCATTACTTAGGCGTTGTGATGACCAGCGAAAAAGGCACAAAGCTCGGCATCCGGCACTTGATCATTCGAATAGTTAAACGTGCCTCTACAGCCATTTCTTGTGCTGCCCTTCGCATGAGTGCGTAGGTGGCACGAGCGAGACTCCCACCGATACTGATACGCCGCACTCCCAGGTCTTCAAGCTGAGAAACCGTTATGGGCTGCCCCTTGAGACCCATAACAACATTTAGCGGCGCATCGATCTCTTTAACCAGCTCAGCAATCACTTTCGGATCCGACACACCAGGAACAAACAGGCAGTCTGCACCCGCTTCCCTATAGCTATTTGCCCTTTGCACAGCTTCCGCAAATGGATTTTTCACGCCCGTGAGATAGCAATCCGTGCGAGCAGTCAAAGTGAACGGAATGTCGCTTTCGTCTGCCACTTTACGCGCTGTACGAATTCGCTCTATAGCGAGTGGCAGGTCGAAGAGTGGAGTGGATGGATCGCCAGTAAAGTCTTCTATATTCCCCCCAATCGCTCCGGAAATAATAGCGAGCTCTATCGTCTCGGCTACCCGCTCAGGCTCTGCACCATAACCTGCTTCAAGATCCGCGCTCACAGGCACATCAACAGCACCGGCTATTTCTCGCACTCGATTGAGCATGTCCGTTCGCGTAACGGCTCCCTCATAGTCCGGAAGCCCGAGCGAGTAGGCAATGCCTGCACTCGTTGTCGCGATAGCGGAAAACCCAGCCGACGCAAGCATTCGGGCGCTACCACCATCCCAGGCATTGGGCATCAGGAAAACCTTCGATTGAGCATGAAGATCACGGAATATTTTCGCCTTGTTAAGATGTGTGTGCATACAGGTTGCTACTCATACCGGATAAGTTTAGGTGCACACTGGCCTTGGAAATCGCTGTCAGCCTTTATAACCAAGCACCGCAAAATAATGACAGGTTGTACCGCCAATAACGAACAAATGCCAGATAAAGTGGCCATATTTCACGACTGAGTCAGTGGCAAAGAAAATCACACCGACTGTATAGGACAGACCGCCTGCTACTAACAAAAATAAGCCAGTCTGAGAGATGTTGGCCATCAACGGTTCGATTGCAATCACGATTGTCCACCCCATCAGCAGGTAAAGACTGGTGAACAGAAGGTAGTGATGTGACTTGAGGACGATCTTTAATGTGATCCCGATCAAGGCTAGCCCCCAAACAATTCCCAGCAGCAACCAGCCCCAAGAGCCGTACAGAATACCAAGCGTTAACGGCGTATAAGTACCGGCAATCAACAGAAATATACCCGAATGCTCAATCACCCGAAACACATCCTGCTCCTGCCTGGCGATAACGCATGGTAGAGAGAGGATGCCATATAGAGCATCACCATGGTGGCTGAGAAAACACTACAGCCCACAATAAATGCGGGGTCTCCAAGCATCACGGCATGCTTAATAAGAAAGAAAGCACCGACCAGTGCCGCAAACATCCCTATGCCATGACTGACCGAGTTCGCAATTTCCTCTCGTGGTGTCTGTTCACGTCCTGCCATTGAAAGCGGCCTGTTCATGATCATTTTTTATGGCGATTTAAGATCCCTATACCCATCGTCAGATACGGTTTTGTGATGAATCAGGCTTTTGCTGCCTTGAATTGACTGGTCTCGATAATTTCACAAAAAACACGCATTAGCTCCGGATCGTACTTTTCTCCGGTTTCCTCATGCAATATAGCCATGATTTCCTGGTGGGTTCTGACATGATGATATGACCTTGTCACCGATATTGCATCATAGCTGTCAGCAATGCTGATGATACGGGAGCCTATCGGAATATTCTCTCCTGCAAGTTTATCTGGATAGCCCATTCCGTTGTAATGCTCATGGTGGTGCCGAATCAACTGGGCAGCCTGTTTGGAACCTGTCAGTTCAGTGGCGAGCATTATCTCCTCTCCGATTTCGGAGTGTCGTTTCATTATTTCCCACTCAGTTTTATCAAGTTGAGAAGGCTTAAACAGGATATTATCAGGTATTCCGATTTTACCTATGTCATGGAACGCAGCAGCAACAATAAGGGTATTAATCTCTGTATGTGACAGACCACAGGATTTCCCAATGCTTGCAGAAAGGCCTTGCACACGATCGGAGTGAAGTTGTGTTGACAGGTCGCGATAACCCAGAGCAACCGACAAGGCTTTGGTGTACTTGATCAGGGCATTAAAAGCCTCATCTTCCAGATTCATATGATCTCTCCGGGTATCTCAAGCCAGCCATAACGGCGCAAGCTTGCAAGCATCCTGCGTATTTAAACTCAGTTAAGTATAGATCAAACTTCAGACTCAACCTTTGATGCACATGAGGCATTTTACGCCCAAGAGGTTGCGAGATTAACTGTCATTAATACACTGATATTACTGTATTTTCTACCACCGTATTAGCTTCTGCTCGTTCAATGATTTTCAATAATACAGATTGAATCGCTTCATCTTCTCGAACATCTTTTTCACTCGTAAATCGTTGTATTTGAGGCTCTGCATTCTCTTCAGATAAAAAAGTAATGACCACTTCTGTTGCAAAACTCGTAGTTTTACCAAAGTAGTCTAATGATATTTGCGGATAGCCTTTGAAACCTCGCTTAACACGTTTCGATATGCGTTTTTTCGCTTTATCCACATTCACCATTGAATCCTTTTGATTGCTGAGCCCAATAAATATAACGCTGTAACGCGTTGGAGGCAAAGGCATCTTTGCCTGGTGCCGCACGAAACTTTTCCGGAGCGTCTTCAGTCCAACTAAAATATTCAGGGTCCCCAGCTCAAAAGTACTGATAGACGCCACCGTCGATCAATCCTCTTCTCGCCCAACAAGGAGTTCAGGCTCATCGAGGATCTGAGTGGTGAATCACAACTTTCGGAGCTGGAGCAACACCCATTTTATAAACATTCCACTGACGATCTGTAGGTGGTAATTCATCTTCACAGGTAATTTCGTATGCCAGATGCCCATCCAGGCGGCAAATTCGCCAGGATTTAAATCCGATTGAGTAAGATATCGCCGGACTTCTGGCAGCCTTACCATCAGCACGATCCCATGCCAGCTTACCGTTCCAATAACCACGGCTAGACATAACATTTGCCTCTGATTTGGTTGGAGGAGCCTCTGAAGGGACATAAAGGCCGTCGACCTCTGGCAATCCAGAGCCGGATACTTCGATGAATAGAGTGTTCGCGGGAAGTTTATTCATCTCTGTCATATATTATATCCTTGTAGATTAAATTGAGTTTAAACAAATTCTCTATTGCTGCATAACGACCAAGATCACCTGCGGGCAGGGTCAGGTGCAGCGCCTGGTTCGGCGTGACCAACCACGCCTATGAGACTAGATTCGTCCTCGCCAGCGTCGGCACCTACCACGTTGATTGAGCCATCAGTCTCCAGCACGACCGCTTTCACCTGGCCCAGCGAGCCAATCCCGGCCGCCCGCACTGCTGCCTGCACCTCTGCCTCGGTAACCCGCGCTTGTCGCAGGGCTGCAGGCAGAAACTCACCGCGATACATGAGCATAACTGGATCGCCGGTCACCGCCTGTCGCACCCACTTCGCGCGGACGCTTGACCAGGTAACCACGAATTGGAGCCCGATCAGCAACGCAAAGGCCAGCGCCCCGTCGGCCAGGGGAACATCCTTCGTCAGCAGCACAGTGGCCAGAGTCGAGCCGAGGGCGACAGTCACAACCAAGTCGAAGGCGTTCATCTTGGAAAGCGTCCTTTTACCAGAGAGACGCAGGAAAACGACCAGCACGACGTAGGCTAGCAGACCGACAACCAGCGTGCGAATTAAGCTTTCCCAACTGCTGAAAAATATCAGTTCCAATTAGCCTCTCCTGCTACCGAGTGGAGTTTAGTTGTATAGACGGAGTCAATACCCACTTAATTTAGCGCTTAAATTAGATTATTTTCAAGGCAGGGGCTACTGTCCGAGGCATAACGCCCGCTTGAAGATTCCGAAACCCGCTTGATTAAGCACCGCAAACGGGTGGGGGTTCAGCACCACTTTCTTTCGCCCGCCCTATTCGTCCCACTCACCGGCACCCAGCCACTTGAGTGCTGTCAGTGACGGCATGAACATATACTCGCCGCCCTTCATGACATTAAAAGTTGGGACTGCGTTGATCCGTTTTCGAGCCGGTTTCTGAGGGATCGTAAAGCGTCCTCCGTCACTCTCCTGAAGACTGACAATAGGATCGCGTTCATCGCCAAGATCGACGAAGTTTCCGCCGTTGATCCATTCCTGCTGCATGAATTCGATTGTGTCGAATGCCCGCGCGCTGATGAAGATAAAGAACAGACCGCGATCCTCAGCGGCATCGTCCGCCTGCGTCACGTCCCGACTCCATTTCGGTCCATAAGTGGAAGAACGGCGAATGATACGGTGGATGTGCACATCGGTCAGTATCGTAACCTGGCTGTCGCGCGGGTTCAGGCGGCGCATGTGACTCGAATGTGGGCACATGAGCCCCCTGCGGTCGTCTGAAAAGTCGAAGTCATTGTTGCGCTGTGAATCGGCACCGAGCTTCTCGTCATCCCGGTCGGGAGACAAGACCAGCGGCGCACCGCCTCGCCAGCGTCCGAACATTTTCGCGCCGATTAAATCCTGGCCATCCTCGTCGGCAGCCTGTGATTTCAGGTAGTCGTTGAAGGCCCCGACGCGACTTGCATATTTTCGCAAAACCACGAACGACCCGTTGCGGCCAAGCGGTCCAGGAACGGGCATGCCAAGCGGCGCGCCGGTCTCACTTTTCTCGCCCAGAATAAATTCTCCGGGGGCAACCGCGCGTTCCTGGCCCGGCTGCGCATCCACGCCTGCTCCTTTTACCGTCGGCTGGGAAATGGAATCGCGATATCCGAAAGGGTTCGCTGCGGATTCGTCGGCCCCGAATTCATGGGTTCCCATGAGTGTCACGCCTGTCGATTGATTGAGAATTTCTCGTGCCGTGACGTCCGCTGCTTTAAGGGCGGATTTGTCGATGGCATAGATGGTCAGGGCGATATGGCAGTTTCCCGGCTTATACGCCTCGTCCCAGTTTTCCGGTGCGTTCGGACCGTGATCGAGCAGTTGCCCAGCGCGACCGGCCATTCCTTCCTGGAACTGGATCGGAAACGACTTGAGCGACTTCTCAGGCAGCCCTAGCGCCTCGAGACCGGCATGGCTGATCGCCACCCCGGTCCATGACGATAGGTTCTCTGCCCAGTCCCGCGCAGACGGGATATGCGGCGCCAGACGCGCGAGTAGATCACGACCACCGGCGACATCTTCGATATGCAGCATGGCATGGATCCCGACGTAGGGCTCCGGGCGCGACCGCAGAATCATGGCCTGAATGTCATCCAGTTCAAGCTTCACATCTTCCCGGCGGAAGAGTGCTTTCATGTTGGCGATGATAGACATCAGTAATCCACGCCTTCGGGTTGGGAAATATTTTCGGTCAGGGCGTCAAGCGCTGCAAGGGTATCGGGGTCCAGATCCTGACGAGTCGACATCGCGTCAAGGAACGTGTCAAGCGCCTCTTCCGTGCGTTGCAGTCGGCGACAATCGACCACGGTTACCTGCGGATTGGCAACGAACCATCCGGAGGCGTTAATTTGCAGGCCGAGAATATAATCCTTGCACTTGGGACTGGTGATCCCCGGCCAGCCTTCGAGATTGTCGAAAAGCAGGTTCATCAGATCAGGAATCTTTGTCACGAAATCGTTGATGTAGGTGTCCCAATCCCCATCATAGGCCGTCGCGAAGAGCAGGCGCGTATTGTTATCGAAAAAAACGAAGCGCATGTCGTGCAGGGTCGAAACTTTCTGGGCGCCGTCCATGTTGCCATTCGTCAAGTCAAAAATGCGCTGCAACCGCTCGGCACCGCCTGGTTTGAGTGTGCCCATCGCGGTGAGTTCCGACACCTTGCCCGACCGCATCCCGGCACGCCCGGCCGAATCTGCGCTGCCTTTTAGTTCTGGATTGTGATCGCGGATCATCGCCTCCAGCGCAATCTTGGCGAGCTGCGGGGCATCCTGCACAGCAGCGTCAATTCGTCGCCGGATTTTTTCCAAGCGGGCTTCATCTTCCAGACGGGGGTCATCGGGTTTGGTCATGGGGTCTCCGTGGTAGAAAAAAACTTAATTTATGGCGGATCCCGTCAATCGGGGACTTGGTCGAGGCTGTCAGGCTCCCGGCGTTCGACAGCGTTGCCGGTATGACGAAAAGCGGTCGAGCGCTCATAGGCGAGCTTGCGCACCCGCATAATGGAGCCCAGCGGACGATGCGCCTCGATGCCGTTCCACGGGCTGAATGACAGGACGTCGTCGCCATAGACGCGCCGGGCGGGACTAAAGGAATCCTGTGGGTCGATAGTCAGCGTCGCAATGCTTTCTTGCGGTGCCAGCGATTCCTCCCACAATACTGCCGCATCCTCGACCGGCATCTTGTCAAGATCGACGCAGAGTTGAGCCCGCAAATCATATTCTGCGCCATCAGATGAAAAGAACTCTCTGACAACATCACGCATGGTGGAATGCCCGTCGACCTCGACCAGCTCCCCGGTCAGGGACCGGACATTGTCAGACTTCGGTTGCAGCGAAAGTTTTGCGACATGGGCGCCATACCGTATTGCCGCTTGGGTATGATAGGTCTCACCGAGGATGTTGTTGTTGTCGCGAGCGAGACCTTGAAGTGTCGCTCCGGGAGTCTTGCCGAGCGCCTCAACGAAGTTTTCGGACGCGCGTGCAGTGCCTGCGACGATCCTCTGGAAAAAATCGGGTGTTTGCGCGTTCTTTTCCAGAAGCCCGAGGAGTTTTTTATATTTGGCAACCGTTCCGAAGGCGATCACGGGGAAGTTCACCATCAGTAAATCCTGATTCCGGCCATCGAGTTCCGGGATCAGCCGTTCGCCCTCGACCCCGATCACTTTGATCGCGAATCCGCGCGGGGCTGGCACTTTATCGGAATGAATGTCACCGGGTGCCGACGACAAACGAACCATCACTTCGTAACTACATGGTTGGGAGAAGATCCCTTGGGCCAAATGCGCAGGGAGATTCTCCCGTACGGTAAGCCGTGCCTTGAGGACCGCATGGCTCTTCGAATGCGCATCGCGGTGGGCATGGCGATGGCGATCCATACTGGCACGCTGCGAGGCCGCCATCATCGCAAGAATATCGTTAACGATCTGTGACTCGTCATCGCCTATTGTTTCAACGCTGGGCGAATAATGGATAGGATTGAACATACGGGCTCCTAGGACATAGCTTTTGCAGCAGTCCATGCAACTGTATGCCTGTGCCCGACGGCAGTCGGTGTGTTATCGAACTGAAAGCAGCATCCGCATTCTTTGGCTACTGCTGCGATGGCTGTGCTTGGTTTAGTTATGTGCTTGATACCTATAATCAGAGCCCACTTTCTACCATCCCTTTAACTTTATGCGCCTTTTCAAAATGATCTAGCTCGTGCGTCTGAATCCACCAAGTCGCAGCCTCCATTAGCAGTTTTGGGTTATCATTCTTGTTCGCGAAGAATGCATAAAAAGAGACGCCTACTGAATCACCTTTTGAAGCTATTTTTTTGTTGCAGACTTCGATTATCCTGGATCTGAGCTCGCTTCTCATTTATTTGTTCGTTCCCGTTGTCAGTTAGTTGAGCATATAACGCCGCCAGTATGCGCGGCTATGTAGTGGAGGCGAAGCCGCAACGAGCCACACCTACGATTGTTACAAACCGTTGCATATCGCCAACAGCTAAGCTTGTTGATCATGGGTGAAGCCTCTGCATACAGCTGCAATTTTATTTCCGTCTGGATCATAGACATAAGCCGCGTAGAAATCCGGGTTGTACTCCGGTCTTAGGCCGGGTGGACCTTCAGATACTCCGCCATTTTCGAGGGCAGCTTTATAAAAACTCTGCACTTCTAGCCATGTTTTTGCGCGCAGCGCAACCATGGTGCCATTTCCGGCAGTGGCCACTTGCGAATTAAATGGAGAGCAAACCCACAGTGCAAGCTCTTCAACTCCAGCTTCGTATACTCCCCAACCTGCCCAGCCATCCCAGTTAGATTCGCCATCGGTTTTGCAGCGCTTAAGATCAAGTGGCGCGAGCGCAGCATCGTAAAACTTGATTGCACGTTCAAGATCATTGGTTCCGAGACAAATATATGTAAACACAGATTATTTCCTGAGGTTGCTAACGTTTGGTTAAGGGACGGGCTTTAGCCCGTCCCAATGAGCGGAGCGAACGATTTAACCAGCGGTTATGCATTGCCTAAACTATTGCATATGCTAGGCACCGCTTTGTACAGGCATGAATAATGTGATAACCCATTGAATACTTTTGTCGAGGTACAACCAGGGATCGCTGATCCCAAATACTCAGCCATTGGCGGTGGAGACCAATTGTCCTCGGCGCCGTGCCAAATATGAGTATTGACTGATACCTGGACGAGAGAAGTTTTCCATGGCTTCACATAAAGGCCAATGTCTCTAGCATAACCTCGGACTCGGCCAACAAAGCAGGCTTTCAATGCTTTGGTGAGGGCTGCGCGGAATTCATTGTCAGCAACCAATAACTTATCTTCCCCAGCGGCGCTAGCAAACAGCAAGCGAAATAAAAGCTTTGGAGAAAGCCAAGCGAGAAGCCCCTGCCAATAAGATAACAAAACGAACAGGGCGGGTGCTGCTTTTGCCAGCTGGAACACTTGTTTCCCAGCCATGGCATCAAGATAACTGCCAGCTTCGAGTGGTGCGGCTGCAGAAACTAAATGCAGGTTATCTACGCTGTCGGGCATGTAACGGATGATTTGCACAGCAATAAATGCACCAATTGAAAAGCCTACAAAGTCTACTTTTTTCCCGGAGGCTATTCTTGAAATTTCCGCAGCCAGAGCTTTGTAATAGGCCTCTCCCTTGATGGATGGATCAACAGAAAATCGATCTAAACAAATAAACGTCAAATCGTGACTTTTTCCTTCCAAATCAAAAATGCTGCCCTCTTCTGGTGCTCCAGGTGCCCCATGAAAGTAGAACACTATGCGTCCATTATTTGAGCCGTATTGGCAGAATTTCAAAGGTCTCTCCGGCTTATGCATACGTTGAAAATCACCGGACTGAGGCAAGCGCAGCTTGCCGAAGGTCCGGTGGATTGTAATATTAGGCTTCAATCTGTACTTTTCTTGGATTGATCAAAAACTCACAAACTAGTTTCCCGATGGTTTCCGGGGCATCCTCCATGGCGGCATGACCAGCCAAAGGAATATTACCAAAGGATGACCCTACAATTTTATTTTTGGCTTCCGCCGCTTCAGCCAATGAAAGAAGGAAGTCGCCATCGCCCCTAAGAATAAGTGTCGGGCACTCAATACGTGCAATTAAGTCCTGTGGGTAGCCTGCCGAGCTGAGATCAGTCCAGAGAGCGACGCAAGATTCAACAAGTCTATTGAAATCTCCTTGTGGGTTAAGCGCAGCGTATTTTTTGGCGCCTCTGGAAACATCTCTATCCACATTTGGGGTGTAACGCCTGCAAGAATATCAAACGATGAGTCATGAAGAGAAATGCGCCACTGAGAGCCGATAGTGATCAGTGCCTTCACTGCCTGATTTCCTGAAGCAATTCGGTAGGCGACAATACCTCCGTCACTGAAGCCGATAAGCGAGTATTCCTTCAGGCCAAGATGCGCGATAAGTGCCTGAATATCAGCCTGATACTGTTGATATGTGAGGGGTTTAGCTCCCAGTTGAGATCGACCGTGACCCCGCATATCCATTGCGATAACGTGAAACGAGTCCGGAATCATGTTAATGATGGGAGAAAAGTCTTCGAGACTACCGAGGCCGCCATGCAAAAGAACGATCGGATGACCCTGCAATGTCCCGGTGGTCTCGTAGTAAATACGTGTATCTTCGAGATAAAGAAATTCACCGCTTTGATGGTCGAACATGACTTCCTCCTGAGGCCTAACGCCCTGCAAGTGCTGCGCATTGTTAGACATTATTTTGCAGGCGTTCCTGCTGAACCTGCCAGAATACCGCCATCAATGTTGATCTCCGTTCCTGTCAAATACCCAGATTCATCTGAAGCCAACATCACAGCAACACAGGCAACTTCCTCAGGCAAACCAAAACGTCTAAGCGGCGTATCTTGAACAATAGCGGCCATATTAGCCTCACGTTCAGGCCCATTCCCCAGCATCGGCTCCCACATTGGTGTCAGAATTGCAGCAGGGTGAATTGAATTACACCGCACCTTCAGATTCTGCTGCGCACAGTACAACGCTACACTTTTTGTATGATTTCTTACTGCCGCTTTACTAGAAGCATAAGCAGCTGCGGTTGGAATACCCACAATGCCAGAGCGTGACGATATATTAATAATGGAACCATGACCTTTTGCACGCATAGCTTTTATGGCGTACTTACAACCTAAAAACACCCCATCGAGGTTTGTTGCATGTACCTTGCGCCAAGCATCTAAAGTTGCATTCTCAGGATCATGTTGAACAAAGCCTTCTTCAAAGCCCGTAATTCCCGCATTATTGACTACAATGTCGAGCCGACCGTGTGCTTCAACTATATTGTCAGTAATCTCTTGCCAAGCATTTTCATTTCGAACATCTAGCAGCAAAAACTTAGCGGTATGGCCAATAGATGACGCTACTTGTTGTCCATTCTCTTGATCAATATCAGTGACATAAACAAATGCACCTTCAGCTGCAAAATGTCTGGCAATTGACTCACCGATGCCTCTAGCTGCACCTGTGACTAAACCAACTTTTCCTTTAAGTCTCAAAACTCAACCCCCTTAACGCCAGGCAACACCCGGCTATTTTTGTGGAGACGAAGCCGGAGCGAAAATAGCTCGGGTGACTGCCATTGTTAAGGCTGCAGACCAACTTGGGTGTCCTGTTGGCGCTGCCAAGGATAATCCAGGCAGTTTAGGCTTCGAGCGATCAACTCTACTCATCCAATGCATGTCCCCTTATTTCTTTTCTTCCTCTGGATTCAATCGGTGAGCGTCCCCCGTATAGTATTCAGAAGCTCGGCATTTGTTGGGTGCTTCTCCAGCAGATCGACCAGTTTTTTAGTACCCTCTATCGGCTTGAGACCGGTAAGCGCCCGGCGCAGCGCTCTTATTGTTTCCAGCTCCTTCGGATCTAACAGCAGCTCTTCACGGCGCGTACTGCTTTTCGCGATGTCCAGCGCGGGAAAAATTCGCTGATTGGCAACATCTCTTGATAAAACCAGTTCCATATTTCCCGTACCCTTGAATTCCTCAAATATAACCTGGTCCATGCGGCTGCCGGTATCAACCAAAATAGTTGCCAAAATGGTAAGCGAACCACCATTCTCGATTTTCCGCGCAGAGCCAAACAATTTCCGTGGAATCTCCATCGCCCGAGCATCAATCCCGCCCGACATAGTACGACCACTGTTCTTTTGCTCCGCATTATGCACACGCGAAAGCCTTGTTAGTGAATCAATCACAATCATGACGTCGTGACCCTCGCCAGCTTGATGGCGGGCGGTGCTAAGAAGCTCATCGGCAACACGAACATGATGAGCATAGCTCTCATCCGAGGATGAAGCGTGTACCTCAGCCGGGACGCTACGCTTAAAATCAGTGACCTCTTCGGGTCGCTCATCTATCAACAAAGCATAAAGTTTAATCTCGGGATACGCCTTACCCACCGCTTGGCAGATATGTTTCAGAATCGTTGATTTCCCGACTCCCGGTGGAGCAACTATCAAGCCTCGCTGCCCCATTCCGATCGGCGTAATCAAGTCCATCGCGCGCACCGTGGCCTGATTAGAACCCAACTCCAAGCGAATGCCCGGCGTTGGATTGATGGCCACACCATTCAAAAAACGCGTTTGTGGATCACCCTCAGACACAGCTTCGGTTGTATCACCCACTGGTTTAGCGTGATTGTTCCTTTTCTGTTTCAAACTTAATATTTTTCTCGTCATAGTGCTTGTTAATCGCCCTTCTAAAAAATTTTCAAAATGGCTGATAACTCCCAAAAGTACCTGAAGCGTAACTATCGTGGACGGCTTATCAGTCAGCTGGCTGTCAAACAACCGTGGCTGTCCGGTTGTTCCTCCGGGATCAGCTCCCACATTTCATTCTGGTGAAGCCAGATCGGATCGGCATTCTCCTCGATGAACTGATCTACCGGTATGCCATCCACAGTCGATGGCCGCTTTATTCTGACTTGCTTGCCGTTCATAAAGACCCACTGGTATTTATTTTGTCGCTCGAACTTCGCGGCTTTCTTTGCAAGTTTTTGAGCCGGAGTGAACTTTTTCTTAACCTTTGCCATATCTCAAATTTTTGGTGCTAACGCCGCCATCATGCGCGGCTTTGCAGTGAAGGCGAAGCCGCAACGAAAAAGCTGTCGCTGTGTTTGGCCTTGTTAGGACTCTTGACGTATACTTGTACGGAAATTCCGTACATTAAGGTGCTGTAATGGATACGATCAGTGTAAACAAATTCAGAGACAACCTGAAGAGCGTTGTAGAGCAAGTGGTTAGCAGACATGAGCCGCTCAAGGTTACTCGACGAGCAGGAGAGGCTTTCGTTGTTATGAGCGCCGACGACTGGGAGCAAGAACAAGAAACCCTTCACGTTCTCCAAAGTAAGAGTCTTATGCAACAGATTGCCGACTCACTTGCAACTCACACCCATGGAAAAGGCTATAAACCAACTAGTGAGCAGATGGATGAGATCACTGGTATTTGAGGGCAACACCTGGAACGCGTATGAGGCTTTGCGTGAAAAGGACAAACGATTACACAAGGCCTTGTGCAAATTGCTCAATGAAATGCTGCGATCGGACGACCCATCTTCCGGTCTGGGAAAACCTGAACCACTAAAGCACAACCTCTCAGGACTGTGGTCTAAGCGTATATCACAGAAAGATCGCTTAATATATCGGTTCGATGAAAAGTCCATTTATATCTTCGCTATTGGTGGTCACTACGATCAGCCCTAACGCCCGGCTCTGCGGTAGTAAAAAGTGAAGGCCGCTTTTTGGCCGGAGCTTTTGTCTGTCCGACAGCAGCCGTTTGTTAACAGTTTATTGCCACTCAATCTTAAGGTCTTTATGTGACTGTGCGCAGTCGCGCAGATAGAGATTAATTAGGCTCTGATACGGAAGGTCTTTTTCCTCGGCCAGATTCTTGAAATACGCAACGGTATCTTCATCCAGCCTAATCGTAACCTGCTTCTTGAGCTTTTTGGCATAAGGATTCTTAACGGAGTCTGAAAAATCGTAGTGATCACGCATACCTATACCCTTCATAAGTCTTTCGCTCTTGCTTATCAGCCTTTCGCGCAGAGATGATTCGGATGGTCTCACCGTCTCTAACGCAGTGGCACACCACCAGCAAACGAGAATGGATGCTCGTTCCGAGGAGTATGAATCGGTCCTCGTCAGTAGAATGATCAGGATCCGCTATTAGGCGCCCGAACTCGTCTGTAAAGGCAGTTTTGGCCTCGTTGAACGAGACGTCATGCTTCTTTCGATTAGAGGCATCCTTGCGAGGATCCCAGTCAAAGGTGAGATGGCTCATGAATTACATTGTAGTTACAGCGTAGGTATTGTCAAGGTGCCGAGTCAGATACTGTTAACGTTCGCCATCATGCGCTTGTCGCGTGAATGGCCTTGTTAGCATCTGCTATCTCATACTGGCTAAACACTTGAATACCATACCGACGTAGCAACGCTGCTGTAACACCCATGCCGGGAGTTCGGTTCCCTGAAAAGCTACCGTCATAGATGAATGAACTTCCACATGAGGGACTAGATTCGGCCAGTATTGCTATTTCAATGTTAAATTTTTTGCACAATTCCAGGGCAATCGAGGCACCTGCAATAAAATCGTCGGTGACAATATCCCCACCCTTTTCGACAACATCGGTTTCGCCGTCTAATACACTGCCTCCGCTTCCTTCGAAAATTTCCGCAGGTTTCCTTGGGATAGTCATTCCAGCCTCAACTTCGGGGCAAACTGAAACAACCCGGCCTTCAGATATCCACCTCTCTATAAGCTGATCATTCACCGAAAGGCTCCCACCATCGTATCGAACCCTTTTCCCCAGAAGGCAGGCACTTACTAATACTTTTCTCAAATTACTAGCCCCTTGTATTGCAGTGCTAACGCCTAAGCACACGGGCGGCCACGTAGTGGACGTCCCAGCCGCCAACGGCGGCGACGTGCTGCGACTGGTTATGGATGCTGGAATGGCACGATGAAACGGTAATTTGCATAGCCTCCCCCCTGCCACCCAGATAAACATACGGCTGC
This sequence comes from Nitrincola sp. A-D6, assembly GCF_000764495.1. GTDB lineage: Bacteria > Pseudomonadota > Gammaproteobacteria > Pseudomonadales > Balneatricaceae > Nitrincola. Next base: position 34,663 of record NZ_JRLB01000052.1, read on the forward strand.
CGATATTGGCAGCAACCCCCTCTTACTGGCAACCCACAATGCGAAGTGCGTTTTGTGGCTTACTTGCTAGCAGCACCGAAACGGAGCTGCCGAGTATTGATACTTGGCACAATGCTCAAAAGTAGTGAAGGTTGCACGTACTTTCCGAAGCAAACGTTAACGATGCCTTGCAGCCATAACGCCCGAGCACACGGGCGGCCACGTAGTGGACGTCCCCCCGCCGCCAACGGCGGCGAAGTGCTGCGACTGGTTATGGATGCTGGAGTGGCACGATGAAGCGGTAATTTGCATGGCCAGCCCTTGGCACCCTGAAAAAAATACTGCTGCCGATATTGGCAGTAACCCATCTTACTGGCAACCCACAATGCAAAGTGCGTTTTGTGACTTACTTGCTAGCAGCACCGGAACGGAACTGCCGAGTATTGATGCTTGGCGCTACGCTCAAAAAGTAGTGAATATTGCACATTCTTTCCGAAGCAAACTTCAGGAAGCCATGCGACCATAATGCCGCCAGCACGCACGGCTTTGTAGTGAAGGCGAAGCCGCAACGAAAAG
>NZ_JRLB01000053.1 GCF_000764495.1 Nitrincola sp. A-D6
GCCTTGACTGAAGGGGGGATGTGCCTCAGGGTTTTTTTGAGCTAAAGCGGCCGCTTACGCTGAATGGACTCTCAACTGAATTAGATCACTTGGCACAGTCGTTACAGCAAGCCGATCCGGCAGTGCCAGAGGTATCTGATAGGAATACTGTATTTGCTGAATGGCAGGCGCGAAAACAAGCCGGCCTTGAAGCAATGCAGCAGTGGAACAAGGGCAAGCAACTCTCTGACTCTGGTAAGACGCTGTTTCCTTTGGACCGGCATGGTGTTCAGGAAGTCATATCAAAGGCACATTTAGTCATGGCCCATCGGCGCCATGAAGGCGAAGAAAAGCAGGCGCCAGATGCTCATCAGGTAACAGCGGTAAAAACCTCTGCAGCTGATAAACCTGCTGAGATTAATCGTACGGCTCAAGCACCTGAGAAAACCGATGCCAGTGATTCTGATCAGAAAAATATCAATGATTATTGCGGACACCTGCCAGACCAGGATTTGAGTGAGCCAAGCGGGCTAAGACGGGTGCGTTTTAATATGGATAGCAGTTTGCTGCCCTGGGTGGTTTTAGCCGTTAAGACTGGCCGGCAGAGTAAGCAGGCGCAACAGGTATCCGGTTTACCTGGTGTATTGATCTACCTGCCCGAGATCGATTGTTTCTATTGTGATCTGGACGCTGATCTGCTGTTACATATGGCCAGAGCCAGGTTCGGTCTGGATGAGCTGTTTCTCTCAACCCTTGAACCTTCAGTGCCTCTGCTGGAAGAAACCAGTCGGCACATTATAGCTGATCAGTTGCTGTGGAAGCTTGCCTTACTGACTTCCCGTGGGCGGATACCAGAAACTATCGATCTACATAAACCAGTGCAATTGCTACGCAAGCCAGACTTTACAGTTTTTGATCTGACGCCCCATGCCAGAACACTTGCGGAACTCTGGTTCAGTAAGCGACTCAGCCCCAGGCAGATGCTCTCTGAGTTGGCCGTGCCGCAACGTTATGTGTTTACCTTTTTAGTGGCAGCGGATGCTGTTGGATTTTTTAACCCTTAGCAGCAATGGTCTGCACCCTATCTGGAATGAAATCGGAGTTCAACTGTGAATCAAGACCAGAGTGAAATTACAGAGTTTTTTCAGGTGACCCCCAGTGGCTCCTATTATGCGACACTGAGTCCGGAGGTGGATGAGCGCCGAGCTTTGCTGTTACAACTCCTCAGTGCCGATACTCATGTACCTTATTTTCCAGCGGTATTGAAAAAATTGACGGGATATAACGAAAAAGAAGCGCAGGAGTTGATGGGCTGGCTGACAGAAAGAGGCTTCCTGCAGCTCACTACAGAACCTGAAGCCGTGCCCACCGGGTCAATAGAGCAACTCTTGCCTGAGTATTTGCCGCAGTTGGCGGAAGGTCGAGTTCTGCTGGCTGATGAGCAGGGCTTTTGTCTGGGGCAGTCTGGGTATGCTGATGAAGAAGCGGAAGCTCTGGCTGCATTATCTGCCGATATTGTTTTGATGCATGAGCGTCATCAGCGCTTGCTGCGGGAACACCTGGGTTTCAATAGTGTTTCCTGGGGGTTACTGGATGCAGCTGGCCACAGTGAACTGGGTTTCTGGACTCTGCATGTGGGTCACCAGAAATTCTTACTGGTTCTGGAGGGGATGCCAACACTGAACCGTCAGTCCTTTGTCAATCTGCTTTCGGTGCTTATGCGCCGATATCTGGATTACTAAAGTAAAAGTGAAAAATTAACTGCGACATTTGTGCTAACGGCGTAAAGGAGAAAACGATGCGCTCAGAAATGCTTACTTCCATTCTTAATGATCTGAACAGTACTTCGGCTGAGATTGAAGCATCTGCAGTAATTTCTACGGATGGTTTGATGATCGATTCAATGCTGCCTGCGTCCATGGACGAAGATAGTGTGGGTGCCATGAGCGCAGCCATGTTGTCATTGGGTGAACGTACTGCTCAAGAACTGGCACGAGGGGAGCTGGAACAGGTTCTGGTGAAAGGTAAAGCCGGTTACATTTTGATGACTCACGCAAACAAGGATTCAGTACTGACGGTTGTCGCAAAAACAAATGCGCGTCTTGGACTTATCTTCCTGGATGTGAAACGTGCAGCGGAAGCTATCGGTAAGATTCTGTAAGTCACGTAGTGGCGCCTCTGAACAAGGGGCGTGCTGAGTTCAGCGGGGGAGATGAACTATGTCAGAACAAGATACCGGTCAGGTACGGGAAGCGTTGATTCGTTATTATGACGGAACGGAGCGTATGGCAACTATCGTGGATAAGGAAGTCCCTTATCCCGACGGTAAGCTGATAGTATCCAGAACCGACCCGCAGGGTATTATTACCCATGCAAATCAGGCATTCGTAGATATGTCCGGATATAGCCGCGAAGAGTTGATCGGTGTGAATCACTATATTCTTCGTCATCCGGATATGCCTGCAGTGGCATTCAAGGGCTTGTGGGATACCGTAGCTGAAGGTAAAAAGTGGCAGGGCTTTGTAAAGAATTTGCGCAAAGATGGCACCTATTACTGGGTTAAGGCGACAGTTATTCCCAATATGCGAAATGGTGAACTGGTTGGATATACCTCGGTAAGACGCAAGCCTTCCCGAAGTAAGATTCGTGAAAGTGAAGCCCTCTATGCAACACTGATGTAAAGGAGTTGTGCATGCCCTTAAATCTTACCGTAAGTCCCGATTTTGCACCGGATCATATATCCGGCTGGTTCTATTTTAATACCTATTTACAGCGAAAATTGGGTATACCCATTCACCTTGAGCTCTATGACAGCTTCGAAAAACAGCGCAGTGATATCCGCGCAGGTAAGGTCGATCTGATCTATGCCAATCCCTATGATGCCTCGATGCTGGTCAGAGAAATAG
>NZ_JRLB01000054.1 GCF_000764495.1 Nitrincola sp. A-D6
GACCCGGAAGAGCGTGAAGCTAATGTGCTTCGTCATACGGCGATCGGTCAACTGGATATCACCCCCTTCGAGCAAATGAAAAACAGCGACAATGAACATATTCGAGAGCGCTATGAATATGCTCGAATCGTAGCCATACAAGACACCTTGGGCGAAGCCAAAGACCTGCTGCGCTTATTGGAAATTGAAGAAGCCAATATCCAATACTATGAAACTGAACATCACTACGCCCTCACCACGGCTAAAGCCATTGCCGCCGTTGATAAATTAGAGCGGTCGATTGATAAGCGATACGTCGATCCGGGCATACAGCTATGGAATAACGTCACTTATGCTACCCGGAAAGTATTTAGCTCAGATCCATTTAACCGATCAGCCGATGAGCAACGACATCAATTCGCGGCCTATGGGATAGAGCAACGTAAAAAGTACCAACGGCTTGCGGATTACTGGAAAACACTGGATCAACGTCCTGGTGTGCATGAACCCGCCAAGCTGGCGCTGCTGGGTGCTGAACAGCGACGTTGCGAAGATTGTCTTGGCTTTGCAGCCAGTCAGTTGGGTTCGTATGTCGATGGCGTTAGGTTAAATGCATCCACCCGGCCTCGGTTTACGAAAAACTCAGTCTGGATGAGATAGAGGGAGAAAACTCAGCTGGTTCGGAATGGGCTACACTCTTCGCTGGCATGATTTCAGTGGCTTCCGAAATGGTTAATCAGCTGGGTGATTCAACAGTCATCGAACGTGTGCAGCAAGTATTCTTTAATGTGTACACTGAAGTGGCTACAACGCTCTTTCATGGGAATAGCCGTATTCAGCTCACACACATGGAAACACTCGCAGGTGTGGTAGAGCGAAGAGTTCGCATTCCCACCAGTGAATTAAATAGTCAAATACACCAACACTACGAAAAATTTCTAACAGGTCAGTCATCAAACCTGTTCGCCTCGTCAGACGGACAACCGCCTAATGGCAGAAACAGCGGTCTACATCAGCATACACATCGTTTTGGCAGTATCAACGTAACTACCTATGACTATGTGACGGATACCGCAGCAGGTAGAGCGAGTGCCGGGCTATCGGGTATTGCCCTGGCCCTGGCCCTCTTCAGTGCCCAAAAAACCATTAAAGACTGGCACGACCATCACCGATTTGATGCACGATCCAAAGCCGGAGCAATCGCCAACCTGCCTGCAGTGCAGCTCAGCGTCGCCTTCAGCACCGTCGTTGCCAGTTACAGCTCGCTAAGAGCCGAAGCCACCTTCATCCGCGCCAGCCAAGGCGCCGCTCAACTCGCCACCCGCTTCGCCGCCTATGCCATAGCAGGGTTACCGGGTAGAGGTTATGTGCTTCCTCAACGACCCAAACTGGGGATATCGAGTACTCAGATGGCATTGAGAGCACAGCAAGCCAGGATATTAGGGGGAATAGGCCTGGTGATTGGCTTACTCATCTCTGCAGGGCAGGCATGGGAGGGTAAAGTCCGTGAAGATTATGCCTGATGACAGGACATACATTGCAAGGAGCGGGTGGCTTGATGCTATCAGCATCACTGTTAGGCTCTCTGGCGGGTAGTAAAATTACTGCGTTAGCTATTGTTGGCAAGGCTGTTGCTGCTGTTGCCTGGCCCTTAGTCATTATAGGGGGAGTGCTCCTTGCAATCGGACTGGTCTTCGTCGCTTCCCAACGAACGGACTTGGAGCAATGGATCTCTGAAGGGTTTTGGGGAAGTAGTAAGAGGTACTGGGATGATGAACGTCCTGCATTTAACGCTCAATTAACTCAATCCAGAAAACTAATCACTAGTGATTCTGATACGTTAGATCAGTCAGAACAACTTCTAGTTCTTTTTAACGATGAAATGCGAGCCTTCGAAAAACTGATCTGGCCGATTAATGCTTCACAAATAGAAGACGATTTGGTTGTAAAGGTGGAGTTTCAAGGCCTCACTGATGAAGCTGATTTAGCGCAATTATCTATCAGCATAGAAAACTATCAGCCCGCGGAGCCCATGGCATGATGACAGGTGCATCAACCTGGGCACGCATTCAAAGTCATCAGGTACGTCGAGAATGGGTAGGGCCCGGTGTCGTGTCGTTAGATTTATCTGCCTATTCTGATGAGAAGAGACTGCGATTAACCGTGAGTTTGATCGCTTAATCGCTGATGGTGAGTCACAGCGGTTTACGATGATAGAGCCACTTGAAATCACAGTTATATAATCAAAGAAACTATAGGATAACCGGATGTCGTTAACACCTGAAGAGTTACTACCCAATCCCACTGAAAATCCAGATGTTATTGAGGCATTAAATCTGTCCATTACAAAGATCGATGATGATTTGATTGAAATTCCCCATATGACCGCAATGGGTGCTAATACATTTTTTAAGATGGTTTTTATTGCATTGATGCTGGGGAGTGCAGCAGCATATAATCCTGGTTGGTTTGCCTCGGATGGTAAACCAGGTGTTGCTTATGCTGCTATCTACAATATGTTTAATAGAGAAGAAAGTATCTTATCTTCTTTTGCACGTTACGAAGATAGAAAAAACCCTGGATTCACTGGTTCGGGTATGTCATATGAAGAGTTCAAATTAGATATGCTCGAACGCCATGGCAGAGGCATAGGGTCTGGTCTATTTGCTATAGCTTTTCTTATGGGAACCTGGATTTTATTAAATATAGCGATTGCAAACCCTGTCAGGATTGATCGCAAGCGTCGTATTATGTATGCTTGGATTCATGGTCAATTTGCATGCATTCAGTTTCCTTCTAATATTGATCAGCCTATGCAGGTTGTCGAAGCCCATGTGCCTATGCGAGATAAGGCAAACGATCTTTATAATATGACAGGACCCTTAAATCTCTGGTTGCCCTATCCCAAAAAAAATAAAAATGTAATCGTTAGCTTAGGTGCCAATCATGGATTATTTAACGCAATGGTCTTAGGGCAACCTTATTACCTACAAGACTTTCTGAATGATTACCTGACAACCCCCAATCCGAAATGGCTGGATCAGCTTGGTCCTAAGCGAAAGCCTAAATATGTACACCCACTCAATTACTTGTTATTTCATTTCTCGCGCTTACAGTTCTTACCTCAGTTTCCGTTCAAAAAACGTAAAACGGAAAAAGCGATTGAAGCGTTTATGAAGAATCCACGTACGAAGCTATATGATGAATATGTGCCGTATCGTTAAACATCTGGATGATGGTGCAAACAATACTAAGGAGCATCATCAATCGGCTTAACAGTCGATGGCCTTGAAGCGTTTCACCGGTGAGGTGCCATGCCGACATTATTATTCAATAATGTTAAATTGCTCTCGTGCGATATCCTTGTGTATTCCGTCAAAATGCCACCACTCATGACTGAGCGGGATAAAGCCAGCTTGAGTCATGATGTCAGCAAGTAATTGGCGGTTGTCCTTTTGTGTTTCGTTCAAGCCAAATGCCTGAAGGTGTGCATATCCTAAATAGATTGCGACACTGCTCTGATAAAATGGGATGAACCCCATATCTATTCTTTCGCCGTTGGCATCCACAATAGTGACGTCAACAGCAACACCATAGTTATGCATTGATCCACTATCAGGATGCGCGACATACCTTTCAAAGCGTGTACCCTGCATTTTTTCAAACATCTGCCTGGATACACTTCTGGGGCGTGCTGCATCCATTATTATAATTGAATGGTCTGGATGTATGGCTTTTAGATTTTGTTGAGCTGAGGATAATTGATGAGCAACTTCTTCACGAAGATAAGCTGTGGTTAAGCCATCGTAAAAATTTTGTCGAAAAAGATTTTTAGTGGAGTCAGAGTTGACCAGGTCTACTTGAATCGTATTATCAATGGAGTGAATATCCACCAGGTCTGCTTGAATGAATCTGTTTTCAATCTCGTTTGTATGAGAGATAGCACTTGCAGAGAAAATCATACAAAAATACGCCAATCCAATAGTGTTTATCTTTAACATGACTGAATACACCATGAGCATAATAGAGGGTGATGGCTAGATTTGTACTGCATTTGCGCCAATTTGGTTGATTAAAATAACATGCCTGATGAAATCTAATCAACTCTGGCTGTTTATTAAGTAGTAGTTAATTTTCGGGGTTGAAGTTTTGTGTTTGTAGGGTAATCTAGCCAATCAATTTTAAAAGGGACGAAGGAATCGTAAATGTCAGGGTTGGGAAACTATTACAGGGTAGTATTGTTTGTTTTGTGTGCATTTTTTATTGATATACGTGTTGTCTCTGCAGCAAAGATAGACGAGTTTTATGTGCATGAGTTTCTTCGGATAACAGAATCCAGTGCTATCTGGCAAACCTCTAAATTTATTCAGCAACTAAATGAAGAGGTTCAACTGCTGGCTGATGACGGTTTAATACCCTCTCGTTATCGCTTAACTGATGTAGATTCAATGATCCAGCAGCTGGATCAAAGTAAAGATTTAGATGAATCAAAAAAGTTTGAGGTAGTACGTCAGTACTTTTCGGCATTGAGCGATTTACACTATGGTCCAACATTGCAGGCGAATATTGAACCCTATTTAATTTATCCTGAGCATAGGCAACCCGTCACGCTTGATGCTAACCATATTCTTAATTTTGCCCTTTTGGGCGTGGACTCTCCTTCGGATGCTTTTGCTTTGGCCAGGCCAGACTATATTCCATATCTGAGACTACGTGTGGCTTTTAGGGTTGCTGAGAAGTATGGGGTGCTTACTGATGATCAGCGGCTCAAAGTGCAAGTCAATCTGGAGCGTTTCCGGCGTTTGAGCCATAAAGTCACTGATCAGATGTTACTGGTGGATATCGCCGGAGCTGAGTTGGCGTTATATGATGGTGGTTCTCAACCCCTTGTACAGCAGGCTTCTCAAATTGGGCGAACGGATCGCCAAACCCCGCTGATGTGGAGCGAGGTGACTCATATTACGGTTAATCCCTCCTGGACTGTGCCGCCAACAGTATACCGTGAGGATATGTTGCCTCAGATACGCCGTAGTCAGCGTTTTTTGGAGGAAAACCAGATACAGGTGTTGGATTTCGATGGAAACCCGCAGAGTCCCGCGTCGATTAACTGGCGTAATCCTGGCCGGATTCTGCTGCGCAGGCACCTGGCGACCAAAATGAGTTAGGGCGGATAGTGGTACGTTTTCCAAATAACGAAGCAATTTTTCTGCATGATACACCCAGCCAGGGATATTTCAGTCAGAACATGCGCGCATTGAGTTCCGGCTGTGTCAGATTGCAGGAGGCTCCTGAGTTGGCGCATAAGCTGCTGGCTGTCAGCAAGACCGATGCCGCAAGTACGTTAGAGCAGTTATTGAGTACTGGTGTGACTCAGGAGTTATTTTTGGATCAACCCATCCCGGTATTGTTGGCTTATTGGACTGTTGATACAGACGCGAAAATGAGGTTGCATTTCCGCTCTGATATTTATGAGCTGGATGAGCCGATGCTGGATTTTTTTAAAGATTTGGCGGCGTTTCCGGATAGACAATACCTGCCATAAGAGCTCTGCCGTAACGTGTCCATATTTGCCCTGGCTTTAAGTGATGATCCTCCGGTCGCATTTCAAATGTTACGATGGGGATCTGACGCTCCACACCTGCATAGCTGCCATGAGAGCCAGGGCGTGCACCCAGTTTACAGATTGGCAGGTCAGTATGACGTGCCATGGCCCGACTGATCTGAATGGCCGGCCCATCATAGTCGATACAGGCCAAAGGTTGGTGAATGGATAGAATTCTGTCGGGAGGGTAGATTTTCTTGATGTTTACCAGTGCCCGGGATTCGGGTTCCGATAAGGGGTGCATGCCGAACTGACGATTATTGATGCGGTTTTGGCTTGGAAAATTACGATTGGGATCCACCCCTCGGGCATTTGCCCGTGTATTGGCCAGTAAGCCATCCGGGTTAGCGACAGGGATTGCAATGACCCGGTGCTGATAGCGCCAATCTCCCGGAAGTTGCTTGAGTTTTTCTATTAATTGTTCCGTCAGGGTTGTGCTGGCGGGCTCATTGCCGTGAATCGCACCGTAGACCAGGGTTGTCTGATGACCACAGCCGATTCGGGTGTATTGGATAGGACGTCCGTTGTATGAATGTCCCGCGATACCCTGTTCAATATCAGGAATATTATTTGGGCAGCTTGGTTGAGGTGATAGCAGACTGCATCCGTGTGTCAATAGCATTGTCAGTGCCAGGCAAGCTGACACTGCAATTTTATGAGATGGCATAAAAAACTCTCAGGCAAGGTCCAGGTACACAAACCCTGACCCAAAGCTGGTATCAGGGCGTAGTGTCTCGATTCAGATCATTCGGAGATGATCAGTTCGACTCGACGATTGGCTGCACGACCTTCTGCTGTACGGTTGTTGGCAATAGGGGCTTCCTGGCCCATTCCAGTCACCTGGATTCGTGACATCTGGATGCCTTGCTGGTTCAGGAAGTCAGCAACCTGGCGTGCCCGGTTCTCAGAAAGTGCCTGATTATAATCCGGGTTGCCAATATTGTCTGTATGGCCGATCACTTCAATGTTCAGGTGGGTGTTCTGTATCGATGCCCCTGCAACATCGGTGAGTGCTGCCTGTAGCTCTTGACTCAAACTTGCTCCATCAAAGCTGAAAGCCTGGATTTCAGGAAATTCGAGTAGCAGAGAGTTGTCATCCCGTTGTTGCATTTGCAAATAGGGTGAGGTGATCAGAGCATCAGCAACTGAGCGTATCGATTCAGTAGTTTGCGCGGTGTGGCTGCCATCAACCTGAGACTGGTCGAGCTGCACAGCCAGTTAATATGAAACAAGTAAAGCCCACTATGATTGCTTTTCTTGGATTGAATTCCATTTGTTTCTCCCAATAGATAAAAAATGCGTTCCAAATCGCCAGCGTCCATGCTGAGCGATATTAAGGAGCTTTGCGGGAAAAATCCACTCTAAAGAGTGAAACTAAGCATAATTTTGATATGTTGCAGGTAGATAATACGACGAGCTAGCTAAGAAAAAGCCCGACAGGGTCGGGCTTTTTACGGAGGTTTATTCAGACTTCTGCTTTGCCAAGCGTTCTTCCCAGAAGGTAGCGTTTTTGATGCCCAGTTTCACCGGATCAAAGGTGATAGGGCCACCGGCTTTCTGCTGCTCTTCATAGTCACGTAGCGCTTTCATAGTGGGTTTGGAGACAAAGAAGATCACCAGGATACCGACAATGTTGATCCAGGCCATCAGTCCGACACCGACATCACCCAGATCCCAGATGTAACCGGCGGTGTTGACGGTGCCGTAAGCTACCATGAACATGATAACCAGTTTGACAATTACCAGGGGTATATCAAGCTTGAGTGCACGACGCAGGTAGGCGACATTGGTTTCGGCAATATAGTAGTAAGCCAGGATGGTGGTGAAGGCAAAGAAAAACAGTGCAAAACCAACAAACACAGGACCTACGCCACCGAATACGCTTTGTAGCGCCAGTTGTGTAAATGCAGGTGAACCGATTTCAGTACCAGCTGCAACGTTCTGAACGATAAATTGGCCAGCTTCCAGAGAGCCCTGCACATTGTACTGCTGTGTGATCAGAATCATCAGAGCCGTGGCGGTACAGATAAACAGTGTGTCGACATAAACCGAGAAGGCTTGTACCAGACCTTGCTGGGCCGGATGCTCTACTTCAGCCGCTGCCGCTGCATGGGGGCCGGTTCCCTGACCCGCTTCGTTGGAGTAGATGCCGCGTTTGACACCCCAGCCAATGGCTGCACCAAATCCAGCCTGAGCGGTAAAGGCATCAGTGAATATCAGTCCGAATACCCCAGGTACTTTGTCCAGATTCAGGAAAATAATGATCATCGCCATCACGATGTAACCCAGTGCCATAAAGGGAACGACGAACTGGGTGAAGTGAGCGATGCGCTTGATGCCGCCGAAGATAATGAACGCCAGTACGATCAGAATAATCGCCAAGGCGATCAGCTTGGTGCTGCCAACTTCGCCAAAGCTGCTGGAAACCATCTGTCCTTCGCCAAATACCTGGGTAACCGCATTGCCGACTGCATTCGCCTGAATTCCTGGTAAGAAAATGCCACAGGCGATAATCGCTGAGATAGCAAAAAGAACACCTAGCCATTTCCAGCCCAGGCAGCGTTCAAAGTAGTAAGCTGGTCCACCACGGTACTGACCATTATCGTTAACCTTGTAGATCTGACCTAGTGTGGATTCAGCATAAGCGGTGCTGGCACCCAGGGAGGCAACCACCCACATCCAGAAAACTGCACCTGGGCCACCAAAGCCTATCGCGGCGGCGACACCCGCGATGTTACCCACCCCTACACGGCCTGACAATGATACTGCAAGCGCTTGAAATGAAGAGATACCCTTGTCTGACTCGTTAGAGTTGAACAGTAGGCGCCACATCTCTTTAAAATGACGTACCTGCGCAAAACGCGTCAGGATGGAGTAGAAAAGACCTGCGCCAAGGCACAGAAAGATCAGAGCATCACTCCAGATAAAACCGTTAAGAGTATTAACCAGTGTTTCCATGATGAGATTCCGGTTCGTTATTGTTGTTAGCCTTTGTCGATAAGTCTGAAGTTATAGGTTTATATATTTTTATAACCTTTAGGCTTCGACACCAAGGGAAAGTATTCTACAGTAACAAAAAACTAATATCTATCTAACGTGTAGTGATTAATTCTGAAATACTTTTAATAAAAAGCAAAAAAATCTATTTTTAATAAAAAAGTAATAACAATTACTGATATTTTTTGTAAGATTTTGAAATTAAATGGTTATTTAGGTTTGTGTAAGAGGGGAGGCAAAAAAGAGGCGGATATTGGGCCCTTGTACAGAAAAGCCGCTTAGGGACGGCTTTTCTGCTGGGAAGGTTATGTTTAGCTTTGCAGTCCGGCAACACCGGCTTTGGCGACCTGGGCGTCCTGATCAGGTTTAACCCCTGATACACCTACGGCCGCTATAACCTGTCCTTCGTGAATCACGGGTACACCGCCTTCTAAAGTAGCGCTGATCACGGGTGCTGACAGGAAGGCATTGCGACCGCCATTAATCATATCTTCGTAGACTTTGGTTTCACGGCGACCCAAGGCGGCTGTACGTGCCTTTTCGACAGCGATATAGGCACCAACTGGTGCGCAGTCTTCCATACGTTGCATTGACAGCAGGTGACCCCCATCGTCGACAACAGCGACAGCAACAGCCCAACCATTCTGTTTGGCTTCAGTGAAGGCGGCGCTGATCAGTTGGTTGGCTTCTGACAGTGTAAGGGCCTGTTTCGTGTACATGGGTGATCTCCTGTTGTATTTTCTTGTCGTTAATTAGCTGAGTGCATCTTCCACTATTTCAATCCAGTGACGTACTTCCGTGCGTCCAGCACCATTGAGGTGTGTCTGGCAGCCGATATTGGCGGTGGCGATCATATCAGGTTTGCCGCTTTCCAGGGCATTGAGCTTATTGTCTCTCAGTTGTATAGAAAGCTCGGGTTGCGTGACCGAATAGGTGCCAGCTGAGCCACAGCACAAATGCGCATCGGGTACAGCTGTCAGTGTAAATCCAAGTCGGCGTAACACACCTTCAACTGCACCGTTGAGTTTGAGAGCATGCTGCAGGGTGCAGGGACAATGAAAAGCCAGCTTTTGATCGCTATTCAGGCTGAGCGCTGTCAGATCTTCATGGGCCAGAATTTCTACCAAATCTTTGCTCAGCACACTGATTTTATTGGCTTTTTCAGCGTAGGCAGGATCATCTTTCAGTAGATGTCCATAGTCTTTTACAAAGGCGCCACAGCCGCTGGCAGTTTGAATAATCGCTTCCGCGCCGGATTCAATCATCGGCCACCAGGCATCAATATTCTGGCGTGCGCGAACCAGTCCGGCTTCATGGGCATTCAAATGGTAGTCCACGGCACCACAGCAGCCAGCTTCGTTGGCCGTGATGACCTGAATGCCCAGTTTATCTAAAACGCGGGCTGTGGCGGCATTGGTGTTGGGTGACAGGGAGGGTTGTACGCAGCCTTCCAGAATCAGCATTTTGCGGACATGTTGGTTTTCAGGGCGTGGTTTGGCCTTGATGCTGCGTGCCGGTATTTTTTGCTTCAGACTGGCGGGTAATATTGGCCGAAACAACTGCCCGGTTTTCATCAAGGGCTCAAAAATCTGTGGGTTAGGGATAACCTTGCGCAAGGCGCTTCGTACCAGCTTTTCACTGAAAGGGCGTCCCACCTTGTCTTCAATGGCAGCACGACCTATGTCCAGTAAGGCGTGATAGTTTACACCGGAGGGGCAGGTGGTTTCACAATTGCGACAGGTCAGGCAGCGGTCCAGATGAGCCTGGGTTTCACGGGTGACTTCGCCACCTTCAAAGAAACTTTTCATCAGGTAGATGCGCCCACGCGGACCGTCCAACTCATCACCAAGTAGTTGGTAAGTTGGGCAGGTTGCCGTACAGAAACCACAGTGCACGCAGCTGCGCAGTATATCTTCAGCTTCTTGGGCGCGGGGCAGTTTTTTAGCGTCTTCAGACAGGTTAGTTTGCATAGTATTTCTCTCTACTGCTTAATAGTCGCTGTACATGCGTCCGGGGTTAAAGATACCTTTCGGATCCAGTTGCGCCTTGAGTTGCTGATGATAGCGAATCAGTAAAGGTTGTAACGGATGCAATGGCTGGTCAGTGATGTCAGGGGTGAAGCAGGTGGCATGGCCTCCGGCATTTGCCGCCGCTTCACGTAGTATTGCTTCCGGTTGGTCAGTTTTGTACCAGCGTTGTGCGCCACCCCAGTCGATCAGACAGTCACCCTCAAGGCCTGGTTGAGCGGCATTAGCGGGCAAAGACAGTCGCCAGAGTGGGCGTGAGTCCTGAAAAAAGCCTAGTTGCTGTTCTTTAAGTAGCGCCCAGAATTCTGGATCGATTTCCTGGCCCTGCAAGCTGTCAGCAAAGTTTTTTACCGAAGCTTCACCGCCTTCCAGGCGCAAATAGAGTTGCTCCTGATAGTGACAGGCGGCCGTGATGGGTAGCGGTTGCTGTCCCCAGCTAATCAGCTTCTGCAAGGCTTCTGCCTGATTGCATGGAATGCTCAGGTGGTATGCATTACGTGGCTTTGGCAGGACTTTCATGGACACTTCAGTGAGTACGCCCAGGCAACCAAAGCTGCCAGCCATTAGGCGAGACAGGTCATAACCGGCGACGTTTTTCATTACCTCGCCGCCAAAGCGCAACAGTTTGCCGTGTCCGGTGATAACCTTGGTGCCCAGCACAAAATCGCGTACGGAGCCTGACCAGGGGCGGCGTGGGCCAGACAGACCGGTAGCAACCATACCGCCCACTGTGGCGTTTTCTCCCAGGTGGGGTGGCTCACATCCCAGAATCTGCCCTTGTTCAGCCAGCAGGGTTTCCAACTGCTGCATGGATGTACCGGCGCGGACGGTGATGACCAGCTCGGTCGGGTCATAACTGACGACACCCTGGTGTGGAGTGATATCCAGTACCTCTCCCTGGGTTTTTCGGCCGAGGAAATGCTTGCTGTTGCCACCCTGGATTTGCAGGGGTGTGGCTTCATGTAGTGCTTCACAGACCTGTTCAAGCAGGGCAGCTTCCGTCTGGCTGACCGGCCGCTCTCCAGGGCGATGGTGAGTCTGTTGATCTGTTTGGGAGTTGGCTGCAGACATCAGAAGCGCTCCAGTTCTGGGAAGGGTAGTTCGCCATGGTGAATATGCATGGCACCAAATTCAGCACAGCGGTGCAGTGTCGGGATGTTTTTACCTGGGTTGAGCAGGCGATCCGGATCAAAGGCGGCTTTGACTGCATGGAATAATTCCAGCTCGTCATCATTGAATTGCGAGCACATCTGGTTGATTTTTTCCCGACCCACGCCATGTTCTCCGGTAATGGAACCGCCAACTTTGACGCAGAGTTCCAGGATTTGTCCACCGAGGGCTTCGGCTTTTTCCAGGCCACCGGCACATCAGCATCAAACAGGATCAGCGGGTGCATATTGCCATCACCGGCATGAAACACATTGGCAACTCTTAGTTCATAGCGATCCGCAAGCTCGGCAATACCTTTTAATACGCCAGGTAGTTCGCGCCGTGGAATGGTACCGTCCATACAGTAATAATCTGGTGAAATACGACCTACAGCAGGAAAGGCATTTTTACGACCGGCCCAGAAGCGCTGGCGTTCGGCTTCATCTTTTGCAGTTTGCACGGCTGTGGCACCGGATTGCTCTAACACTTCCTGAACCCGGGCACTTTCTTCATCCACATCGGATTCAACACCGTCGAGCTCACAAAGCAGTATGGCTTCAGCCTCCACCGGGTAGCCGGCATGAATAAAGTCTTCGGCGGCGCGTATGGCGAGGTTGTCCATCATTTCCAGACCACCGGGAATAATACCGGCGGCAATAATATTACCCACGGCCAGCCCGGCCTTTTCCACATCATCGAAACTGGCCATGAGCACCCGAGCGACCTGAGGTTTGGGCAGTAGTTTGACTTTGACTTCCACGACGATGCCCAGCATGCCCTCGGAGCCGGTGAACAAGGCCATCAGATCAAAACCGGGTGAGTCCAGTGCATCGCTGCCCAGCGTCATAAACTCACCTTCCACGGTGATAATGTCGACACTGATCAGGTTGTGTACGGTCAGACCGTATTTCAAACAATGCACGCCACCGGCATTTTCCGCTACGTTACCGCCAATGGAGCAGGCAATTTGTGACGAGGGGTCGGGTGCGTAATACAGGCTGTGTATAGCGCAGGCTTCAGAAATGGCCAGGTTACGCACACCGGGTTGTACCCGTGCAAAGCGCCCCTCGGGATTCACTTCAAGGATGCGGTTGAATTTAGCCATAACCAGCAGTACACCCTGCTCCAGTGGTAATGCGCCACCCGACAGGCCTGTACCTGCACCACGGGCGACCACCGGTACTTTTAACTCGTTGCAGGTTTGCATGATGACCTGGACCTGCTCCAGGGTTTCTGGCAGGACGACCAGTAAAGGCGTGGTGCGGTAAGCGGCCAAACCATCGCACTCGTAAGGTTTGAGCGCTTCTTCACTGTGTAAAACATGCAGGTCGGGCAAGCGAATACTGAGCTTGTGCAGTAGTGCTGTGCGGTCAGGCACAGGCAGCACACCATCAAGGCGCTCATCATGGAGTATATTCATTAATCAGGTCCTGTGTAGAGGCTATGACTTCGTTATTATGCGTTATTAATGCATAGATCTTGGTAGCTGGGAGCCGATAGGTCAACCTTTTAGCTCACTGGTCCTACCAGTTATTTTTATAGAAATTTGTAAAATCCATCTAAGAATAAGACACTGCAATGTATTATTCCTGGTAAGGAAGTTATATTTGCATGGATTTTAAACTGGTCCTACCAGTTGGCATAAGGCAACTTTAAGTAAAGTCTAGCGGGTAACTGGTTAATGGCAGAAGAAACGCGGCAGATTGCCGATCTGGTGGCTGATCGGATTGAAACCTTGATTCTGGATGGGGTGCTTAAACCAGGGCAGCGCTTACCCTCGGAGCGGCAACTGTCAGAGAAACTGGGTTTTTCACGCTCGGCCCTTCGGGAGGGGCTGAAGCTGTTACGTGCCCGTGGGATTATTGCGACTGAGCAGGGCCGTGGCTCCTATGTCGCCAAGATGATGCCCGAGCCCTCTACGCCGCTGATGCATCTGTTTAGTGAGCATCCACGCACACTTTATGATCTGTTGGAGGTGCGTGCGCTGCTGGAGGGGGAGTCGGCACGCCTTGCCGCCATGCGTGGTACAGATGCTGACTTTATTATGATCCGTCGTCGCTATGAAGAGATGGTCGCGCTGACACAGTCAGAAGAGCCGGTAGAACTGCGCGAACATGCTCGCGTTGATCACGCATTTCATCTGGCTGTGTGTGAGGCATCGCACAATCCGGTATTGGTGCACACCTTGCAATCTCTGACGGATTTGCTGATCAGTTCAGTATTTGCCTCGCTGAATAATCTTTACCACCGTCCGGTGCAAAAGCGTCAGATCGACCGTCAGCATGCCCGTTTATTTCATGCAGTGGTGGATCGTTTGCCCGAGCAGGCGCGTCGTGCGGCGGTAGAGCATATTCAGGGTATTCGTGATGAACTGCAGGATATAGAAGTGGAAGAGCAGCGCCTGCTGCGTGCATCCATGCGGCTGCATGGCTGGTGATTAGAATAAAGTAATTAATAATCAGGGTATTTTATGATTCAGGGTATGTTGATTCTGCTGTTTTGTCAGTTGCTCGGCGAGTGGTTGATGGTATTTCTGGGCGCGCCGATACCCGGTCCGGTGGCGGGCATGTTGATTCTTTGGTTGGGGTTACTTGTTTATGGCAAGGTGCCGGATGCGCTGCGCTTGCCGGCGGAAGGATTGATCCGCCACCTGTCGCTGCTATTTATTCCGGCTGGCGTGGGCTTGATGGTGTTTGCTGAACTACTGGCGGCACACTGGCTGGTCGTGCTGTCCTCGCTGATTGGCAGTACGTTGATCACCCTGGTGTTGACTGCGTGGATGATGCAAAGCATGGAGAATTATAAAACGCGGCGTAGAGGTGAGCATGGAGATAGGTAACTTTTGGGTTTATTTTGCCGCCCGGCCCCTATTCTGGATCGTGGTGACGCTACTGGCATTTTTAATCGCCAATTGGCTGAACCGAAAAGCCGGCGGTACAGCCCTGCTGCATCCGGTGTTTGTTGCTATGGCACTGATTATTTCGCTGCTGTTGTTAACTGGAACCGATTACGACACCTATTTTGAGGGTGCTCAATTTATTCATTTTTTGCTTGGTCCGGCAACAGTGGCCTTAGCCGTTCCCCTGTATGACCATATGGCACGTATTCGCCGGCTACTTCTGCCGGTACTGTTGTCCTGTTTTGTCGGTAGTATTACAGCGGCTGTTACGGTGCTTGGTATAGGCCTGATGCTTGAAGGGCCGGATAGATTGTTGCTATCGCTGGCGCCTAAATCGGTCACCTCGCCGATAGCCATTGGTATTTCAGAACAAATAGGCGGCTACCCGTCTTTGTCTGCCGGGCTGGCATTACTCACCGGGGTTATCGGTTGTTTGTTGGCGCCGTTGGTGTTTCGTTTGTTGCGGGTTGAATCGCCTACTGCAAAAGGGTTTTCGCTGGGGTTGGCTGCACATGGTTTTGGTACCGCTTATGCCATGCAGATCAGTTCAATCGCAGGTGCATTTGCCGGGCTGGCTATGGGGTTAACCGGGGTGTTTAGCTCCTTGTTAATACCTTGATAGTGCAGTTGATGGGGTTGCAGTAGTCGGGTTTCTGTTCAAATTATACGTAATGCTTATAATGTGGCATTGCACGCATAAACCATAACAATAAATATGAACGACCCCTACTGTGGAGATGGCTATGCCACGTGATCTGTTTGATTACATTATCGTGGGAGGTGGCTCAGCCGGTTGCCTGCTGGCGAATCGTTTGAGTCAGGACTCCAGTAAACGTGTTCTGCTTGTTGAGGCTGGAAAAAAAGACAATTACCACTGGATTCATATTCCGGTGGGGTACCTCTACTGTATTGGAAACCCCCGAACCGATTGGTTATATCAGACTGAACCGGATGCCGGGCTTAATGGCCGTGCGTTGCGTTACCCGCGCGGTAAAACCCTCGGTGGCTGCTCCTCTATTAACGGTATGATCTACATGCGCGGTCAGGCGCGGGATTATGATAACTGGGCTAGATTGACGGGTGATAATGCCTGGAGCTGGGAAAACAGTCTGGCTGATTTTAAAGCGCATGAAGACCATTACCGCTTGGATAAGGAAAACGCTGCGGCGGTTCAGTCCAGCGGTGAGTTTGCCCAGTTGCACGGACATGGTGGCGAGTGGCGGATTGAAAAGCAGCGTTTGCGCTGGGAAATACTGGAAAGTTTCGCCGATGCGGCTGTACAGGCTGGTATTCCACGTACAGATGACTTTAACCAGGGCGACAATACTGGCGTGGGGTATTTTGAGGTTAATCAGCGTCAGGGATGGCGCTGGAATACATCCAAGGCTTTTTTACGCCCGGTGCAGGGGCGTTCCAATCTGACTGTCTGGACCGAAGCTCAGGTGGAGCGTCTGACTTTTGAACAGGCCGAAGGTGCGCTTCCACGTTGTAAGGGTGTGATTGTGCGTCATGCTGGTGAGGTTGTCAGCGTGCATGCCAAGAGCGAAGTCATTCTCTCTGCGGGTGCCATCGGTTCTCCGCAAATCCTGCAGGTTTCCGGGATAGGTCCGGCTGATCTGCTTGATCGGCATGGCATCGATGTGGTTGTGGACTTGCCTGGAGTGGGTGAAAACCTTCAGGATCATTTACAGATACGCGCTGTGTACAAGGTTCAGGGTGTAAAAACCCTCAACACGATGGCGAGCAATCTTTTGGGTAAAGCGGCTATTGGCCTGGAATATTTACTCAAGCGCTCAGGACCTATGAGCATGGCGCCTAGCCAGCTCGGTGCCTTTACCAAGTCTGACCCACAGCAGCCCTATGCCAATCTTGAATACCACGTACAACCCCTGAGTCTGGAGGCTTTTGGTGAAGACCTGCATCCGTTTCCAGCGTTCACTGCGAGTGTGTGTAATCTGAACCCCTCAAGCCGGGGGCATGTGCGTATCCGTTCAAATCGCATTGACGATGCACCCATGATCGCCCCCAATTACCTGAGTACAGCTGATGACAAGGCTATAGCAGCACAAAGCCTGCGCCAAATACGCGAGATTGTCGCTCAGTCGGCGCTGCAAAAATACCAGCCGGAAGAATGGCGCCCCGGGGTGCAGTATCAGACGGATGGGGAGTTGGCCAAGCTGGCAGGAGATATCGCAACGACTATTTTTCACCCAGTTGGCACAACCCGGATGGGGCAGGTGGATGATCCGATGGCGGTGGTCGATTCGCACCTGCGTGTTCGGGGGTGGATGGATTGCGGGTTGTCGATGCAGGTGTCATGCCGGTGATTACCAGCGGCAATACCAATGCTCCTACGTTGATGATTGCGGAAAAGGCCGCGCGCTGGATACAGTCTGCTGAATAAATCCAGCGTGGGGTTGTGATCCAGGCGCGTGTTTCGGCGTATATCTGATCCCAATGAATAATTGCAACTTACCTGGCTGAGCAGTAAAGTTTTGCGCTTGTCACGATAAGACTGAGGCTTGAGCGTTTATGACACCCTTAGAGCGTTACCAAAAAGATCTGCAGCGCGAGGATTTCTCCTATGATGCGACGCAGGAAATGGCTGTCAAACACCTGCAGCGACTTTACGATGAGTTGATTGGATCGGTAAATGCACCGGTGCCCAGTATGATTCGGCGCCTTTCGGGTATGATTCGTAAAGAACAGAAAGAGCCTTTGAAAGGGTTGTACTTTTGGGGTGGGGTCGGGCGCGGAAAGACCTACCTGATGGATACCTTTTACGACAGTTTGCCGTTTGAGCAGAAAACCCGTACGCACTTCCATCGTTTTATGCAGCGAGTACATCAGGAGCTTAAACAGCTCGAAGGCACCAAAAATCCGCTGGTAGATATAGGTAAAAAATTTGCCGAAGAATCACGTATTATCTGCTTTGATGAGTTCTTTGTATCAGATATTACCGATGCCATGATTTTGGGAGGGTTGCTGGAGCAGTTATTTGCCAATGGTGTATCGCTGGTAGCGACCTCCAATATCGTACCGGATGGCCTGTACAAAGATGGTTTGCAGCGCGCCAGGTTTTTGCCTGCTATCGACCTGTTGAATAAATACACTGAAGTGGTCAATGTGGATGGGGGGATTGATTACCGTCTGCGTGTACTTGAACAGGCCGAGTTGTATCACTTCCCGCTGGATGAGGAGGCCGATATCAGCCTTAATAGCAGCTTTGAAAATCTGGCGCCGGATCTGCATGAAGCTAAAAGTGATCAGTTGGTTGAGGTTAATGGTCGACATATTCGCTGTCGACGGGTGTGTGAAGACGTAATCTGGTTTGATTTTAAGGAGCTGTGTGAGGGGCCTCGTTCACAAAATGACTATATTGAAATTGGCAAGATATACCATGAGGTTTTAATCAGTAATGTGCCTCAGATGGGGCGTCAGAATGATGATGCTGCCCGCCGTTTTATTAATCTGGTGGATGAATTTTATGATAGTGGCGTGAAGCTAATTCTGTCGGCTGAAGTGAGTATTCATGATATCTATACCGAAGGGCGTTTGTCATTCGAGATAGACCGGACCAAAAGTCGCTTGCTGGAAATGCAATCGCATGAGTATCTGGCTAAGGCACACCGTGCTTGAGATCTATGCTATAAATTAGGCAGGGTAAAATAATAATTATCCTGATAAAAGGGTAAGTGGAGGTTGTATGTTTAACGCAGTAGTCATCAATAAAGACGATCAGGGTTATCGTGCCGCATTGAGTCAGGTAGATGAATCGCAATTACCTGAGGGCGATGTGTTGGTCAAAGTAGAATACAGCACACTTAATTATAAGGATGGTTTAGCTATTACCGGTAAAGGGCCTGTTGTTCGTAAATTTCCTCTGGTGCCGGGTATTGATTTAGCCGGCACAGTACTGGAAAGCGATTCTGAACGTTTTGCACCGGGTGACAAGGTTGTATTGAATGGCTGGGGTGTGGGTGAAGCACACTGGGGCGGATTGGCTGAAAAAGCGCGCTTGAAAAGTGAATGGCTCATTCCGTTGCCTGAAGGTTTGAGCGCTCGCGAAGTTATGACGGCAGGCACGGCAGGATATACCGCTATGCTGTGTGTGATGGCGCTGGAAAAAAATGGCGTTAAGCCGGATTCAGGTGATGTACTGGTAACCGGTGCCAATGGTGGCGTTGGCAGTTTTGCGGTAAAGCTTTTGAGTCGATTGGGTTACCGTGTAGTGGCATCAACTGGCCGTCCAGAGGAGTCAGTCTATCTGACAGAGTTGGGTGCAAGCGAAATCATCCCTCGCTCCGACCTGAGTGAGCCGGGTAAGGCCTTGCAGAAAGAACGCTGGGCCGCTGTGGTGGATTCAGCCGGCAGTCATACGCTTGCCAATGCCTGCGCACAAACGCGTTATGGTGGTGTGGTGGCTGCTTGCGGGTTGGCGCAGGGCATGGATTTCCCATCCAGTGTCGCCCCCTTTATTCTGCGCGGCGTTACGCTGGCAGGTATCGATAGCGTAATGCGTCCACTGGATGATCGTATTGAAGCCTGGTCGCGTTTGGCGAAATTGTTAGAACCTGCGGATTTTGATGCTATTGGGCAGGAAATTGGCCTGGATCAAGTGATTGAAACGGCTAATGCGCTGATGGATGGGCAGGTGCGAGGGCGTGTGCTGGTCAAAGTGGCCAGCTAGACGTGTTAATTTAATCGCCAATAGCCGGTTGTTACGAAGCTTCGGGCCGGCTGCTGCCTGGTTAAAAAATTCTCAAATACACTCGTTTTTTCGAGAAAACCCCAGTATAATTTCGCCTCCCATAAATAATGGGTATGCGAAGGTTGTTAGCTGTTTGCTAACAACGAATAACTATAAGGTAAGTCGGAACCGCTGTGGCGGATCGAGACTTAACGAGTTAAGGTGAAACTACCAATGAAAACTACTGTTAGCACTAAGCCAGCCGAAGTAAAGCGCGACTGGTATGTTGTTGATGCAGAGGGTAAAACCCTGGGTCGTCTGGCAACTGAAATTGCACGCCGTCTGCGTGGCAAGCATAAGCCGGAATTTACACCGCACGTCGATACTGGTGACTACATTGTTGTGGTTAACGCTGAAAAGGTTCATGTAACCGGTAACAAGCGTAATGACAAAATGTACTACCGTCACACTGGATTCCCGGGTGGTCTTAAAGAAGCTAACTTCAATAAGATGATCCAGACCTTCCCAGAGCGCACCATTGAGTTGGCTGTTAAAGGCATGTTGCCTAAAGGTCCGCTGGGTCGCTCTATGTACTCGAAGCTGAAAGTCTACGCGGGTAAAGAGCATCCGCATCAGGCTCAGCAACCTCAAGAACTGAATATCTAAGGGGAAGGCGAATATGTCTATTACTCAGTATTACGGCACAGGCCGTCGTAAAACCTCAACTGCACGCGTATTCTTGCGTCCAGGTACAGGTAAAGTCACTATCAATCAGCGTACCATGGAAAACTACTTTGGTCGTGAAACAGCGCGCATGATCGTGATGCAGCCGCTCGAACTGACTGGCAATAAAGATAAATTTGATCTCTACGTTACGGTTGCTGGTGGCGGCGGTTTCGGTCAGGCTGGTGCGATTCGCCACGGTATCACCCGTGCGCTGATGGAGTATGATGAAACTCTGCGCCCTGTGTTGCGTGAAGCTGGTTTCGTAACGCGTGATTCACGTATGGTTGAACGTAAGAAAGTCGGTCTGCGTAAAGCACGTAAGCGTCCTCAGTTCTCCAAACGTTAAGTTTCGTCAACTTCGGTTGTTCGAGAAAAACCCGGTCTGCTCAAAGTGGCCCGGGTTTTTTTATGTACAGGATGTACGATATGCCGCGGGCGCATGGCGAGTGCAGAGCGGGTGCGAAACAGGCATGGTGCATGTTTTCAGCATTATTAGAAGTAATAGCCTAAGGTCGGTAGGTTTTTACCTTGTATAAATTAGGTATTTTCTTTAATATTTGCGCCATTTGAAGAATTCAATTCTTGGGTTTAATGACTGGCGGCTGAGTTGGGTAATTTTTGCCCGAAAAGCTGAATGAGTGGAGATAAAATTAATGAGCAATGACGGCGTGAATAAAGGTCGGCGTCGGCTTCTTCTAGGTGCCACTACTGCCTTGGGTGCAGTGGGTGCTGTTGGGGTGGCTGTGCCGTTTGTAGCGTCCTGGAATCCGAGCGCAAAAGCCAGAGCAGCGGGCGCACCTGTTCGCGCTGACGTAAGTAAGCTGGAGCCAGGTCAGCAAATGATCGTTGAATGGCGTGGACGTCCTGTATGGGTCGTGCGTCGTACCGATCAAGGTTTAGCAGATTTGCCTTCTCTGAATGATCGATTAGCCGATCCAGAGTCAAATCGCTCAGAACAGCCTGAATACATACCTAAAACCCCCGAACGTGCGATACGTCCAGAGTATGCAGTTGTGATTGGTATCTGTACGCATTTGGGATGTTCACCAACCTATCGTCCGGAAATTGCACCAGCTGATTTAGGTGAGAACTGGTTAGGCGGTTTCTTCTGTCCGTGTCACGGTTCGCGTTTTGACCTTTCAGGTCGTGTGTTCCGCTCACAGCCGGCACCCACCAATCTGGTTATCCCACCTCATGCGTATCTGGATGACAACACCCTGATAATTGGTATAGATCCGGAGGAAGTATAATGGCTGGTCATCGTAATAAAGGTAATCCGGGCTTGATGGGGTGGATCGATGATCGTTTCCCAGCAACAGCCATGTGGGAAGACCATCTTTCCAAATACTATGCACCTAAAAACTTTAACTTCTGGTACTTTTTTGGCTCATTGGCACTGCTGGTGCTGGTCAACCAGATAGTAACCGGAATCTGGCTGACAATGAGCTATAACCCGTCAGCTGATGGTGCTTTTGCGTCGCTTGAATACATCATGCGTGATGTAGAATATGGCTGGTTGCTGCGTTATATGCACTCAACCGGTGCGTCAGCCTTCTTTGTGGTTGTATATCTGCATATGTTCCGTGGCATGATGTATGGATCGTATAGAAAGCCGCGTGAGTTGGTGTGGATCTTCGGTATGACCATCTATCTTGCGTTGATGGCTGAAGCCTTTATGGGCTATCTGCTACCTTGGGGACAGATGTCTTATTGGGGCGCTCAGGTTATTATCTCGCTGTTTGGTGCAATTCCGGTTATAGGGCCAGATCTGCAACAGTGGATACGTGGTGACTATCTGATTTCGGGTATCACTCTGAACCGTTTCTTTGCCCTGCATGTGGTTGCTCTGCCGATAGTGCTTCTGGCGCTGGTTGTGCTGCATATTATTGCACTGCACGAAGTGGGTTCAAACAATCCAGATGGGATTGAGATCAAGGATAATCTTGATGAAAACGGTATACCTAAAGACGGTATTCCTTTCCACCCCTACTACTCAGTGAAAGATCTGGTGGGCGTTGGCGTGTTCCTGTTTGTTTTCTCTGTGGTGGTGTTCTGGTTCCCGGAAGGGGGTGGTTATTTCATTGAAAAACCAAACTTTGAACCTGCAAACGCACTGAAAACACCTGATCATATTGCTCCTGTTTGGTACTTCACTGCTTTCTACGCCATGTTGCGTGCAGTAACCTTCAGTATCTTTGGTCTGGATGCGAAGTTCTGGGGGGTAGTAGTCATGGGTGCAGCGATCGCTATACTCTTCGTACTGCCTTGGCTGGATCGTAGTCCGGTAAAATCCATGCGCTATAAAGGCTGGATAAGCAAAGTGTTCCTGGCAATACTGGCTATCAGTTTCGTGATTCTGAGTATACTGGGTGTATTGCCTGCGACTGATGCTCGTACGATGGTAGCTCAGATCTGTACAGTGCTGTATTTCGCTTATTTCCTTCTGATGCCTTTCTACACCAGAATGGAAAGCACTAAACCGGTTCCGCAAAGGGTGACAGGCTGATGAAAAAATATCTAATTGCATTATTGATGGTGTGTTTCCCGGCGCTAGCTATAGCGGCTGGTGGTGCAGCCTACCCCATGGACACATTTAAGGCTGATCTGAAAAATCAGGAATCCTTGCAGCGCGGTATGGGGCTGTTTGTTAACCGTTGCATGGGTTGTCATTCTATGGAATATCAGCGCTTTGCCCGTTCGGGTGAAGATATAGGTATTCCAGATGACCTGATGGAAGAGTATCTGATTCTGGGTGAGCAGGGCATTAATGACCAGATGACTATCTCTATGGATAAGGATGATGCTGAAGGTTGGTTTGGTGCGCCGCCTCCTGACCTGTCACTGGAAGCGCGCCTTCGCGGTGGTGAGTGGATATATAACTATCTGCGTACTTTCTATCGTGATGATGCGGCCAGGTTTGGTGTGAATAACGCTGTATTTGCTGATGTGGGTATGCCTAATGTATTGGAAGACCTTCAGGGTGTGGTAGTGAACCATTGCACCCATGAAGAGCTTTTGGCACGCGGTGGTTTTACCGGTACATTGGATCCGCTGACGGGTACGCGAAGCGGTCAGTGTTTGCAGGTTCAAGCGGGAACAGGCAGTATGACACCGGTGGAATTTGATCAGGCAATGTACGATCTGACCAACTACATGACCTATGTGGGTGAGCCATCAAAGCTTCAGGCACATCGTATTGGTACTTATGTACTGATTTTTCTGGTGATCTTCACCTTCGTGGCTTACTTGCTCAAGCGTGAATACTGGAGAGATATACATTAAACCTGAATGTATTCAGGTTAAGTCAGCTACGCGGCCACTTAGGGTCGCGTAGTTTTTTGTTTTTTGATCCCTGTAACAAAGAGGTACCTCAATGGGAGTGGTAGCAAAACGTTCTTCCATGACTTTCTTTTCAGACGGTGATGACCACTACAGCCATCGTGTACGTATTGTGCTGGCTGAGAAGGGTGTAGCAGTTGATATTGTGGACTGTAAAGTTGATGACATGCCTGAAGATGTAGCAGGGCTGAATCCCTACAATACTCTGCCCACTTTGCTGGACAGAGATCTTGTATTGTATGAACCGGGCGTGATGATGGAATACCTCGATGAGCGTTTTCCTCACCCGCCATTATTGCCGGTATATCCTGTTGCCCGTGCTGATAGCCGGCTGTATATCTACCGTATTCAGCGTGACTGGTGTGGCTATGCTGATACGATTCTGACTGGTACAGCTGATCCTGAGAAGATAGAATTTTGTCGTAAAGAATTACGTGATAGTTTGGTATCTATCTCGCCAATTTTTACAGAAAAACCCTATTTTATGAGTGATGAGTTTACTTTGGTAGACTGCTGTATCGCTCCTCTATTGTGGCGTTTGCCTGTAATGGGGATTGAGCTGCCTCAGTCACAGTGCGCGCCATTACTATCCTATATGAAGCGCATTTTTGAGCGTGAAGCTTTTCAGACAAGCTTATCTGAAGCTGAAAAAGAGATGCGTGATTAATAAAATCAAGTTATGTGAGATGGTGGATTTTTCATGACCATGACACCGAGTCGTTCTTATTTACTCAGTGCGTTGCACCAGTGGATAACGGATAATGATCTTACGCCCTATCTGGCTGTAGATGCCAGGGTGCAGGGTGTCATGGTGCCTGAGCAGTTTACTTTGGATGATCAGCTGGTGCTGAATATCAGTTATTCAGCCGTACAGCAGTTGAATATTGATCAGGATGGCGTATCGTTTAATGCACGCTTTGGTGGTGTGCCCATGAATGTGTTCATTCCATTGGCGGCTGCCCTGGCAATTTATGCAAAGGAAAATGGTCAGGGTATGGGGTTTGGTATGGAACCCGGTGCTGAAGATTTAATGCAGTTGGCTGAGCAGCCACCTGAGCCTCCAACACCATCACCCAGTGGTCCGGTATCAGTTGGTAAAAAAGGGACAACTTCCAAGTCCAGAACAAAACTTAAAGTAGTTAAATAAATCATGTAGTTACGACGGCCAGATTCTGTCTGGCTGTCGTATGCTCTTCAGATATATTCGAACACCTTCACTATCCGGTTAACACCCACGATATTGCGTACAACCTCAACTGCAAGTTCCCCTTCCTGTTGTGTAATCAAACCCATTAGATACACAGTACCATTCTCCGATACTACTTTGATGCGCATGCCATGGGTGCGATTATCCGCGAGTAATTGAGCTTTGACGCGTCCGGTCAGGTAAGTATCATTAGCGCGTATCATTAGCGAGGTGGGTCCAGCAATTTCCAGCTCGTTATGGATTTTACGCACTTCGCGGATTTGATTAACGACTTCAGTAGCCTCAGACTTGGTACGCTCATCGGGAATCTGTCCTGTCAGTAATACCTGGCCGTTAAAGCTGTGAACGTTGATATTGGACTGTGACAGGGCTGGGGAGCCTTTGTTGATGTTCACTTTGGCTTTGAACTCAATGCTATTGTCTTCGATATAGTTTCCTATTGTTCGGCGCCCTTCATTTTCCTCAATGGGGGTTTCGCGTGTTGAGCTGACTAGCATTGAGCAGCCACTGAGAATAAATACAGAAGTCATTAATACAAGCATAAGCTTTTTCATCGATCAGGCTCCAAAAAGTTGAAAGTCTATCAAGTCGGTTAAACTGTGCAGCACCAGTAGATGTGCATGATGAACTAGTGCGTCATCCTTGCTGGGCACGCAAATTTCAGTTTCATCTGGTCTGAGTAATGCGGTCATGTTACCACCTTCTCCACCGGTGAGTGCTATGACAGTCATTTCACGGTCATGTGCAGCCTGAATGGCCTGCACCAGGCTGGCTGAGCGGCCTGTAGTCGAAATGGCCAGGAGTATATCACCTGACATGCCGATAGCCCGGATCTGCTTTGAATAGATATCTGCAAAACCACTGTCTTCAGCGATAGCACTAATGGCTGCGCTGTCTGCATTTAGTGTGATTACGGGCAGGCCAGGACGTTCCTGGCGAAAGCGGTTAATGAGTAAGGTGCCAAAATGCTGTGCCAGAGCGCCTGATGCGCCGTTACCGGCACTGAGGATTTTATGCTCACTGATCAGGCACTGAAGAATCAGTTCGCTGGCGGCTGCGATGACCGGTGTAAACTGCTCAATGGTCTGGGCGTTTACTTCCATCGATTGATGAAATTGATTAATAATACGGTCTTCAAGTTCCATGGTACGGTTCCAGCTTGATGGCTTCAGTTCTGAAAGGCATTACGATACCACAAAGGTTCGTTGTTGCCTTCAAAAGCAATGACATCAAAGCGACAGGGGTGGTTGGCCCAGTTGGGGTTGCCAGCCAGAAAGAAACGTGCGGCCTGAACAAGTTTACGTTGTTTACGCCAGTCAACTGAAGCCGCGGCACCGCCGTAAAAACTGTGCTTTCTTTGCCTGACTTCAATAAAAACTAAGTGATCGCCATCCATCATGATCAGGTCAATTTCTCCCAGGCGACAGCGCAAATTGCGCTGTATCAATTGCAATCCCTGCGCTGTAAGCCAGGTTTCTGCATCACGTTCGGCTTCCTTGCCGATAATTTGTCTGTCCATGAGTTACTCCGTAATGAGTTGAGGTTCTCCGTTTACAAATTTTGCCCAAACGAGAGCTCTGTTTATCCTGCGGTTAGGTCCTAGTTTCAGGCTGCCGGTTTCGCCGTTGATTGTGCTGCCCTGATTGATGAGTTGTGGCAGGTTCTGACTTATTAAGTAGGCATCAGCACCCAGTGCATATAATCTGCCAATATCCGTGTCAGTGTTTTCACGTAACTCAAGCAAGGTGAGGCGTATAGAACTGGGTTCGGCAATTCTCCAGGGTAGATCCACAAAAGTTATACCATTCAGGTCGGTATCTCTTGATGCGCTTGCGTTGCCTTCATACACTTGTGATGTGGCCATTACCGGAATGGCTCCTGCGAAATGATACATCAACATGGGGCGAATCAGACGGGCATCGGCTGCATCTGTGGCCATGAAAATTACGTCAGTTTCATGTTGGACATTAACACTCATACCGCTGCGTGAACGGCTTGGCATGGTGCGTGCTATTTCAGGGTCTTGGAGTAAAAGCCCCCGAACCTGCTCAGAATTGCTTTGTGAAGCTTTGAAGTTGAGTGTGGCAGTGATAGAGCCACCGCGCTGTTGGTATTCTTCACGAATGAGTTGCTCAAAACGCTGCCCGGAGCGAGTGTCACTGTGAATGATCATGCGTTACGGTAGCCGAGTTGCATAGCTTTTTGTGCCAGTGCCAGTGCTTCGTGATCGCTGGATAGGTCAAGTTGTAATGGGGGATTGTTGCCTTCCAGTGCAGGGTTTAGCGCCAGAACGGTGATTGGGTGCTCAGGATAATGAGCCAACTGATTAACAAAGTCGCGTTCCAGTGGTCCGACAATAAAACTGGCGCCTTGTATTCTTGCTGCATGAAAAAGCTGCTCTGGTGTGCGGATGTCTGTACTGTTGAGTAATACCAGCTCTGAGTGGCTGGAGCCAGCGGCCTGCATTGCCGTAACATAGCCCTCAGTAATAATGCTGGCTATGTTGGCCAGATCTCCTGTCATAGGCAGGAACAGGGCGGTGCGTTGAACGCCAGTGGTTGGTAGTTGGATGGGCGATAATCCGGTGGCAATTTCGGCATCCAGATCCTGGGGTGGTAGTTCGGCTGCCGGATGTTGATCCCAAAGTAACTGCCAGTCGAAGAGATTTTCTTGCTGCTCTCCGGTATCGCTGATACCTGCAACAGCAATAGCGCGTTCAAACCAGCCCTGCTCGTGGTAGTTGTTGCTTCTGTCCTCTGCGGCACTGTTGAGCTGGGCGATGCTGGCTGATGTCAGCTCGCTCCAAATCTGTGTGTGCAGGGTTTGGCGAATATTCTGATCAGTGGTCATCTGGCTGGCGGCAATCAGCTCACTGGCTGCACTGATATAGTCCTGTAGCGCTGAAAAAGCATCTGCCCGAAGCTGATTGAGTTCAATAATTTGTTCTGTCGTCAGTTGGGGAGGAAGTTGAAGGAAATTCAGATAGCTGAGTGCTTGTTCAGGTTGATTGCTTTGCAGTGCAAGCTTTGCTTGCAAGCTGGCAACATCCAATCCTAAGCGGGCCGGAAGTCTGCGTTTGTCGATAGTTTCAAGTATACTGATGGCTTCATCGATTAGCTGATCATCTGTAAGCAGTTGTGCCGCTTCAAGTTTCAGTCTGGCTGCCTGCTCGGGCGCTGCACGTTGCGCTGAAGCGAGCAGTTGCTGCACTTGTGCATCACCGCTTGTGGGTGTAATGACTGTTGATGGCCGGGAGCTGCAGGCCGACAGCAGCAGTAAAGTCATAATCAGGCACAACGACTGGCCTAGTTGCTTTGTCATAAACGCGTCAATCCTTAAAAGAGAAGAACCTTCATGGCTGAGCCGGTTTTATATGTTATTGCCACACCTATCGGGAACCTGGGCGATCTTTCGCCACGTGCCATCGAACTTTTGGGCAGGGCTGATTTAATTGCCGCTGAGGATACCCGTCATACCGGGCGGCTACTAGCCCACTTTAACATTAAATCGTCGCTTATTTCAGTCCATGATCACAATGAAAATGCCCGTGCTGAGTTGATTATACGCCATTTATCCGAGGGTAAGACGATTGCGTTGGTGTCTGATGCGGGAACACCTTTGATTTCCGATCCGGGTTTTTCCCTGGTTAGACTGGTACGCGAAGCCGGATACACTGTTTCCCCTGTGCCCGGATGTTGTGCTTTTGTGGCGGCATTGAGTGCGGCTGGCCTGCCATCAGACCGTTTTATGTTCATCGGCTTTTTACCCGCAAAGCATCAGGCGCGTCTGAAAAGTCTGAGTGAGTTGTCCGAATATACCTGTACCCTGATTTTTTATGAATCAACACACCGTATACTGGATTCTGTGCAAGCTATGATTGAAGTGTTTGGCGCTGAGCGTGAGGCAGTGGTGGCGCGCGAGCTAACCAAAACCTTCGAAACCATAAAGCATGGAAGCCTGGCTGAGCTGTTGCTTTGGATGCAGTCTGATGCGAACCAGCAAAAAGGTGAGTTTGTGGTGTTAGTACGCGGTGCTGTTGCAGCACAGGCTGACCGTTCTGGACCGGATGCGCGTAGTCTGGACATTGTCAGGTTGCTTGCGGAGGAGTTGCCGCCTAAAAAAGCCGCTGCTCTGGCAGCGCAGATTACGGGTGTGCACAAAAAAAGTCTTTACGAGGCTTTGCTGCAAAGGTAATGCTTGCACTTGCGAGGTTTCCTGTTATTCTGCGTCGCGGGAGTCTGCCGGACAATCGCTGTTCTGCTTGCAGGAGGGAGGAAAGTCCGGGCTCTACAGGCAGAGTGCCAGATAACGTCTGGGCGGCGTGAGCCGACGGAAAGTGCAACAGAAAGTATACCGCCTAAGGGCTTTTCGAAGTCACGGTAAGGTTGAAATGGTGCGGTAAGAGCGCACCGCGTGGGTGGCAACACTCCACGGCGATGGAAAACCCCACTCAGAGCAAGACCAAATAGGGATCCTTAAGGTGTGGCCCGCACTGGATCCGGGTAGGTCGCTTGAGGTGCATGGTGACATGTATCCCAGATGAATGATTGTCCCCGACAAAACCCGGCTTACAGGCAGACTCCCACACTTGCCTGCTCACGACTTTCCTGTCGAATTTTATAATCTGTAAAAAATCTTTTAACTGTATGTATATACAGTCTATCTGTTTGTTTCTCTTTAATTAATTGATTCGCTAATAATTCTTTTGATGCCCTGCGTCGATCATCGTTTGTTGTCACTTTGCCTGCTGTTTTGACCCGTGGTTGTGCCTTGCATTGCCTGGGGTTACTCACTATAGTGTGCAATAGTGGGTAAAAGTGGTTCAAAGTGGTTAATTTTGGGGAATTCAGTGGGCATAATGTTCCGCGGAGTCAATCCGATCAATCTGGATGTTAAGGGTCGCATGGCGATCCCGGCACGCTATCGCGAGATGATAGCGTCGCATTGCAGTAATCAGATGGTCGCAACGATCGACACCGAGTCCCGCTGCTTGCTGCTTTATCCCTTGCCAGAGTGGGAAGATATTCAAGCTCGGATCGAGGCTTTGCCTAGTTTTAATAAAGTGGCTCGTCGGATTCAGCGCTTATTGATCGGGCATGCCACTGATCTGGAATTGGATGGAAATGGCCGCTTGTTGTTGCCAGCGAGCCTGCGGGAATACGCCGGTTTGGATAAAAAAATTGTGTTATTAGGTCAGGGACGCAAGTTTGAAATTTGGGATGAAGCACAGTGGAGCGCCACTCGAGACGAATACCTTGACGAGGTTGGCGAAGATACTTTGCCACCGGAAATGCTGGATCTGTCGCTTTAACGCCACAATCCACAATACAGGTTTACAGGATCTCAGATGAGTCAGGAATTCAGCCATATCACCGTATTACTTGAAGAAGCTGTCGCTGCGTTGGTGACGGATCCTGATGGTTTTTATATTGATGGTACGTTTGGGCGTGGCGGTCATTCTGCACGTATTTTATCCAGTTTGAGCGACCAGGGGCGTTTGCTGGCTATAGATAAAGACCCGTTGGCGGTAGCAGAAGGGCAACGGCGTTTTGGGGATGATCCGCGTTTTTGCATCGAACACGGCTCGTTTAGTGAACTCGCAACAATGGTTGCTGCACGTGATATGAACGATCAGGTCACTGGCATACTGCTGGATCTGGGTGTGAGTTCTCCGCAGTTAGATGATCCTTCAAGAGGGTTCAGCTTTCAGCAAGATGGTCCGCTGGATATGCGTATGAATACATCGGCAGGTGACAGTGCTGCCGAGTGGATTAATCGTGCTACAGAAGCTGAGATTGCTGACGTTCTGTTTCACTATGGTGAGGAGCGTTTTTCCCGTCGTATGGCGAAAGCAGTGGTCGCAGAGCGGGCCGTATCTCCGATTACTACCACGGCACGTTTGGCCAGCATTATTACCGCCGCCAACCCGCGTTGGGAAAAGGGTAAGAACCCTGCAACCCGTGCTTTTCAAGGCATTCGTATCCATATTAACCGGGAGTTGGAGGAAATCGAAACCTGTTTGGACCAGTCTGTGGATGTGTTGGCAGCCGAGGGGCGTTTGGTAGTTATCAGTTTTCATTCACTGGAAGACCGGATTGTAAAACGCTTTATACGCAAACATGTGAAAGGGGATGAGCACTTACCTGCCGGACTGCCATTTACCCAGTCCATGTTGAACCAGCGCTTGCGCAGTGTGGGTAAGGCTGTCAAAGCCAGCGCAGGGGAAGTGGATGCCAATCCTCGCGCTCGAAGTGCGGTGATGCGAGTGGCCGAGAAGTGCGCCTGAAGCTATTTAGTGCTTTGCGCTATAGCAAAGTGGAAGAGAATAACAAGCACTATATCAGTCACGCGGAGCTGTATCGGCCAATGGTCATTTTATTGGTATTGATACTAGCCGTATTGGTGTCAGCACTGACGGTCATTAAAGCAGCTTATGACTACCGTCGGTTGTTTAATGATCATCAGGTGCTGGTACATCAGTGGGATGAACTGCAGGTGGAATGGGGGCAGTTATTGCTGGAGCAAAGCACCTGGGGTGGACATGGACGTATTGAGAGTGAAGCAGAAGCCCGTTTGCAGATGCGGGTTCCCGAAGCGGACGAAACTGAGATAATCAGGAATGAGCAGCGAAACTGAACAGACACAGGTATTGGCCGCCAGAAGCTGGCGTATGTGGGTGGTTTTCCTCCTGCTGTGTCTTGCTGTGGCTGGTATTCTGGCAAAGCTGGTTTCACTCTATTGGACAGATCAGGAATTTCTGCAGAATCAAGGGGATGCCCGTACGATTCGTACCATGCTGATTCCGGCCCATCGAGGACTGATTACGGATCGTAATGGCGAGCCACTGGCCGTTAGTGCACCCGTGGCAAGTATCTGGCAGATCCGAAATTTATTGATCTACAGCACCCCTACATTAGTCGTCTCAGTCAACTGCTGGATATGCCGCAGGATAGCTTGTTGGAGCGTGTGGGTAGTCATTCTGAACGGCGCTTTCTGTATCTACGTCGCCAAGTGACGCCTGAAGTGGCTGAATCAGTACGTCTGCTGGGTATCCCCGGCATTAATGTTGACCGTGAATATCGCCGTTTTTATCCTGCCGGTGAAGTGGCAGCGCACCTGGTAGGCTTCACCAATGTTGATGGAGACGGGCAGGAAGGCATGGAGCTAGCCTTTGAACAATGGCTCAGTGGTGAGCATGGTAGTAAATTGGTTATGCGGGATCGTGTGGGTCGTACTATCCGGCACATCCGCTCAATCAAAGATGCGCATCAGGGCGATGAACTACAGCTCAGTATCGATCTGCGACTGCAGTATATGGCGTACCGTGAGCTTAAAGCTGTCGTTGAAGCGCATCAGGCAGATGCTGGCTCTGTGGTAATACTGGATACGCATACTGGCGAAGTGCTGGCGATGGTAAATCAGCCATCTTATAACCCCAATGACCGAAGTCGTCTTGAGCCTGCTGCACTGAGAAATCGGGCTATGACTGATTTGTTTGAACCGGGTTCTACGGTCAAGCCCATGACCGTCGCTTCTGCCTTAATGACGGGACGTTACACACCAGAAACCGTTGTGCATACCTCACCGGGAACTATGCGAGTGCGCAGTGCTACGATCAGAGATTTTCGTGACTACGGCGATCTGGATCTCACTGGCATTATTACCAAATCCAGCAACGTGGGTGTAGTGAAGCTGGTGATGGATATGGAACATGACCGGTTAACCCGCTTAATGCACAACTTTGGCATAGGCCAGATGAGCATGACCGGCTTTCCAGGAGAGCGCACAGGTTATCTGCCTCAACTAACCGAGCGCCAAGTTGTTGAGCGTGCCACCTTGTCTTATGGCTACGGCTTATCGGTAACTCCCCTGCAATTGGCTCAGGCTTATATACCCTTTGCTTCGGATGGTATTTTTCATCCAGTGTCCTTATTGAAAAAAGACCCCGATGCGGGTACCCGAGTTATGCCACAGGGTGTGGGTAACCAGGTATTGCAGATGATGGAAACTGTTATTGGCCCTCAGGGTACTGCGCGTCGAGCCGCGGTAGAGGGTTACCGTGTTGCAGGAAAAACAGGCACAGTTCATCGTATCGGCGGTAGTGGCTATAACCGTGAAGAATACACCACGGTGTTTGCTGGCATTGCACCGGTTTCAGATCCACGTCTGGCAATAGTGGTAATGGTAGACAATCCCAAAGGTCGGGAAATATACGGAGGCGAAGTGGCGGCGCCGGTATTTGCACGGGTGGCTGCGGGGGCTTTGAGGTTGTTGAATCTGGATCCGGATCGTTGGCCGGAGCAAAAGTCGCAGGTGGCCGGACGATGAACTCAGTACGCTCAGATCTGCCGAGTTTGAAAAGCCTGTTGCCAGATTGTCCTGATATACCGGATTATTTATTGATCCGTAATGTGGTGCTGGATAACAGGGATGTGCGTGCGGGCGATCTCTATATTGCTCGATCCGGTACACAGCATAAGGGCGTTGACTTTGTGATTCCGGCGATCAGTGCCGGAGCCTCTGCTGTTATTATGCATGCCTCAGAATATCACTCCGGCCTGGATGCCTATGCAGACTGGATTTTTCCGGTAGATAATCTCAATCAGGTTGCGGGAGAAGTGATCAGCCGATATTACCAACGCCCGTCAGACGTGATCAAAGTCATCGGTATTACCGGTACTAACGGTAAAACCTCCTGCAGTCATTTTATCGCTCAAGCATTGAATCTGTTAGGCGAAAAAGCTGCGATTGTAGGTACCATCGGGAATGGTTTTCTCAGCTCTCTGGATCGCTCTACGCACACGACACCGGATGTGCTTACCGTACATCAGCTACTTGCAGGGTATCAGCAAGCGGGTGCCGATACGGTAGTCATGGAAGTGTCCAGCCATGCACTGGATCAGGCCCGAACGGCGGGTGTGCGGTTTCGACAGGTAGGCTTTACCAACCTCACTCGTGATCATCTGGACTATCATCAGAGCATGGCAGCCTATGCTGACTCTAAGCGACGTTTATTTGAACAAGCTGATAGCGAGCAGATTCTGAATCTGGATGATGCGTTCGGTGCTGAGTTGGCTGAACAAAGTAAAACCAGGGGTTGTAAAGTTATCACTTATTCACTATTGGATCAGTCAGCTGACCTATGGGTAAAAACCTCTGAGCTGCATGATGAGGGGATGAGTTTTGCACTGGCATCACCCTGGGGAGAAATCAGTGTCAGTTCGTCTCTGATCGGACGCTTTAACCTCAGTAATTTGCTCTTAACAACCGCTTCTTTGGGTTTATCCGGTTACGAAGCTTGCCGTATCAGTCATGCATTAACGCAGGTTACAGCTGTGTGTGGACGGATGGAAAAAGTCTCTGAAGTAGGAGAGCCTTTGGTGTTGGTTGATTATGCGCATACACCGGATGCTCTGCTGCAAACCCTGTCAGCTCTGAACGAACATAGAAAAACAGGCTCCAGGATTATTTGTGTATTTGGCTGTGGTGGTGATCGAGATCAGGCAAGCGCCCACTAATGGCACAGGTGGCCAGTGGTTTGGCAGATCAACTTATTATTACCAGTGATAATCCGCGCTTCGAAGATCCCCAGCAGATTATTCAGCACATACTGTCTGGTGTCAGCGCTGCTCACCAACCTCAGGTAGAAACCGACCGTGCAGCCGCTATTGCAATGGCTATCGAGCAGGCTCGGGAAGAGGATATCGTGTTGATTGCCGGTAAGGGGCATGAGGATTATCAGGAAGTGCTGAATAAACGCCAACCTTTCAGTGACCAGACTGTAGCAAGAGATGTTTTGAGCAGCAGGAGAATCACATGATAGGGGAATGGACACTGGATACTGCAGCTACAGCAATTGAAGCTGAATTGATTGGTGTTTCCCAGCCGCAAAGCCGGGTTGCACGTATTTGCACAGATACGCGCCAGATTCAGTCGGGAGATCTGTTTATTTGCCTCAAAGGCGAGCATTTTGATGCCCACGATTTTATAGCACAAGCACGACAGCAAGGTGCACTGGCAGCCGTCACAGATCATCGAGTGGATGATAGTCTGCCGCAGCTGGTGGTTGACGATACGCTGATAGCACTAGGCCGTCTGGCAGCACTCAACCGTAATCGTTTCCAGGGTAAGTTAGTTGCAGTGACTGGCAGTAGTGGTAAAACCACAGTGAAAGAGCTGCTGGCCAGCATGTTTAGTCAGCTCGGCCCCACACTGTATACACAAGGTAATCTAAACAACCATATTGGTGTGCCTTTAACCCTGTTGCGCCTGCAAGCTGAACACCAGTATGCCGTGATTGAGCTGGGAGCCAGTGCCGAGGGTGAAATTGACTATACCGTGCATCTGGCACAACCACAGGTAGCGCTGCTCAATAATGCCTGCGCGGCCCATATCGAAGGCTTTGGCAGTCTGAGTGGTGTGGTCCGGGCTAAGTCAGAAATATTTAATGCGTTGACAGATGAAGATACCGGCATCATTAATCTGGATGATCCACATACCGATTTCTGGCAGGAAAAACTGGATAACCAGCTACGTGCTTACCTGACATTTTCTGTTATCAATCCTGAGGCCGATATATGGGTCAGTGATATGGCTGAGAATGATGTGGGTGCGTGGCATTTCCGGTTGCATCACCAACAGGACTCAGTACAGGTCCAGCTCAGGCTTCTGGGAAAGCACAATGTTGCCAATGCAGCGGCGGCAACGGCGGCCTGGATTGCTCAGGGTTTGCCTTTGAATGCAGTCAAGGCTGGGCTGGAAGCCTGTGAAGCAATGAATGGCCGCATGAAGCTGGTTATGCTGCAACCTGCACTGCTAATCGATGACAGCTATAACGCCAATCCTCAAGCTATGCAGGCGGCTATAGATTATCTCGCTTCCCGTCAGGGACAGCGCGTACTGGTGCTGGGCGATATGGCTGAGTTGGGTGCCGATGAAATTGAGCAGCATGTCCAGATTGGTGAGTATGCTGCTGCAGCCGCATTGGAAGGTTTTTATGCAACGGGTGCATTGATGCGTCATGCCGTTGATGCAGCCAGACAGGCTGGACTGAATGCACTGTATTTTGAACACCAGAGTGCCTTGATTGAGGCGTTGAAGCAGATGTTGAACGAGCCGGTGACATTACTTGTTAAAGGCTCACGCAGTGCCGCAATGGATAGAGTGGTCGCCGCTCTACAGAATGGAGATGCTCAGTAATGTTGTTACTGATAACAGAGTACCTGACCCAGTACTACACGGCTTTTTCAGTGTTTGGCTATATCACTTTACGAGGCATTCTCGGGGTGTTAACAGCACTGGCAATTTCGCTGTTACTGGGCCCTTATCTGATTAATCAGTTGCGCAGTCGACAAATAGGTCAGGCTGTAAGAACCGATGGACCTCAATCGCATCTGAGTAAGTCAGGCACCCCAACGATGGGTGGTGGATTGATTTTACTGGCGATTGCGGT
The DNA here is from genome assembly GCF_000764495.1 of Nitrincola sp. A-D6. Taxonomy (GTDB): domain Bacteria; phylum Pseudomonadota; class Gammaproteobacteria; order Pseudomonadales; family Balneatricaceae; genus Nitrincola. Next base: position 36,068 of record NZ_JRLB01000054.1, read on the forward strand.
CAGCACACTGCTCTGGGCTGATCTTTCCAACCGCTATGTGTGGATTACATTGTATGTGTTGATTGTCTTCGGTGCGGTGGGTTGGGTGGATGACTGGCGCAAGGTGATTGAAAAAGACCCGCGCGGACTACCTGCACGATGGAAATACTTATGGCAGTCCGTCGGTGGTGTCGGTGCAGCCGTACTGCTTTATATCACAGCGCAGAGCCCTGTTGAAACTCAGCTTATCGTGCCGTTTTTTAAGGATGTCGTTATAGAGATGGGGATTTTCTTCATCGTATTTACTTATTTTGTCATCGTCGGGAGTTCCAACGCGGTGAACCTGACGGACGGGCTTGATGGCCTGGCCATTATGCCAACGGTGATGGTTGCTGGTGCGCTGGCGGTGTTTGCCTATCTGGGTGGCCATGTGCAGTTTGCCAATTATCTGCATATTCCTATGTGGCCGGTGCGGGTGAATTGATTGTTATTTGTGGGGCGATTGTCGGTGCCGGTTTGGGGTTCCTGTGGTTTAACACCTATCCCGCTCAGGTTTTTATGGGGGATGTCGGTGCGCTGTCATTAGGAGCTGTGCTGGGAGTTGTTGCCGTGATTGTGCGCCAGGAGCTGGTATTAGTGATTATGGGTGGTGTGTTCGTGATGGAAACTGTATCGGTCATTCTTCAGGTGGCATCTTACAAACTGACCGGGCGGCGCATATTCAGAATGGCACCGATCCATCATCACTTTGAGTTAAAGGGGTGGCCTGAACCTCGGGTCATCGTACGGTTTTGGATTATCAGTGTCGTTCTGGTGCTCATCGGCCTGGCCACACTGAAACTGCGTTAAGTAGGAGAGATAAGTGACAATGATAGCAACGGATACACTACGCATCATTATCGGTCTGGGACAGACCGGGTATGCTTGTGCCCGTTATATGGCAGCCAAAGGCTGGCCATTTGTTGTTGTTGATACTCGCGATGAACCGCCCTTGGCGGCTGATTTTTACAATGAATTTCCTCAGATCAAACTCTATACCGGTGAACTGGATCCTGTACTGTTGGCCAGCGCCAAAGAACTGATCCTGAGTCCAGGGGTAGCCAAGTCATCACCGGCAATTCAGTATGCGATGCAGCATGATAGCCGGGTGATTGGTGATATAGATCTGTTTTGCCGGGAAGTATCAGCCCCCATTGTGGCGATTACCGGATCCAATGCCAAGAGTACGGTAACCACGCTGGTGGGTGACATGGCAAGGGCTGCAGGCATCAACGTGGCTGTCGGCGGTAATATTGGTACACCCGTATTAGAGCTGCTTAATCAGCCAGCTGCTGACCTTTATGTGCTAGAGCTGTCCAGTTTTCAACTGGAAACCACGCATGAGCTAAAAGCGCTAGCCGCTACTGTGCTGAATATCAGCCCGGATCATCTTGACCGTTATCCGGATATGCAAAGCTATTATCTGGCTAAGCACCGCATTTACCGGGGTTGTCGTCACTGTATTGTGAACCGTGATGATCCTTTAACAGCGCCATTAATGGCACAGGGTATGAAACAGATCAGCTTCGGCCTGTCAGCACCTGATCTGGGGCAGTATGGTGTGGCACTGGAAGCTGATCAGTCTTGGTTATTCCAGGGATTGCAGCCATTAATGCCAGTGGCTGATCTCAAAGTAAAAGGTGAACACAATGTCGCTAATGTGCTGGCGGCACTGAGTTTAGGTGGTGCAGCAGGTTTGCCTCTGGATGCGATGCTGCGTGCGGTTAAACAGTTCACTGGGTTGCGTCATCGCTGCCAGTGGGTAGCTGAAAAGCAAGGGGTCGGTTATATCAATGACTCCAAGGGAACCAATGTAGGTGCCACACTGGCGGCAGTGCAGGGGTTGGGCGCGATGCTGGATGATGCGCAAAAATTAGTGATTATTCTGGGTGGTGTCGGTAAAGAGCAAAGCTTTACTGAGCTGAAAGCACCGCTGGCGCGTTATGCCCGACAGGTGCTGCTGATAGGTCGTGATGCTGATCTGATTGCCACAGACCTGCAGGGCTTGCCACTGCAGCGTGCAGAATCCCTGGAACAGGCAGTTGCCTTAGCCGCTGACCTTGCGCAGCCAGGTGATCAGGTGCTGCTATCTCCTGCTTGTGCCAGTTTTGATATGTTTCGCGGCTATGAAGCACGTGGCGATCGCTTTATTGAAATCGTGGAGAGTCTGCTATGAATGGACTATCCCTGAAGTTTTATTGGCCTGCCTTTCTGGATATGCCGTCCGGAAAGCTGTCATTTGATCCCTTGTTAATTTTAAGCACAGTGACCCTGATGCTGACCGGGTTCGTGATGATTGCATCGGCTTCCATGGATGTAGCTGCAAGGGACTTCGGTTCAGCATACTTTTTTATTATGCGCCATGGGATTTTTGTGGTGATGGCACTTATCACCCTGGCTGTTGTCTCGGCTGTACCCATACAGCTGTGGCAAAAATACAGTGTGCCTTTGTTGGCGATTGGCGGGGTTGCACTGCTGTTGGTTTTGATTCCCGGTATAGGCCGGGAAGTTAATGGAGCACGCCGCTGGATCAGTATGGGCTTTTTTAACCTGCAGGTATCTGAATTAGCCAAAATTTTCATGGTAATTTACATCAGTGGCTATCTGGTCAGGCGCCTGTCCGAGGTGCGAACGACTTGGTCGGGTGTGATTAAACCAATATTACCACTGATGATATATGTCGGATTGCTGATCAGTCAGCCGGATTTTGGTGTCACCGTAGTGCTGATGTGTACCGTGATGGGCATGGTGTTTCTCAGCGGTATGCGGCTGATACAGTTTTTGAGTGTGGTATTGGTAGGCATATTAATGGCTGGCTTGCTGGCAGTGACACAGCCTTATCGTGTACAGCGCTTGAAAACTTTCCTTGACCCCTGGCTGATCCTTTTGGCGCCGGATACCAATTATCCCAGGCGCAGATTGCATTCGGCCGTGGTGAGTGGTTCGGAACAGGTCTTGGTAACAGCATACAGAAACTGTTTTATCTCCCGGAAGCACATACTGACTTTATCTATTCCATCCTGGCAGAAGAGCTGGGGCTGATGGGCGCACTGATTGTCATCGCCCTGTATTGTTTTTTGGTACTACGAATTTTCATCACTGGACGTAACGCAGAAAAGCAACAGCAGTTTTTTATGGGGTATATCTGTTATGGCTTTGCCTTTATTTTTGCCGGTCAAGCGCTGATTAATATTGGTGTCAATGTCGGTGCGCTGCCCACCAAAGGGCTGACGTTACCCCTGCTTAGCTATGGTGGCAGCAGCTTGCTGGCATCGTCCATTATGATCGCTATTGTGTTGCGTATTGATTATGAACTTAAGCGTGCAGAAGTGGTTGCTTTAACGGCATCAGGTAAATCTGATAGTCCGCGCAAAACCGCGAGGAGGGCCGTAGCATGAAAGCTGAAACGACAAGAACCCTGTTGGTGATGGCTGGCGGCACAGGTGGTCATGTATTTCCAGCCCTGGCGACGGCTGATTTACTGCGGGCCCAGGGTGTAGATGTGGAGTGGCTGGGAACCGAAAAAGGGATTGAATCCCGCATTGTGCCAGCGGCAAATATTAAATTGAACTGTATCCCTGTTGCTGGTTTGCGTGGTAAAGGCGTGCTGCGCTTACTTACCGCCCCCTTCAACTTGTTGAAAGCGGTATTGGCAGCCAGAGCCGTAATTAAACGGGTAAAACCAGCTGCGGTGTTGGGTATGGGAGGCTTTGCATCCGGGCCAGGAGGCATTGCTGCTCGGCTGATGGGGATACCTGTGGTGATTCACGAACAAAACGCCATCCCCGGGATGACAAATAAAGTGCTGGCACGCATTGCAACACGTGTATTACAGGCGTTCCCTGGTGCATTTGAGCAGTGCAGGGTAAAGATACCATCGGTAATCCGGTTAGAGGCCCTATCCTGGAATTGCCCGATCCAGCTGAGCGCATGCAGGGTCGAACAGGACCTATCCGTCTGCTGGTAGTGGGAGGGAGTTTGGGGGCTAAGGCTATTAATGAGCGCTTACCTGAGGCGCTGGCGATGATGCCGGTGGAAGTACGTCCGGAAGTGTGGCACCAAACCGGACAAACTCATCACAAGCAGACACTTGAACATTATGAATCTCTGGGTATAGAGGCACGCGTGGTGCCCTTTATTGAACAAATGGATGCAGCCTTTGGCTGGGCTGATCTGGTGTTATGTCGCTCGGGCGCTCTGACTGTGAGTGAACTGGCTATTGCGGGAGTGGCTTCCATTCTGGTGCCTTTTCCCTTTGCTGTCGATGATCATCAGACAGCCAATGCCCAGTTCCTTGCTGGTTGCGGAGCCGCTGAGTTGATGCAGCAATCTGAATTGACAAGTGATGTTCTGTATCAGTTGCTGAATAAGCTCAATCAACGTGAGCGTTTGCTGAAAATGGCCCAGCTGGCGCGTGAACAGGGTAAGCCGGAAGCCGGAAGGCAATTAGCCGAAGCTTGTCTGGAGGTAATGGCATGATCAAAGATGATGCGATGGGCGTGTATGAAGTGCCTGAAATGCGTCGTATCCGTCAGATCCACTTTGTCGGTATCGGTGGTGTTGGTATGTGTGGTATTGCCGAAGTACTTTTGAATCAAGGGTATGCAATCAGTGGATCGGATATCCGTGATTCGGTTGTGACCGATCGCCTGGCATCTTTCGGTGCCCGGATCTGCATAGGCCATAAGGAAAGCAATGTAGAAACGGCCGATGTAGTGGTGATTTCTACCGCTGTAGCTGAGGATAACCCGGAGCTGATTGCCGCACGCCAATCACGTATTCCCGTCGTACGCCGTGCCGAGATGCTGGCAGAGTTGATGCGCTACCGGCATGGTATTGCGGTTGCCGGTACACATGGCAAGACGACCACTACCAGCCTGTTGGCATCGATTATGGCTGAAGCCGGACTGGATCCGACCTTTGTGATAGGTGGAAGGCTTAACAGTGCGGGTACTAATGCGCAGTTGGGCGGCAGTCGTTATCTGGTGGCTGAAGCGGATGAAAGTGATGCGTCCTTTCTACACTTGCAGCCCATGGTCGCCATCGTCACCAATATAGATGCGGACCATATGGATACCTATGGCGGCGACTTCAATGTACTTAAGCAGACGTTTGTTAACTTCTTGCACAATCTGCCCTTTTACGGTCTTGCGGTTATGTGTAGTGACGATCCGGTGGTAACTGAAATTCTACCGCAGGTAAGCCGTCCAATACTGACCTATGGTTTTAATGAAGGCGCTGATTTCAGGGCCGTTGATCTGCATATGGAAGGTTTGCAAACCCGTTTCCGAGTTGAGCGTCCTAGCGGTCATGAACCGCTGAACGTCACTCTGAATATGCCGGGTCGCCACAATGTACTCAATGCCCTGGCCTGTATTGCTGTGGCCACCGATGAAGGCTTGGCGGATGTATCTATCTGTCGGGCACTGGAAAAATTTGAAGGTGTCGGGCGCCGTTTTCAGATTTTGGGAGAGGTACCTGTCACTGGTGGGGATGTTACTTTAGTTGATGATTATGGTCACCATCCCCGCGAAGTGGAAGCGGTCATTCAAGCTATTCGTGATGGTTGGCCGGATCGCCGGTTGGTGATGATTTATCAGCCGCACCGCTATACCCGTACGCGTGATCTGTATGAAGATTTTGCCCGGGTATTGTCAGAAACCGACCTGCTACTGATGTTGGAAGTCTATGCTGCTGGGGAGCAACCGATTCCCGGTGCCGATACCCGCAGTCTATGTCGATCCCTGCGTCAGCGCGGTGAAGAGCCTGTGTTTGTAGAGTCAACGGAGGATTTGCCTGCGCTGCTGAGCACCTTGTTGCGCCCTGGCGATCTGTTATTAACACAGGGAGCCGGTGACATTACCACCCTGGCACATACCCTCAGTAAATTGAACTTAAGCCGTGTCGGTGAGGTGCAGCAATGAAGGCATTTGAAATAACCGCCGCAGAAAAACAGGCTTTTGGACGGGTTGCCGTGCTGATGGGCGGCGACTCGGCTGAGCGCAGTATCTCGTTACGTAGCGGTGCCGAAGTATTAAAAGGCTTATGCCAGGCGGGAGTTAATGCTTTTGCTATCGATCTTTGTGCCGGGGGAGCCGATCCGGTTGCACAGTTACTTGAGGCAGAATTTGATCGTGCCTTTCTGATTCTGCATGGTCGTGGTGGTGAAGATGGAACCTTGCAAGGTTTGCTGGAGATGCTGAAGAAGCCTTACACAGGCAGTGGTGTGGCTGCATCAGCTCTGGGTATGGATAAGCTACGTTGCAAACAGCTTTGGGTGGGTGCGGGTTTTCCTACCCCTCCCTTTGCCGAATTGAACAAAGACACAGACTTGCAGACTGTTGCCGACAAATTGGGCTTTCCGATGATGGTAAAGCCGGTGCATGAAGGCTCCAGCATAGGTATGAGCCGTGTCATGGATCTGACACAGCTGCAGGCGGCGTATGCCGAAGCAGCTCAATATGACAGTCTCGTAATCGCAGAACAGTGGGTGCAGGGCGCTGAGTACACCCTGGCGGTTTTACGCGATAAGGCCCTGCCTGTAATCAAGCTGGAAACCTCACATGATTTTTATGATTTTAATGCCAAATATGAAGCATCGGATACCCGATACCTGTTTGAGCATGGTCTGTCAAACGAGCAGCATGAGGCTTTGCAAACCTTGGCTGTGCAGGCGTTTGATGCCGTGGGCTGTCGTGGCTGGGGCCGGGTTGATGTGATGATGAATAACGCTGGCGAGTTTCTGCTTCTGGAAGTGAACACCCTGCCAGGCATGACAGATCACAGCCTGGTACCTATGGCTGCAAAACAGGCAGGTATGAGCTTTGCTGAGCTGGTGGTCGAAATACTGCGCACTGCAAAACGAGACCGGGAGAGCTGAAGATGAATTTGTCGTTGCTTGGCTGAAACAGGAATCGCAACCGGTTGCACCGGTACGCGGTGCTGTGGCCGTGCAACGTCCGTCGGAAACACCTGTTGAGCCAATGCCAGTTAAACGGGCGGCATTATTGCTAGGGCTGCTTTCACTTTTTGTGCTACTGGTGATGGGTTTGGCGGACAAAGCATTGGCCTGGCTGGACAAACCGGTAAATGAAGTCAGCATCAGCGGTCAGATGCGCTATCTGGATGGTCAGGCTTTGGCGAGTCATCTGGCACAGGAGGTTAAAGCACCCATTTTATCACTGGATCTACGTAGTTTGCGTGATGTGACCCTGGCAAATCCCTGGGTGCACACGGCTGAAGTCAGACGCCAGTGGCCAGCCGCTGTGCATGTGAGTGTTGCTGAGCAGGTTCCCGTAGCGCGCTGGGAGATCGTGGACTGTTGAATCATCAGGGAGATATTTTCTGGCCGGATTTGAGTGCCGGATATGCTTTTTTACCGCGCCTGAACGGACCCGCGCATGAAACCCGGGCGATTATCGAGCAGTACCATGATCTGAGCGTGCTGTTTGCCCGTTCAGGCTTGCGCTTGATCGGCTTGTCACTGGAAAGTCGCGGTGCCTGGAATCTGGAGCTGGATAACGGTATCCAGGTGGTGGCTGGGCGTGAACAGCTAATGCCCCGGTTGCGGCGTTTCATCAGCATCTATGAAACCGAGCTGAGCCAGTCAGCGGATAGAATTGAACAGGTTGACATAAGATATACCAATGGTGTCGCCGTCAGATGGCGCACCGAAGAGAGGCAAAGCGATGCAGGATAAAAGAGCGACATCAGATCACAGTATGATTGTTGCACTGGATATAGGTACATCAAAAGTGGTGTGCCTGGTAGGCGAGGTCTGTGCTGATGGTGGTATCGAAATAGTTGGTGTAGGTTCTCAACCCTCTCACGGTATGAAACGTGGGGTGGTGGTGAATATTGAATCCACCGTTAATGCGATTCAGCGTGCGGTTGAAGAAGCTGAACTGATGGCCGGTTGTAAAATTCATTCAGTGACAGTGGGAATTGCCGGTAATCATATCAGTAGTCTGAACTCTCATGGGATCGTTGCGGTCAGGGATCGTGAGGTTTCTGAATATGATCTGGAACGAGTGATTGACGCCGCACGCGCAGTCGCAATACCGGCTGATCAGCGCATTTTGCATATTCTGCCGCAGGAGTACCTGATCGATACCCAGGAAGGTATTAAAGAGCCTCTGGGAATGTCTGGTGTGCGTCTGGAAGCCAAAGTGCACCTGGTGACTGGTGCGTCCAATGCGATTCAGAATATTGATAAATGTATCCGTCGTTGTGGGCTGGATGTCGATGCCATCGTGCTGGAACAACTGGCCTCCAGCTATGCCGTGCTGGCAGAAGATGAAAAAGACCTGGGTGTCTGCATCGTCGATATTGGCGGGGGCACTACAGATATTGCCGTGTTTACGGGTGGCTCTATCCGTCATACAGCCGTCATTCCGATAGCGGGTGATCAGGTTACCAATGATATTGCCATGGCGTTGCGTACACCGACACAGCATGCCGAAAAAATCAAGATTAAGTATGCCTGTGCCTTGGCACAGCTGGCGCACACTGATGAAACCATTAAGGTGCCCAGTGTGGGAGATCGGCCAGCCAGAGACCTGTCGCGGCAGTCACTGGCTGAGGTGGTTGAGCCACGCTATGAAGAGTTGTTTGCCCTGGTTCAAGCCGAGTTGCGACGTTCAGGTTTTGAAGACCTGATTGCTGCAGGTATCGTGCTGACCGGGGGTACATCAAAAATGGAAGGGGCGGTTGAGCTGGCGGAAGAGATCTTCCATATGCCGGTCAGACTGGCGCTTCCGCAAGGCGTCCGGGGTATGGAATCGCTACTAAAGAACCCGATTTATGCAACCGGAATCGGGTTACTGCACTATGCAAAAGCGGAGCAGAAACCAACAGCAAAAGAAATTGTGCCGGAAATGCGTGAAAAGCGTCTGCAGCGTCCACAGGTCGGTGATCTGATGAGTCGGGTAAAAGACTGGTTTAAGCGTCATTTCTGAATGAACCGTAAAGCGTGGCATGGCCGGAAGGTAAAAACAGGCATGTCAGGGGAGGATGAAAATGTTTGAATTGATAGATAATGTACCTCAGGAAGCCGTCATTAAAGTAATTGGTGTCGGTGGTGGTGGCGGTAACGCCGTACAACACATGGTGTCTGATGATTTGGGTGGGGTAGAGTTCATCTGCGCCAATACCGATGCGCAGGCTCTGGAACGTCTGGCAACACGTGCGGCCCTGCATATTGGCGGTGGTTTGACTAAGGGTCTGGGGGCAGGGGCTAACCCTGAAATTGGACGCAAGGCGGCCCTGGAAGATCGGGACCGTATTGCTGAAAGCCTTAAAGGCGCAGATATGGTGTTTATTACTGCCGGAATGGGTGGTGGTACAGGGACCGGAGCCGCCCCTATAGTGGCACAGATTGCGCGTGAAATGGGTATTCTGACAGTGGCTGTTGTCACCCGTCCGTTCCGTTTTGAAGGGCGTAAGCGGATGGCGATTGCTGAAGAAGGGATACGTGAACTGCGAGAGAATGTAGATTCATTGATCATTATCCCGAATGAAAAATTGATCGCTGTGCTGGGTAAAAACACCAGTTTGATTAATGCATTCAATACCGCCAATGACGTACTCAAAGGGGCCGTGAAGGGTATTTCTGATCTGATCACCTGCACCGGTATGGTCAACGTCGACTTTGCCGATGTCAAAACCGTGATGTCTGAAATGGGCATGGCGATGATGGGTACAGGTATTGCCAAGGGTGATAAACGTGCACAGGAAGCGGCACGTTCCGCCATTATGAGTCCACTGCTGGAAGATATCGACCTGCGTGGTGCTCGCGGTATTCTGGTTAATATCACCGCAGGCCTGGATTTGAGCCTGGGTGAATACAGTGAAATCGGTGAAATTATCGAAGAGTGTGCCGATGCGGATGCTACGATTGTAATCGGTACGGTGATCGATCCGGAGATGGTGGATGAGTTGCGGGTTACGGTTGTTGCCACCGGTCTTGATCGTCCCAAAGAGAAAGAGTTTAAACTGGTGGCTTCGGAGGCCCCTAAAGCTGATCTGCGCCAGGAGGAAATAGAACTGCCGTCAGTTCTGCGTCGTCAGAAGCAAGAAGCCCTGGTAGATAAGCCGGATAGCCATGATAAAGAGACAGGTAAGCGCAAGGATTACGGTGAGCTGGATATACCGACTTTCCTGAGACTCGAGCCAAGGCACTACGAGGNTAGCGGTCTGAGAGGCCGATTGCCTGAAATGGCTCAGTCTGTTATCATTCTCATTTATTTTTGATGATTTTCGGCGAACTGTAATGATTAAGCAACGCACTCTGAAAACGAGCATCCGCGCGACAGGCATTGGTTTGCATAGCGGTCAGAAAGTTTATTTGACCCTAAGACCAGCACCGGTCAACAGTGGCATCGTTTTCCGGCGTGTGGATCAGGATCCTGTGGTCGAAATTCCGGGTTTTGCAACCCATGTAGTCGATACAGTCTTGTCGACCAATTTGTCGGTTGACGGCGTTCGTGTTGCTACAGTTGAACATTTGATGTCGGCACTTGCCGGATTGGGAATCGACAACTTGTTTGTCGATCTGACCGCAGAAGAAGTGCCGATCATGGATGGCAGTGCGGCGCCTTTTGTGTTTCTGATCGAGTCAGCCGGTATTGTTGAGCAGAATGCGGCCAAGCAGTTCGTACGCATCAAAAAACCGGTTATGGTTGAACTGGACGGTAAATCCGCCAGTTTTAAACCCTATGAGGGTTATAAGGTCGGTTTTCGTATCGAGTTTGATCATCCGGCTTTTACGGATCGTCATCTGGAAGCCTGTCTGGATTTTTCCAGCACCTCGTTTGTTCGCGAAGTCAGTCGAGCCAGAACCTTCGGGTTTATGCGGGATATCGAATTCCTGCGTTCACAAAATCTGGCACTGGGTGGCAGTTTTGATAATGCCATCGTAGTGGATGACTATCGGGTGCTGAACGAAGAGGGCCTGCGCTACGAAAACGAGTTTGTTAAGCATAAAATTCTGGATGCGGTTGGGGATCTGTATTTGTTGGGTAAAAGCCTGATCGGCGAGTATTACGGATACAAATCGGGCCACCACCTGAATAACCTGTTGCTCAGAAAATTACTGGAAACTGAAGATGCTTACGAAATAGTGACCTTTGAAACACTGGAGCAGGCATCTCCTATAGCATTTTTGCGACCGGCCGCCGCTGTTTGATTCTGGTTTTTCGGGTGTTTTTTACCCACTTAAAACAAAATATCAGCAAGAAGCCGGTTCTTACCCGGCTTTTTTTGTTTATATCGACCACCAGGGGTTGAACATTGCGTCTGGAAACTCAACTATCTATAAGAATCACTGTAGAATAATGTGCTCTTTCCGCGATGGACATTGCGCGAATAACATCCAATTAACGGTAAAAGTTGAATTATGCTCACATCACTGTTGAAAAAGGCCTTCGGAAGCAAAAACGATCGTGAACTCAAACGTATGGGACGCGTCGTTAAGGACATCAATGCACTGGAAGTGCAGATGGAACAGCGTAGTGATGAAGAGCTTAAAGCACTATCCGAAACTTACAGGCAACGTTTTGAAGCGGGTGAGTCGCTGTCTAAGCTTCTACCTGAAGCCTTTGCTACTGTGCGGGAAGTTTCGCGCCGGGCGATGGGTTTACGCCATTTTGATGTACAAATGATTGGTGGCATTACCCTGCATGACGGCAAAGTGGCGGAAATGAAAACCGGTGAAGGTAAAACGCTGGTGGCAACACTACCTGCTTACCTCAATGCCATCAGTGGTAAGGGTGTACACGTTGTTACCGTGAACGATTACCTGGCCAGCCGTGATGCTGAATGGATGCGCCCCCTCTATGAAGCGCTGGGTTTGAGTGTGGGTGTAATCGTATCCGGTCAGGACAATGCCGGAAAGCGCGAAGCCTATGCTTGTGATATCACTTACGGTACCAACAATGAATTCGGTTTTGATTACCTGCGTGACAACATGGCGTTCAGTGTCGAGGACAAGGTGCAGCGTGGTTTCAATTTTGCCATCGTCGATGAAGTCGACTCCATCCTCATTGATGAAGCCCGTACACCACTGATTATTTCTGGTCCGGCTGAAGACAGCTCGGCCCTGTATGCACATATCAATAAAATTATTCCCAAGCTAAAGCAGTTTTTTGGCGAGGTGGATGTTAAGGACGACACCCAGATTATTGATGAACACTTTGTGGTAGATGAAAAAAACCGCACGGTAGAGCTAACCGAAGCCGGTCACCAGTTAGTGGAAGATCTGCTGCGTGAAGAGGGCTTGTTGCAGGAAGAGGAGAGCCTCTATGCATCAGGTAATCTGAACTTATTGCACCATGTATTGGCGGGGCTGCGTGCACATTACCTGTTTGAACGCGATAAAGACTATATTGTTCAGAATCAGCAGGTGGTCATTGTTGATGAGCATACCGGTCGTATCATGCCAGGGCGCCGCTGGTCGGAAGGTCTGCATCAGGCAGTTGAAGCCAAAGAAGGCGTGAAGATTCAATTGGAAAGTCAGACCCTCGCGTCTACCACCTTTCAGAACTATTTCAGACTCTACGAAAAGCTGTCGGGCATGACCGGTACGGCTGATACCGAAGCCTTTGAGCTGCGTCAGATTTATGGTCTTGATGTAGTGGTGATTCCGACCAACCAGCCGGTACAGCGCACAGACTATAATGATTTGGTATTCCTGACCATCGAAGAGAAGTTCAACGCCATCGTCAAGGAGATCCGTCACTGCCAGGAGAAAGGGCAGCCGGTTCTGGTTGGTACAGCCTCTGTCGGCTCATCAGAAGTTTTGTCAAAGATGCTGACCCAGGAAAAGATCACTCACAGTGTGTTGAATGCTAAAAATCATGGGCGTGAAGCGGGCATTATTGCCAACGCAGGTTGTCCTGGCGCTATTACGATTGCCACCAATATGGCAGGTCGTGGTACCGATATCATGCTGGGTGGAAAACTTGAAGTAGAATTGGATGCACTGGAAAATCCGACAGAAGCGCAGCTGGAAGCCGCTAAGGCTGATTGGCAGCAACGTCATGAGCAGGTAGTGGCAGCGGGTGGTTTGCATATTATCGGTACTGAGCGGCATGAATCCCGTCGTATCGACAACCAGCTGCGTGGTCGTGCCGGTCGTCAGGGTGACCCAGGTTCTTCGCGTTTCTTCCTGTCCATGGAAGATGATTTGATGCGCATTTTTGCCTCTGAACGTATCCGCCAGTTTATGCAGGCGTTGGGTATGGATAAGGGTGAAGCCATCGAACATAAGATGGTCAGTAATGCCATCGAGAAAGCCCAGCGTAAGGTTGAAGGGCGCAACTTTGATATACGTAAAAACCTGCTTGAATATGATGATGTTGCCAATGATCAGCGTCGTGTAATCTACGAACAGCGTAATGATCTGATGGCTACTAATGACATTTCCGACACGATCAATGCGATACGCGCTGAGGTGATCGATACCACTATCAGTGATTTCATCACGCCGGAAAGCCTGGCAGAAACCTGGGATGTGGCTGGCCTGGAAAAAGCACTGCAGACAGATTTCTCTATTGAACTGCCTGTTCAACAGTGGCTGGATGAAGATTCGCTGCTGCATGAAGAGCCTTTGCGCGATAAAATCCATACTGCCATTAACGAAAAATATGCAGAGAAAGAACAGCTGGTCGGTGCCGAAACCATGCGTCTGTTTGAAAAACAGGTGATGCTGCAGGTGTTGGATACCCTCTGGAAAGAACACCTGCAAACCATGGACCTGCTGCGTCAGGGCATACATCTGCGTGGTTATGCACAGAAAAACCCGAAACAGGAATACAAGCGCGAATCTTTTCAGCTATTCCAGGCACTGTTGGAGAATATCAAAAAAGATGTGGTACGTATTATCAGTCATGTGAAAGTGCGTGAGCCTGAGGATGTTGAAGCGATTGAGCGTCAGCGCCGTGAAGCGGCCGAACGTCAGAAAATGAACTTTGAACATTCACAAAGCAGTGCTATGCAGGCTGAAGACGACAAAGGTGCTGATGCGGGTGCCGCAGGTGATAAGCCCGAGCCTTTTGTGCGCGACGTACCCAAGGTTGGTCGTAATGAGCCTTGTCCTTGTGGTTCAGGCAAAAAATATAAACAATGCCACGGTAAAATTTAACACCAGCGCATAACTGAGGAAGGTAATATGGCGGTAGGTGCTGAGAAAAAGCTGGAACTGCATCCGGTTAAAGGGTTTCGTTTGGGTATTGCGTCAGCCGGCATCAAAAAGCCGGGACGTAAAGACATTGTTGTGATGGAAATTCCGGTAGATGCTACGATTGCCGGTGTTTTTACCCGTAATCAGTTTTGCGCAGCGCCAGTCCTATTGGCGAAAAAACATCTTGCTTGTGGTGCATTACCTCGTTATATGCTGGTGAATACCGGCAATGCCAATGCGGGTACAGGAGCGGCAGGTTTGGATGCGGCCACTGCTTGTTGCGCGGCTTTGGCAGAGAAAACCCGTGTTGATACTGAATCTGTACTGCCTTTCTCCACCGGTGTTATCGGTGAGCCTCTGCCGGTTGCAAAGGTGGTTTCTGCGCTGGATGCGGCACTGGATAACCTCGATGAAAATCACTGGCTTGAAGCCGCTCAGGGTATCATGACCACAGATACGCGTGCCAAAGGTCATAGTGTTCAGATTGAATATCAAGGTCAGTTAGTCACCATCACTGGTATCTCCAAAGGATCCGGTATGATCATGCCGAATATGGCGACCATGCTGGGCTATGTTGCTACCGATGCAATTATTGATGCCAACCTGTTGCAACGTCTGCTGAGCCAGGTGAATGAACAGACCTTTAACCGCATCACTGTCGATGGCGATACCTCAACCAATGACGCCTGCATGCTGGTTGCTACCGGTCAAAGCGGTGTTGAGCTGAGTGATATGGAACCGGCCTTGATGGATAAGTTTGTTACCGCTCTGCATGAAGTCATGCTGGAATTGGCACAGGCTATCGTTAAAGATGGCGAAGGGGCCACCAAGTTTGTTGAGGTGCGTGTTGAGCGTGCGGCCAGTGTAGATGAGGCGCTCAAAGTGGCTTACACCATTGCACATTCTCCCTTGGTAAAAACAGCACTGTTTGCCAGTGACCCCAACTGGGGCCGTATTCTGGCCTGTGTCGGCCGTGCTGGTGTTAGCGAATTGGATGTGGATGACGTTGCCATCTGGCTTGATGACGTTGCCATTGTTAAGCAGGGTGGTCGTGCCGATAGTTATACTGAAGAACAGGGTCAGGCGGTCATGAATAAAGAGTCTATCTTGATCCGTGTGTCCCTGAACCGTGGTCAGGTACAGGAAAGTGTCTGGACCACGGACCTGTCACATGATTACGTCAAGATCAATGCCGAATACCGCTCCTGATAAGGGTTCACCGTCTCGCCAAACGCTACATGTGGCGGCGGCGGTCATATACAGTCCTTTGGGACGTATTCTGATCGCACGCCGTCCGCTGGATAAGCATCAGGGCGGGTTATGGGAGTTTCCAGGTGGCAAGGTAGAGCTGAATGAAACAGCACGTCAGGCCCTGGACAGGGAGTTGCTTGAAGAGCTGGGCATTCAGGTAACGGCTGCTCAGCCGCTTATTCAGATACCCTATGAATACCCCGAACGTCATGTCTTATTGGATGTGTTTAGCGTAACGGCATTTAAAGGGGAAGCCAGAGGCTGTGAAGGGCAACCCCTGGCATGGGTGGATGTATCGGACCTGGTTGACTATCCCTTCCCCGCAGCTAATCAGCCGATTCTCGACCGTATAATCGCAGATCTCTCAGTTTAGTCTCGATGTCAGCCCGGGTTTTAAGGCCTGGGCGTTTTAGAGACTGGTCTCTGATGTTTTGGCTTGTGCTGGTGCTTCCTGTCGTGCGGCTGTATCTACCAAATGCTGTCCCTGTGTACGTTTCATCATCTTCAATTTCTGATGCAGTGCTGTCTTTGCCATCATATGCGCACTTACCGGTGCCGTGATGAACAGGAACAACGTAATCAGCAGTTCGTGCACGCTGATATGGCCTGGCTCGCGCAGGGTAAACAGAATCATCGATGCAATCAGCAAACCGCCCATGCCCAGAGTGGTGGCTTTGGTAGGAGCATGCAGACGCATGAAAAAGTCCGGTAGTCGCATCAAGCCGATAGAGCCCACCAGAATAAACACACCGCCAGTCAGCAAAAATACCGATACAACCAATTCGAGTAAAAAATTCATCTATAGTACCTTATTCAATGATGTCGCCGCGTAACAGGTATTTGCACAAGGCGGCTGTGCTGACAAAACCCAGCATGGCAATCAGCAGTGCGGCTTCAAAATACAATGTTGCGCTGAACCAGATACCCAGCAAGATGATCAGGGCAATACTGTTAATGTACATGGTGTCCAATGCCAGCAGACGATCCGCCAGATCCGGACCTGCAAAGAGTCGCCAAAGGTTCAGGATCAGGGCAATCACCACCATAATGCTCACCAGAATGACAGTCCAGGCTAGCATGAGAAGATCTCCATCAGGGGTTTTTCATAACGTTGTTTGATCGTGGCAATCAGCTCAGCTTCATCGGTCATTGACAGGGCATGAATGTAAAGGAACTTCTTGCACTTTGATACTTCGGAGCTAACCGTGCCGGGGGTCAGCGATACCGTGCTTGCCAGCAAGGTAATGGGTAAGTCTCCCTCTATATCCAGCGGCATCGCGATCAAAGCGGGATGCAGCTTATCAATCGGCCCCATCACCTGGCGGGCTACTTCAACATTGGCCGTGACAATATCGCCCAATACCATCAGAGCGTAACGTAGGGTTTTAATCGGCTTGTGTAGCGCCGGTTGAGGCATGCTCAAGCTGCTGGTCAATAACGGGATGCCCAGAGACAGGAAAGCACCGAGTACCAGATGGCCTGGCGCGACAGTATTGTTTAACAGCAGCCAGGTCACAAACAGCAAGATGCTGTGATATGGCATGGGTAACCAGCGAAAGCGGGGTTTTGCTAGCATCTTATTGCCCTCCTGAAAGCGTCGGCAGTTGAGGTAGCAGGGCCTGAACAGATAGTTCCGGGTTGTATAGCACCGCTGCAGCTTCGGCTGTGAGTGCCGTCACAGGGCCTGCAAACAGCACCATTAGTGGGGAGCATAGCAATAAAATTGCTACAGCGATCAGCTTCGGCATTTTTACATCTTCACCATCAGCGGTACTACCCGTTACCCTCCAGAACAAGGTGGTACCTGCGCGTGATAAGGCAAGGATTGCGGCAAGACTTGCCAGCAGTATCGCTGACCAGGACCAGGCCATCTCGGCACCACTTTGTGCCGATTGCATCATTAGGGCTTTACCAATAAAGCCAGACAGAGGAGGCATGCCAACCATAGCCACCGCCGCCACAAAAAACAGCCCGGCTAACAGGTCGCGCTGCTTCATCATCCGTGCAGGCACAAAACGGTCTTCGGCCTTGCCGCGCTGGCGGGTGATCATATCGGCGATCAGGAACATGGCCGCAGATACCAGTGTGGTGTGCACCAGGTAATAAAATGCAGCACCTGCTGATTGTTCGGTACCCAGTGCGGCGCCCACTAACAGCGTGCCTACTGAAATCAGGATTAAATTCGCGGTCAACATGCGTAGGTTGGAGCTGGCCAGTGCACCTATGGCACCCATGAGGAGGGTCAGGATCGCTATCGGCCAGAGCCAGTACTGGGCGATATTGGCCAAATCTCCGGCAAAATCACCAAATATGACAGTGTGGACACGAAAAATACTGTATATCCCGACCTTGGTCATGATGGCGAACATCGCCGCTACCGGCGCGCTGGCGACTGCATAGGTTCGTGGCAACCAAAAATGCAGTGGCAGCATGGCGGATTTCAGGCCGAATACGACCAGCAGGAGCAACCCGGCTATCTTAACCAGTAGCTGATCGTCGTGATTCAGCAGCTTTACCTTGACGGCCATATCGGCAATATTCAATGTACCGAGCATGCCGTAGAGTATCCCCAGGGCAAACAGGAAAATACTCGATCCCACCAGGTTAAGAATCACATAATGAAGACTGGCCTGGGTTTTCTGTTTTCCACCCCCGTGGATCAGTAAGGCATAAGAAGCAATCAGCAGGATTTCAAAGCAGACAAACAGATTGAACAGGTCACCGGTCAGAAACGCCCCGTTGACACCGGCAACAAGTAGCAAAATCAGGCTGTGGTAATACATACCCGTTTCATCATCACCCGCTGTCGCGAACAGAATGGATGCCAGACACAGTATTGTTGTCAGTAATACCAGTAAGCTTGCCAGTACATCGGCTACCAGTACGATTCCGTAAGGCGGCGACCAGTCACCGAGCATGTAAATCTGAGTGCCTTGGGTGTAGGCCGTGTACAGCAGGTTGGCTGATACAAGGATCAACAGGATAGCCGCGACAACGGCAAAGACGCGTTGACGCTTCAAACTGTTTTGTACAGGAGGTAACAGCAGCAGTAACCCTGCAACGATTGGCAGCAGGAACGGCAGGATAACCAGATGCGTCGACATCAACCTCGCTCCTTATCTGACAGTGAAGAATGATCCGGGATGCGACCATCTACATGGTCATTACCCAGGTCACCACGGCCACGCATGGATAAAATGACAACAAAAGCGGTCATGGCAAAACCGATTACAATCGCCGTCAGAACCAGCGCTTGGGGTAAAGGGTCGGCATAGGTTTCACTGGCGCCAATCACAGCCGCTGAATTAATCGACAGTCGGCCACTGGCAAACAGGAAAAGGTTGACGGCGTAACCCAGCAGGGTTAAACCTATCACCACAGGAAAGGTGCGCCCTCTGAGAATTAAAAACACCCCACAGGTAATGAGTACGCCCACACAAAGAGCAAAAAGCGCTTCCATCAGGATTTGTCCTCCATTTTAGGCCGGTGCGATGTTGTCAGCTTGCCTAGGTTTGCCAGGATCAACAGGGTGGCTGCTACCACGGTAATATAAACGCCAAGGTCGAATAAAATGGCACTGGCCAGTTCAAATTCACCAATCCAGGCAGGTGGAAATAGTCAAACCAGCTAGTCAGGAAAGGTTTGCCAAACAGCCAGCTACCAGCCCCTGTGGCAGCGGCAATTAATACCCCGATTGCTATGCTCCATTGGTAATTTACTTTAAGGCGCGGCTTAATCCAGTCGACCCCATGGGCTATGTATTGCAGTATGATAGCCACAGCGGTAATCAGTCCGGCGATAAATCCACCACCAGGCAGATTGTGGCCGCGTAAGAAAATATAAGCCGATACCAGTAGCGCCAGAGGTAATAGCGACTGGGATACCGTTCGCAGAATCATCGGGTGGCTGTCTTCTGTCCAGTTACGCCCTTTAATATCGCCTGATGGCTTGGATATTTTCATCCGGTTAATCAGTTTGAAGATACCCAGTGCGGCAATACCTAATACCAGTATTTCACCAAAGGTATCGAAGCCACGGAAGTCGACCAGGATCACGTTAACCGCATTGGTGCCACCGCCACCCGGTTTACTGTTTTCCAGGAAGAAGTCGGAAATACTCAGGCCGGAACGGGTCATGATGGCGTAGTTCAGGGTCGCAAAAATACCACCAATAAGCGCTGCAATACCCAGATCACGTGCCACACGCCCGGGGCTGGACTCCTTGGGTGTCTGTTGTGGCAAGAAAAATAACGCCAGCATCAATAGAATTACCGTGACTACCTCAACCGATAATTGCGTTAGCGCCAGATCAGGTGCGGAGAAATACGCAAAAGACACCGACACGATCAAGCCGACCACCGAAAGCGTGAGCAAAGAAATGTATCGCTGGCGATGCCAGATAACCGTTGCCAGGGCTGCAAAAATCAAAATAACAGCCAGAATCACGCTGATACTATTAAGCGGCAGTTGTTCCCTGTCGCCGGTGGTTTGCACCAGTTGCAACAGCGGTTTTCCAGCAAACAGGATGACCATGACAAAGAGTAAAAACAGGTAGCGCTGCAGCGAGCCATTCTCGATAAACTGGTTAATTTTCGTTGCGCTGCGCACCAGGCATTGCACCAGGCTTTCAAAAACCAGCTTGGCGTCAGTTTCCGGGAACTGGCTTTGAAACTTAAACAGTTTGCGACGGTTATGGTAAATGATAATACCCAGAACCATGGCGACAATACTCATGATCAGTGCCAGGTTAAAGCCGTGCCAGATAGACAGAGAATAAGCTGGCACCTCACCTCCGAGTACGGCCGCAGACGCTGAATAGAGCAGGCTGCCAACCATAAAGCCAGGAAATAGACCGACTAACAAGCAAAGTCCAACCAGGATTTCGACTGGAACTTTCATATAGCGAGGGGGTTCATGCGGTACCTTGGGCAGATCAACCGGTTCGCCATTGAAAAATACATCGTGGATAAAGCGCAACGAGTAAGCCACCGAGAAGACCGCTCCCAGCGTTGCCAGTACTGGAATCATCCAGGACAAGGAACCCAGGGTATGCTGCAGCAGTGTTTCGGCAAAGAACATCTCTTTTGACAGGAAACCGTTTAATAGCGGCACGCCAGCCATCGAAGCCGCCGCCACCATCGCCAGGGTGGCCGTGTAGGGCATAAATTTCCACAAACCATTAAGGCGGCGCATATCCCGCGTTCCGGCCTCGTGGTCGATGATTCCCGCTGCCATGAACAACGAGGCTTTAAAGGTGGCATGGTTGATAATATGAAAAATAGCGGCGATGGCGGCCAGTTCAGTGCCCATACCCAGCAGCAGGGTAATCAAGCCCAGATGACTGATGGTTGAGTAAGCCAGCAATCCCTTTAAATCATGCTTAAATAAGGCTGTGTAAGCACCCAGTAGCAATGTTGCCATCCCGGTAAGGGTGACAATGATGATCCACAGCTCTGTGCCCGCCAGCACTGGATAAAAGCGCGCCATCAAAAAAATACCGGCTTTTACCATGGTGGCTGAATGTAAGTAAGCACTTACGGGTGTGGGGGCGGCCATTGCATGTGGCAACCAGAAATGAAACGGGAACTGAGCTGACTTGGTGAAGGCCCCCAATAGCACCAATATCAGCGCAACTGGATAGGCTGCATGGGTGCGAATAATATCGCCACTCTCAAGGACAGTCTGAAGATCATAGCTACCGACAATCTTACCGATCAGGATCAAGCCTGCCAGTAACGCCAGACCACCAGCACCCGTCACAGCCAGCGCCATACGGGCTCCCTTGCGCCCTTCGGTATTACCATGCCAGAAGCTGATCAACAGGAATGAGCTGATGCTGGTCAGCTCCCAGAACATCCACAGCTGAATCAGGTTGTTAGACAGCACAATACCCAGCATGGCGGTCATAAACAGCATCAGGTAGGCATAAAACTGCGCCATATTATCTTTGCCAGACAGATAGTAACGGGCATAGAGAATGATCAGTAAGCCGATACCTAAAATAAGCAGGGCAAACAGAAACGCCAGGCCATCCAGGCGAAAAGTGATATCCATATTCAGTGCCGGAACCCAATTGGCCGTTACGATGAGGGTTTCACCACTAAATACCGCTGGAGCGCTGAACAGTACCAGCAGCAAAGCCAGTGCTGGCGCTGCCGCGGTTGCAAATGCACAGGCCGTTCTGCCAAAGCGATGCGCCAATAGTGGTGCAAACACTCCCAGAGCTGGTAATAAAGGAATCCAGAAAAGACTCATGGCGGCAACAGGCTCCTGCAAGATAAAATAATAACGTGTAATCTACTCAGCACGACGGTCTTGGTCAGACATTAAAATTGGTCGTGCTGCTAACTCACTATACGCAGCCGTGGAAGTTTACTGTAAAAATGTGCACCTTTACAGCGCTGGACCTTGCTGATTATCAATGTTGATGTTAAATATCAATATATCCTAATTTAATGGCGTGCCAAAATAAAACCCCTGTTTTTTTAGGGCAACGCTAGGCGTTTGATCTATGTGTGACTTAGAAAGCAGATAATATGCACATATTAGTCAACCTGAGTGCTATAGTTTTTCGATCTAGTGAATGTATTTGAAGCTATTTTTCAGGAGAAATATTCATGCCGTTCGATCTTTGGCTTGCATTTGTTGCTGCTTCAGCCCTGTTGTTAATCATTCCTGGGCCAACGATTCTGGCCGTCATCAGTTACTCTATCGCCCATGGACGCCGTGCTAATGTCCCTTTAGTAACAGCCGTTGCATTAGGGGATTCGACAGCACTAGCCGTGTCTATTCTGGGTTTAGGTGCACTGCTGGCAGCTTCAGCCTTTTGGTTTATGGTGATCAAGTGGCTGGGTGGGCTCTACTTACTGTATCTCGGCATTAAGCTGTTACGTAGTGGTTTTGGCTCTGTTGAAATGACAGCGCCGCCTAAACCCGGATCTCGCTGGCGATTGTTCCTGAACACCTATCTGGTAACTGCGCTGAACCCTAAAGGTATGGTGTTTTTCATGGCTTTCCTGCCTCAGTTTATTCATCCGGGCACAGATCACGTTCAGCAGTTGTGGATTCTGGGCATCACCTTTGTGGTCATGGCTACTTTAAATGCAACACTCTACGCCGTGTTTGCCGGTTCAGCCCGCAGGCTGCTATCGCGCCCGGGTGCACATCGTGGGTTTAATCTGGTGGGTGGATCGTTGCTTTCAGCGGCGGGACTTTGGGCGTTGTTGTCCCGGAATCAGGTGTCGGGGTAGTTGACTGATAGTCAAAAGTAGAACTGGTTTTGAGCAAATTGCCCTAGCCTAGCCTGTAAGTTTGCTTTCACATTTGTGTAGGATGAATATTATTGCCACGTAGACGTGATTTCGCAAATATGAGCATTAACTGCGTTAATACTCATAAAGTGCCCAGCGATAAATACAGAAGCCAGTTTTCTGGTTAGGTTTCTTATTGTTGGTATGTCCTTTACGTTCTCCATAACGGCACATAATAACATTGCAAGCTTTTGTTCAGCTTCTTTACCATCAGAGTGATGGATCGCAAGCTCGCAGCAGATATGGAAAACATGCTCTGTGTATCCAAAATTGCTGGGATTTGTTACCTTCAGTCCCCGAAAAATTTCTCCATCAACAAAGGCTTGGGCGAGAACGATTACAAGGATTTTATGAAGGTGTCGGATGGCCGTTTCCGTATCTGGATAGGCATCAGGATACATTTTTAGTAGCTTCGCCAAAAAATAGTGCGCATATTGATCTTTTGATCTACTAAGTTGAAGTAGCTCTTCATAGGTAAGTGGATATGGTAGTCCACAAGTGACATGGCGATAAATACCAACATGTTTTTGCATGATATCCAATCCAACCCCTAAGGACATATAAAATTGCAAGGCGTTTGCAATTGGGTATTTTGCATGATGTGATAGCTGTGCAAAAGTTGTGTCAACACAGAGCCATGGTATATCGTTCGAAATGGAAAGAGCGAGGCTAGAATATACCGATGCGTCAACAGAGTTTCTCAGGTGGACAATAGTTGGCGGCATATCAATCAAACGAGGGGTAATTACTTCTGCAGTTTCAAGTGTGTGCTTTATAGCTATTTGAACATCAGCGGTTGCAGCTTGTACATGTTCAGATGTTGTTATTTGTATTTTACCAGTGTCTTTGTCAATGCCCATCCTAATGTAGTCATCCCTGTTGATGTTTTCAATGAATGCCTCAAGGATGGCTTTTGTCTCCATAGTGATCGCTAAACCAGTATTACACTTAGTCAGGCCATGCACTAGTCCAGTTAATCCGCTGTATACAATGGCATAAACGTCTAAGATTATTTGTCTGGGTTGACTCTCCCCAAAACTTGGCAACGGATGTTTGATGGAAAAGCTTGAGCAATACTGTCTGAGTGCTGCATGAACCGGGCACCCCGATTCAAATCGGCGTCCTTTTAGAAAAAGTGGTATTTTCGGGTCAGAGCATATAGCTTCTTCGTTATAGACTGTATTTTTCAGTAGTTTTTTTTCTATACTACTGATCATTTCATTTGGGTCTTCAGGTAGCGAAAACTTATAGAAACAATCACTGCCATCATTATTGGTTTGTCTCAAAACCGCCGGCTAGTCTCAGTATGGCAACATAAGGCGGCAAGACCTCGATGAGTTTTATTTCTTGCATGCGTGGTGTACCGTTTCCTCCACCTGCATGTTTAGCAAAAGTTCACCTAATGGGGAGTCGCTTTTCAGCAATATAGGCTGATTCGATTCAATATTCTGCACTACCAGCTTGGAGACCAGCATTCCATCAACAAGATAATTAAAACCACCTAAGCATGTTTCCGTTGTTTTTGAGGGTTCTAAAAATATGTTCTCTCGTATAAGTACAGCATTGGATAGTTGGAAGTTGGTAATTTCTTTAGCGCAGCCGTTTGGATTGGCTACAAACCAGTTGATAAGAATATTTTCAGCTCGATAAAAACCATTGTTACAGGATATTTCAGAAAGTAATAGCCATGCCTTACTAGATGGATGTTCAAATATCTCGTCAGGAATTTTTTTTTAGTAGATCGACGTACTGTTCTTGTGGTGTTTTGTTTTTCTTGTGTAGATAAATACAATAATGCCATAGAGAGAGTGAGGCTGGCGCCAAGTCTAGAGCTGACTCCATAGCCTCAATGGCACCGGATGTTTCGTTGATACGATCTAACTGTCTGGCTTTGACTTCCCACAAAAACTCGCACCAGTCTCCCTTTGGAATTTCAGCTAATACAGTTTCGAGAGTAGTGAGTTGGTGGCTGTTTACCAAAGCAATGATGTAGCTTCTCACAAGTGGTGATAGCCAAAGATCCCCTGCTGGCAGTATCGGTTTCAATAGCGAGCATACTTGAGAGTCAAGATCTGCGTCAGATAGTTTGGTGGTTAGCTCAAGAAGTCGGGGTGGGTTTAATTGAGATAGCTCACCTTG
This sequence comes from Nitrincola sp. A-D6, assembly GCF_000764495.1. Taxonomy (GTDB): domain Bacteria; phylum Pseudomonadota; class Gammaproteobacteria; order Pseudomonadales; family Balneatricaceae; genus Nitrincola. The sequence goes on from NZ_JRLB01000054.1 coordinate 60,964, forward strand.
GTGAACAGATATAAAATTAGCAACTGCACTTTTTATTTCAGCTCTGGATTTTAGGTTTCCATCGTATTTATGGCAAAGTAACTCTATGGCGACAAATTGCTGCTCAAGGTCGCTAGCTGTGTTTACTTTGCCACCCTGCCTAAGCCACTGAGTAATATCATCTGGCTTGGCGATATGACTGAGGATGAAAAGTTGCTCTTGTGAGATTTCGGAGCTCTCGGTTAAATGTTTAATCAACGAGTTCCTATAGGAAAAGTCCCGCTGAGCTTTGTCTATTTCTGAAAAAGGGCCTGAAGGATAGTTTGAGTTGCGTTCCTTTAGGCTCCGCAAAAAGGCGGCTGCACTCGAATCCAATTGTTCAATGGTATTTATGTATTTCCAGCAGGCGTCAATCAATCGGGGGTGACTTTCATTTAAATAGTTAAGAAAGCTAATTAATAGAATGATCAGTCTTTTATTATCTCCCTGGGATTCCTCCAGCATTGTTATGGTTTCGTCCATCAATGCTATAAGCTGCTTTTGGTCTGATCGGGTAATAAGCCAATAATGTGCTTGAAAAATTTGACTGTTGAAATAGTGGTGGCGGGTAATGAGACTCACAACTTTGCTATTGAATGTTGGGTAGGTGGATTTTAGACGATTAGCTGCTGCGACAGACTGCTCAAAGCTTCCACATCGCAGTAGCCCCCTAGTTATTCCGCATAGTGTTATTTCGGAGAAAATTAATGCACTACTGGAAAAATAATCCTCAAGAAAAACATTCGAAGCTATAAATTCAAAGAATACCTCTTGGCAGTAGTCTCCAGGAGATTTGATGGCTGTATATCTGCGAGTAGCATCTTCTAGCTTTTTATTATGGATATCCAGTCGCATTAATGAGGAGAGGGCAATGTCATTGAAGAAGCTATCAGGAGAGCTTCTGAGGCAGCTTTCTACAATAGAGTAGCTGTCTTCTGGCGGCGTACCATAAGCGAGATCTATTAAAACAGATACGGTTGATAATATTGTTATAGTCGCTGTATCGAGTTGAGATGTTGCCTGAAGTGATGAGAGTTTTTCTTTGGCAGTGTCGACAGTACGATGCCGAAGATTGGTAAGAATATCTTCAACCGGTCTTTGAATCGCTGATGGCGCTATTGACTGGTGAACGTGTTTATCACCTCCGATGTTATCTCCAGTGCTATGGTGGACTTGCATAGCCCGGGCGGTGGGTGTTGTATTCTCATTCGCCATTAGTGGTTAATGACCTTGTTACCAGCGACATTGTCGCCTGAGCCGGAGTGCGTTTGTACTATGGTTGTTGCGTTGTAATGTTTAATTGTTTCAATGATTTCCAATAATTCACCTGAGACAAGTAGCCTCTTTTCAATCGCCAATTCGCTCATATCGCTGTTGAGATCTAGGGATGAAATCTGATTTTCTAAGGCCGTTAGTGTTGAGTCATCGACCAGCCAGTCTTTCAGGCGGTTTTTCAGGTTTGTTCCTGATAAGGCCAATGAGTGTTTCAATATATCGTAGATGGTGCTTGCCAATATTGATGTGGTGATAGTCTCTGAAATCATGATGTTCTCCAGATGTTAATTTAGCTGCTTATCCATTTCTGCATATATTAGTTTTTGTCGTCAAATTTTACTCTTGTTTGCTTAACTTTTGATATTTTCAAGTGTGATTAGGTGTTTTCAGCTGCTTGGGATTTAGTGCATTTGTCATAGATTCTCCAGACGTTGAAGTGCTTCTTCCCAAGGCAGGCGGCTTCCGGAATCTTGCATGGATTGATAAGCTGCTTTGGCAATGTCCTTGCCGATTAGGTCTTGTTCAATTATCTGTTCTACCAGCCATATTGTGCCTTTAACAATAACTGCCTCTTTTCTGGCTGCCTTGCGAAGAACCTCATCTCCCGTGAGCAATGAACATTTTTCTTGCTTGGCTAAAGCAAGGGAGAAGCAGTCGTAACGGCTAGGCCCAGAATAAGTATATGTCATCCGCATTGCTTCAATCATGCTTTCTGGGGTTAGCTCTGCTTGAATAAGACCCATATTCAGTAAGTGAGAATGCCGATGTGAAAGCTCATCGGCGAAAAGCATATCGGATACCTTGAATTCAAAGGGTAGCTTAAACATCAACTCCAAAAGCCCACCTGCTTCCATATCAATCAGTACATTAGCATCACTGATGAGTACTTGCATTTAGGCAGCTGCTCCTTCCATCATTTTATCCTTTCGGAACTGAGCAACGGGCATCTTCAGTAGTTCTGCTGCTTTGGAATCGGAAATCAGGCCTTCACCAGCACCACGATAGACCAGTTGTTCGAAAAGCAAGGTTTGTTCTTTCGGGTACGCTTGTCCAGGCTCTTCTTTACGCCAGCCGTTAGATGAAAACTGAATGAAAAGAGACTGATACTTCTGTTTGTTAAGGATGCCTAAATCTTGGCAACGGTAAAGAATGCTCGCCATGCTCAAGCCATATTCATGCTTCAGAAGGTAAAGCTCTTTCCAGTCGATGCTCTGGCGTACAGCACCAATGTGTTCAATAGCTCCTTCGCGGGGTAACAGGAACGAAGATGCAAAGCGGTTACAGGCCTGCTCCTCATCTATATTTGCTGGTAGTTTGTCATGGAGTAGTAGGTGCCCCAGTTCATGTGCCAGAGTGAAACGTTGCCTACAACCGGGCCACTGGTTCGATATGACAATAACTGGCTGACTTTCAACGCTCGCCTGCATACCATCAACCTTATCAGCATGATCTGACTCAGTCACGATAACCAGAATACCTTTTGATTCAAGCATATCGATCATTTCTGGCAAGGGGTTTAAACCCAGCTGCCAAACTTTGCGAACGGCGACACTAAATGCCTCTATGTCATCCAGAGTTGATACACTTGGCAGATTAGAAGGCGGTGTAAAGCTCGGAATAGGGAAGTCTGGCCAAAGATTCTTTAATTCAAACCATCGTTCTGCCTGATCTAATACATCCGCCGAAATTCTGTCTAAAATCTTTTTAGGGGTGTTAGCTTTTTTGCGGTATTCAATACCTGAGAGCTTAAAGCTATTAGGGCGAAAGAAAAATTCGGTACGAACTCCCAAAGCTTCAGCCATTTTTATCAGAACAGAGGAAGAGGGCATGCTGTCATTATGCTCGTACTTCTTGATCATGTTGGCGCTGACACCGGCAGTTTGTCCTAGCTTGGCCATGGATAGGCCAGCCGCACTGCGTGCTCGCTTGAGACGTTCACCTATCATATCGACCTCCGGTTTATGAAAATTAAAAATTACTCATAATTGTAAACCAGGGAGGCAATTTTCGCTAGCTGCTAAAGTCAGTATGGCAACTGTCCTTCAGGCTCAGAATCATTTTTTAGGTGTAATTCGGAACTCAGTGCGTTCCAATTGACGAAACGCTGACAAAATGGGCGAGTTTTGAGTAAGTTGACTAGTTCGAAGCCATAAAAATAAGGCTAAAAAGGGACTGTCAGTGTACCGAAATTGTACCGTTTGGAAATCCGTGAGGTCATCTGGTGCAGCGGTAAATACTTATCAATCTTTAATCTGCTGATTTTTAAGTATTTTTTAAGCTTGAAATGGTGGGCCCAGCTGGACTCGAACCAGCGACCAACGGATTATGAGTCCGTTGCTCTAACCAACTGAGCTATAGGCCCTTGAAAAGCGAGCGCCAATGATACAGAGAAGTATGCATTGGCGCAATATGTTGAACGCGTTGAGTTATTCGTCGAGGAAGCCACGCAGGTGATCGGAGCGGCTGGGGTGGCGCAGTTTGCGCAGTGCCTTGGCTTCAATCTGGCGGATACGTTCGCGAGTGACATCAAACTGTTTGCCAACCTCTTCCAGCGTGTGGTCGGTATTCATATCAATACCAAAGCGCATTCTGAGAACCTTGGCTTCACGAGCTGTCAGTCCGGATAACACGCTGCGTGTGGCTTCACGCAGGCCTTCTCCTGTGGCGGTGTCAACCGGTGAGGCCATAATGACATCTTCAATAAAGTCGCCCAGGCTTGAGTCTTCATCATCACCGATGGGAGTTTCCATGGAGATAGGCTCTTTCGCAATTTTGAGCACTTTACGAATTTTATCTTCCGGCATTTCCATTTTTTCTGCCAGTTCTTCAGGGGTGGGTTCACGACCCATTTCCTGTAGCATCTGACGGGAGATGCGGTTGAGCTTGTTGATCGTTTCGATCATGTGTACCGGGATACGAATGGTACGAGCCTGATCGGCAATCGAGCGCGTGATTGCCTGACGTATCCACCAGGTGGCGTAAGTGGAAAACTTGTAGCCACGACGGTATTCAAATTTGTCTACGGCTTTCATCAAGCCGATGTTGCCTTCCTGGATCAAGTCAAGGAACTGCAGGCCGCGGTTGGTGTATTTCTTGGCGATAGAGATAACCAGGCGTAAGTTGGCCTCGACCATCTCTTTCTTGGCGCGGCGGGCACGGGCTTCGCCAATAGACAGACGACGGTTTACATCTTTGATTTCTGAAAGGCTGATGCCGACATCATTTTCAATGTTGATCAGGCGGCGTTGGGCGCGTTTCAGGTCGTCCAGGCTTAGCTCGATTTTACTCGCCCAGCTCTGTTTGCCGCTGGCGAGTTTATCAAACCACTCCGGATTAGTTTCATTACCGGGGAAGCCGCTGATGAAATCTTTGCGTGACATGCCAGCACGCTGGGTGCAGATGCGCATGATGGTGCGTTCCTGCGCACGTACTTTTTCGATGAACTGGCGAATACGGCTGACCAGCATTTCGTAAAAACGCGGTGACAGTTTGATCGGTGAAAAGGCGATGCTGAGTTCTTCCAGAGCCAGTTTGGCTTCGGGGCTATCTTTACCTTTCTCATTCAGGCTCAGTAGGTAGGCATCCAGCTTTTCGCGGATAAGACCAAAGCGTTGACGAGCTTCTTCCGGATCTGGACCGCGTTCCTTTTCTTCATCGGCATCATCGGTGCTGTCATCGTCGTCATCGTCATCCGTGTCATCATCTTCTTCATCGATTTCATCGACATCGACTTCCTCTTCAGGAATGGGTGCGTCCGGATCAATGTAACCACTGAAAATATCGCTGAGACGGCCTTCTTCCTGTAGGGTGGCATCGTAGGCGGCCAGAATGGCCTCGACACTGCCTGGAAAATGTGCCAGCGCCATCATGACTTCGCGAATACCTTCTTCGATGCGTTTGGCTATTTCGATTTCGCCTTCACGAGTCAGCAACTCGACCGTTCCCATTTCGCGCATGTACATGCGTACCGGGTCGGTGGTACGGCCAGCATCAGATTCAACCGCGGCCAGAGCCGCAACGGCCTCCTCGTCTGCTTCTTCGGCGGAGTCACCTTCGGTCATCAGAAGCGTTTCAGCATCGGGTGCCTCTTCTGAGACGCTGATGCCCATGTCGTTAATCATGCGAATGATATCTTCGACCTGGTCCGGGTCGGCAATGTCTTCAGGCAGGTGGTCGTTTACCTCTGCGTAGGTGAGATAACCCTGTTCCTTGCCTCGTGCGATGAGTTCTTTCAGACGAGACTGCTGTTGGGATGTATCTGACATAGAGCCCCTGCAATGAATACTGATGTGAATGATGGATGGAAATGAAGCGCAATATTATAGCTGTTTCAGACCCGGCTGAACAGATTTAGCACCTTAATTCGTTATCTACTGTATAAAAGTAGAGCATTAACGGGTATTTGCCAAACTTGCTGCCGTATTTTTAACGTCCGGACAGGAGAAGTTGCTGCAATAAATTTTTTTCATCTTGAGTTAATGGGGTCTGTCGTTGTTTTTTCAAGAGCCGGTCAAGTTGATTTTCTGTGTGACGGCTTAATAAACGACTCAGTGCATCTCTTAGCTCAGTGAGTGAGTCGGCGCTCACAGGTACGGGCTCCAGATGGGATATTTCATTCAATATCATCAGGTAGGCTGCTCTTTGGCTGTCGTGTTGCCAGTCAACAAGCAGTGTGCCGAGGGAGTTGTCCGGGTGTTGGCGCAGATAAGTCAGGAGTTCGATGAGTAGATCAATGTTGGATTCCTGCAGATTACCCAGCGCTTCTGGATCTTTTAGCTCGCGAGCCAGGGCAGGGCGGTGTAATAGGATGGAAATAATCCGATTGACCAGGCTGACTGTTCGGCTACGAGGCGCTTGGCGCTGCACTGGTGCGGCAGTGCGTTCATCGTCTGGCAGGTCTCAGTTCAGGGTAGTCGCCATATTCCTGGTCCGAGAAGTCGTTGTGTTCCTGTGGTGTGTGTGTGATGGGGTGGCTGACCTTGTGAAGGTTAACCAGGCTGGCTAGTTGGTCAGCACTTAGGCCGGTGATTTCGCTGACTCGTTCCTGCATCATCTGTTGCAGTAGCCCGGGTTGCATGCTGCGAATTGGAGGGAGTGCCGCAGCGGCAAGCCGGGCGCGGTCATCCATGCTGTCCAGGTTGATTCCCTCAGACAGATTGTTGAAAAAGAATGTGCTCAAGGGGGTGGCGTTGAGGATGCGTTGCTCGAAGGCGCTTTGGCCTTCCTGGCGAATCAGGCTGTCGGGGTCTTCTCCCTCGGGTAAAAACAGAAAGCGCACTGATTTGCCATCCTGAAGTACCGGGAGGGCTATATCCAGTGCGCGCAGAGCAGCTTTACGGCCAGCCTGGTCTCCGTCAAAGCAGAAGATCAGTTCGGGTACCAGTTTGAACAGGCGTGTCAGGTGTTGCTCGGTGGTGGCTGTGCCGAGCGTAGCGACAGCCAGGTGATGCCATTTTGTGCCAGGCCGACGACATCCATATAGCCTTCAACAATCAGCAGTCTGTTCAGCTCGCGGTTGCTCTGTCGGGCTTCGTAAAGACCGTACAGCTCACGGCTTTTATGGAAGGTGTCGGTTTCTGGGGAGTTCAGGTATTTGGGTTTGTCGTCGCCCAGTACGCGTCCGCCAAAGGCAATTACACGTCCGCGCATGTCACGGATAGGAAACATGATGCGATCGCGAAAGCGGTCATAGTGGCGGTTTTTTTCTTCGTTGTGAATCACCATGCCGGCTTTTTCCAGCAGGTTGGCAACGTCCTTCTGGCTGCTAAAATGTTGCAGAAGGTTGTCCCATCCGGGTGGTGCGTAGCCGATTTGGAATTCTGAGGCGATCTGTCCTGACAGGCCGCGCTGTTGCAGGTACTGAACCGCTTTGTCTTTGGTGTTGGTGTTGGCGTTACGGAGTTGCTGGCGATAAAACTGGCTGGCCTGGTCTAGCAGTGAGATCTGCTGTTTGACCTGGTGATCACGTTCCGCTTGTTGTGGGCTTTGCTCTTCGCGCGGGATATCGACACCGGCGAGACGGGCGAGCTCTTCAACCGCTTCAGGGAAAGCCAGGCGCTCGTATTCCATTAGAAAGCCTATAGCGTTGCCGCCAGCACCGCAACCAAAGCAATAATAGAATTGCTTATCCGGGCTTACTGTAAAGGAGGGAGAGTTTTCTTTATGAAAAGGGCACAGCCCTGAGTAGTTTTTACCACTGCGGCGCAGTTTTACGCGGCTTTCGACCACGTCGGTGATGTTGATGCGGGCTAGTAAGTCATCAATAAAATATTGCGGTATTCGCCCTGCCATAATTACTCCGCTGTCATGTCCAGCGAAATTGCTGGCGTCAGAACCGGGCTTTCACTCGGGTAGAAACCTGACCCATATCGGCACGCCCTTGTACCCTGGGCTTGACTAGTGCCATAACCTGTCCCATCTGCTGCATGCTGGATGCGCCTGTGGCGTTGATGGCATCATCAATAATCTGTTCTATTTCACTATCACTGAGAGGTTGCGGCAAGAAAGTTTTAATCACCTCCAACTCTTGCTGCTCCTTGTCTGCCAGTTCCGGACGCTCAGCCGCTAGATACTGGGCAATCGAATCGCGACGCTGTTTGGCCATTTTGTCTAATGAGGCCAGTACGCGTGCATCATCCAGTTCAATGCGTTCATCTACCTCAATGCGATTGAGATCAGACAGGATCAGACGGATAGTGCCGAGTCGCACTTTATCCCTGGCGCGCATGGCGTCCTTCATCTGTTCTGTTATGTGTTTCTTCAGATCAGACATCTTGATTCCTGTTGTTGTGAACACCTGTTATGAACACTTGATGGGTTCGATTACAAGTCGGTTATTACAGTTAAAAAAATGTGTAGCGCTTAATTAGTACAGGCGAACGCGACGTGCAGTTTCACGTGATACTTTTTTAGCGTGACGCTTAACAGCTGCAGCGGCTTTACGTTTGCGCACTGTAGTTGGTTTTTCGTAGTGTTCACGACGACGAACTTCAGCCAAAACACCGGCTTTTTCACAAGAACGCTTGAAGCGACGCAGAGCAACGTCAAACGGCTCGTTATCTTTAACTTTTACTGCTGGCATGAATGCTCCTTCAGTAGATTGGGGTTAGGTTAATTCTTGATCAGTCAATTCATCCAGGGTGTTTGTGCTAAACAAACGGAATTTGGGCGAGTTTGTGATCAAGGTGCAAAATTTTACTGGTAGCGAGAGGCGAAGTAAAGCGACATAGAGATGAAATTCTGTTGAGTTTTGGTGATAATGCAGTCTTTCTTCTTCCTGCAGGCTGCGAGTGCCTGTTTTGACTGTGAGTGAGCTACAGAAATGCGTGTACTGGGTATTGAAACATCCTGTGATGAAACCGGTGTGGCGGTCTATGACAGTGAGCAGGGTTTGCTGGGTGATGCCCTTTACAGTCAGGTGGAAATGCACACTGAATATGGGGGGGTGGTACCTGAACTAGCATCACGTGATCATGTTCGCAAACTCATACCCCTGATTCGTGAAGTGATAGCCGAATCCGGGCTGGCGCTGACGGACCTGGATGCTGTTGCCTATACCGCGGGTCCCGGTTTGATTGGTGCCTTAATGGTCGGTGCCTCGACGGGACGTGCTCTGGCACTAGGCTTGGGTGTTCCGGCCATCGGCGTACATCACATGGAAGGGCATTTGCTGGCACCCATGCTGGAGGAATCGCCACCCACTTTCCCGTTTGTCGCGCTGCTGGTTTCGGGCGGACATACACAGCTGGTTCGTGTGGATGGCATCGGTGAATATCAATTGCTGGGTGAGTCGCTTGATGATGCGGCTGGTGAAGCCTTTGATAAAGCCGCGAAAATGCTCGGTCTCGAATATCCGGGTGGCCCATTGATTGCCAAACTGGCTGAGCAGGGTGATCGGACGCGTTTCCGGTTTCCACGGCCGATGACGGATCGTCCCGGGCTGGACTTTAGTTTTTCGGGCTTGAAGACCTTTACCCTGAATACCGCCCACGCCTGTCGTGATGCCGAGGGCGTGATTGATGCGCAAACCCTGGCAGATATTGCGGCGGCTTTTGAGGAAGCTGTAGTCGATACCTTGTCGATCAAGTGTCGCCGGGCGTTGCGTGATACCGGGCTGAAACAATTAATTATTGCGGGTGGAGTGAGCGCTAATCGGCGTTTACGTGAGAAATTGGCCGAAACAGTCGCTGTGGAAAAAGCCAGTCTTTATTATGCACGCCCAAGGTTTTGTACCGATAATGGTGCCATGATTGCTTATGCAGGTTGTCAGCGGTTGTTGGCGGGGCAGCAGAGTGATCTGACAATATTAGCCAAACCGCGCTGGCCAATGGATAGCTTGCCTGCTTTAGAGGTTAACTAGAAGCGATCTTCCTGACCTTTAAAAAGCCGTACCAGATTCAAGCGGTGGCGGGCAATCAGTATTAGTGAAATCAGTGCCATGGGGCTGATTAATTCAGGTGCTAATAACCAGGTCAATAATGGGGTTATCAGTGCCATCATTATTGAAGCCAGTGATGCGATACGTGTGACCCCGGCGATCAGTAGCCAGCTAAACAGTTGAGCCAGCATGAGTGGCCAGCTGAGGACCAGGCTACAGCCGAGAAAAGTGGCAATACCCTTGCCGCCCCTGTATGCCCCCAGTAAGGGGAAAAGATGACCCAGCACGGCCGCAAGGGCGCAAAGTCCGGTAATGCCCGAGGGCTGATTGGTGGCGATAGAAAGGTAGACTGCCAGAGCGCCTTTGCTTGAGTCACCCAGGAGCGTTAGGGTCGCAGCGACTCGGTTGCCGATTCTGAGTACGTTGGTGGCGCCAGGGTTACCGGAACCTTGTTGACGGGGGTCGGCGATCCCCATAAAGTTGCACACCAGTAATGCCGTCGGCACAGAACCCAGTAGATAGGCGAAGCTGATCAGGACAGGTTCCAATAAACTGTCGGTTAGCATAGCTGGCTCACAGTTTTCAGAGGTCAATAATGGATATAGTGTACATTCGTGGGTTGCAGGTTGAAACGGTTATCGGGATTTACGACTGGGAGCGTGAAATTCGTCAAACAGTCTGTATTGATCTTGATCTGGGCACAGATATTCGTACAGCTGCGCATGCGGATGATATCGACAGTACGCTCAATTATAAAAGCATTGCAGATCGGTTGATCACGTTTATTTCCGGAAGTGAGTTTTTGTTGATAGAAGCCTTGGCTGAAGAGATTGCTACATTACTTATGGATGAGTTTTCTGTGCCCTGGCTACGCTTGCAGTTAGGCAAGCCTGGAGCTGTACCTGAAGCACGCGATGTGGGCATTATTATTGAACGTGGAGAGAAGCGCTGATGGCTCAAGTCTTGTTGAGTCTGGGCAGTAATCTCGAACGGGAGCGCTATATTACCGCGGGGTTGGATGCTCTTGCTGAACTCTTCGGAGAACTGGCGCTATCGTCAGTCTACGAAAGTGAGTCGGTCGGTTTTAAGGGGAGTCCTTTCTACAATATGGTAGTGGCAATTCACACGACCTTGTCCGTGGCTGAGTTATCCCGTAAATTAAAACAGATTGAAGATAATAATGGACGTCAGAGAAATGGTCCGCGTTTCTGCTCACGCACCCTGGATATTGATATTTTAACCTACAATGACCGGGTGGGTGAGGTTGACGGCGTCTGTTTGCCACGTGATGAAGTCGATAAGAACGCCTTTGTACTCTGGCCTCTGGCGGAGTTGCTGCCTGATCAGTATCACCCGGTGCGTCACATGACTTATGCCCGTTTGTGGGCGGACTATGACCAGGATCAAAAGCTTTGGCCGGTTGATTTTGTCTGGCATGGTCGTCAGATTTCATACGCCAATACCAATATCGGATTGACTTGAATTGCGTATCCACATACTTTGTGCAGGGTATTTCTTTAACGCATTCATGAGAGTTTGACTTGAGCCGTATCATCCACTTCGTGAAAACCCTGCCGGGTTTTGTTTTCTCTGCCATTATGGCGGTTACCTTGGCCGTTTTTTTTGGGTGTATCACTGACCGTTTCATTGCTCTACGAGAGCGTGATTGACCGTGAGGCACAGCAAACCTCCGAAGCCATAGCCAATCATACCTTCAGTACCATGTTCATGATTATGAGCCAGGGCTGGACGCGTGCAGAGATGGAAGCCTTTGTAGATGCAACCCAGTCGGCTTATGCAAACAGTCCCTTTGAAATCGCTTTGTATCGCGGTGCTAAAGTAACAAGACTCTATGGTGAGGTGGCTCAGCGTCAATCAGACCAGGCTGTCGATCGTACCTTTGACGGTGCCGGTAGGCAGGTGCTGGAAGAAGCTGCGCAGATCCGTCGCCTTTATCCGGTTGAGGCACGTCAGGAGTGTCTGAGTTGTCATGCGAACGCCAGTCCGGGAGATGTGCTGGGTGTTATTGAGTTGCGACAGGATAAGCAGGCGATCAGCACAGAGATGCGCCGTGACTATATTATTCTCTTTCTGCTGTTTGGCGTCTTTACATTTTTAATTGCGTCGCTGATTTCAGCTTTTGCTTCACGGCGTATTAATGATTCGGTTGCCCAGTTTGGTAATCGATTGCGTTCAGTTAATAGTGTAACCGACTTTAAGCAGCTGGATATCAGTGATGTGGATTTATACTTTAAGGAGTTCAATAATACATTTGGCCAGATCAATGTGTTGATGGAGCGCTTAAAAGGGGTCGCGGTAGATAAGGATATTCTGGAGTTTGAAATTCGCCTGCTGAGCAAATTTATTATTACTTCCGAGGTGGTTAAGGACTGGCGGGACTTCATCAAGGATCTGCTGATTGATATCAATACGATCATCAAGGCACACACGCTGGTGACCATTTTTCAGGTCGAAGAAGAAGGCTATGAGCTGGAAGTGTTTTGGCATCTCGATGTGTGTGAAGTTACCAAACAGCAATTTGAAGCCGTGGTGACGCGCCAGTTGGGGAGTAATACCCATTACCATAGCGGTGTACCCATACTGAATATTATCCACCATGTTGCGTGTCCTGAAGTGATTGATGAGCAGGAAAAGCTCAGCCTGAGCTCGCATGATATTGAGCTACAGACCAAATCGCTGCTACTGGAAACACCGAAAATTGGTGGGGTGGTAGGCATTGGTGTGCAGTCTGAAATGGCACGTGATCCGATTCGACATATAGTCATCGACAGCATTCTCACCACGCTGTTGAATCTGGTGGGTTCGGTCAAGGCGATCTACAAATACACTAAGGATCTTGAGTACTATGCTACGCGTGATCCGCTGACGGCTCTGCATAATCAGCGCATGTTCCGTGAATTGCTGGGCTATGAAGTAGGGCGTGCATCCCGCCATGACGATGAGTTCAGCCTGCTGATGCTGGATCTGGATAATTTCAAGAACGTTAATGATCGCTACGGTCATGCCTTTGGCGATCAGTTCCTGCACGCGTTTGCCAAGGTGCTGGAAAATGCTGTGCGCCCGGGGGATTTTGTGGCGCGCTACGGCGGTGATGAGTTCACTATTATTTTGCCTGAGACCGGGGAAGAGCAGGCGCATACAGTTGCTCAGCGGGTTGCGGGATTACTGCAGAAGTTGGCACTGACAGCACCGGATGGCAGTAATGTTCGCGCCACTACGTCCATCGGTATTGCTATCTACCCTCGCCATGCTGATGATCCGCGTGATCTGTTTGTTGTAGCTGATAACATGATGTACAAGGCTAAGCGCAAGGGTAAAAATCAGATAGCCATTCCGGATGAGCATGAGATGGCTGAAGTGTTCAAGGCGTCGGTGAGAAAAATCTCATGGTGCTGGATGCACTGGAAGAGGAGCGCATAGTGCCTTACTTCCAGCCGATAGTAGATCTGGGAACCGGAGATGTGGCCATTCATGAGCTGCTCATGCGTATCGAGTTAGGTGATCGGATTGTTCCTGCAGGTGAATTTATTGATATTGCTGAGTCGATCGGTGTGGTACATAAAATGGATTATCTATTGATCGAAAAGGCCTTTCAGCAGATGCATGAACAGCAATATAAAGGCATGTTGTTCGTGAACTTGTCACCCAAATCACTGATTATAGGTGAATTTATCTCCCGGGTACGCCAGCTGGCTATGGAGTATGAAATAGAGCCGAAACGTATCGTGTTCGAGCTGACGGAGCGTGAAACTGTCAGTAACATGGCATTGCTGGAACGCTTTGTGCAGGATCTGAAGCTGGAAGGTTTTAACTTTGCCATTGATGATTTTGGTTCGGGTTTCTCTTCGTTCCATTATATTAAGCACTTCCCTATTGATGTGATCAAAATTGAAGGGGATTTTATCCGTAATATGCTTACCGATGATAAAGATATGGCGTTTGTTAAGAGTATTGTCACCCTGGCACATAATCTGGGTATTCAAACCGTGGCTGAGTTTGTTGAGGATCAGGCGGTTATGGATGCGGTCCGAGAGTTGGGTATCAATTATGGGCAGGGTTACTTTATCGGTCGGCCTTCACCGCAGCTTGCTTTGCCGGGTGGCACTGCAGAGTAGTTATCAGAAGCCTTCGGCCAGTTGCTGTTGCTGATCCTCCAGGGCTTTTCCCAGCGCCTTACCTTGTAAGCCCTGCAGTATAAAGGGCTCAGCTGAAACTTGTTGCAGTTGAGCCAACAACTGAAACAGGCGTGCATCTATTGATTTATGCATAGGTGGATGCAAGAGTCTGGATAGCCCTAACAGGGGAGCTGCTCGCTCAGGGGTGCGTATTAGTTTCAGGGCTTTGATCAGAGCCATGCGCTCTTTTGCACTGCTATGATCCAGTGTCGCCAACCTGGTATGCCAATCCATCAGGTCTCGGGCGCGCTGGCGAAAGCGATTTGGAACTTTCACTCTGTCACACAGGTTGTTCAGCTGTACGCTGGGCTCCTGTGTTAATGCTTGCTGACAAAGCAGGGCGAAACTGCTTTCGGCACTGGTGTCATTAGCTTTCAATTGTTGAAGTAGTTGTTGGCAGTGGCTGAAGTCAAGTTCACAAAAATCGGGTAACAGTTGTTCCAGTGCCTGAGCCTGGTCCAGGCAGTGCAGAAAAATAACTGGCTGTGTTGTTGCCAGGGCACGTTCAAATTCCATCCATACCCGCTCAGCACTCAAGTGACCCAGTTCACCACTGTGGCTGATCTGTTGCATCAGGGTTAGTGTTTCTGGAGCGATCTGGAAATTTAATGCGGCAAATCGGGCCATAAAGCGTGCTACACGCAGCACCCGTAAGGGGTCTTCGGCAAAGGCTGCTGAAACATGTCGCAGTTTACGTTGTTGCAGATCTTGCTGGCCGCCAAAGGGATCTATGAGAGTGCCATCAGGATGGACCGCCATGGCATTGATGGTCAGATCGCGTCGTTGCAAGTCTTGCTCCAGGGTAACCTCTGGGCTGGCATGGAAGGTAAAACCCTGATAGCCATGTCCGGATTTGCGCTCGGTGCGTGCCAATGCATACTCTTCACCGGTATCGGGTTTAATGAAGACCGGAAAATCTTTGCCTACTGGTCGAAACCCCTGTTGCTGCATAAGTTCGGGAGTGCCGCCGACAACTACCCAGTCACGGTCTTTGATTTCCAGCCCCAGTAGTTGATCGCGTACAGCTCCACCAACCAGAAAAATTTCCATCAGGATTGGCACAGCTCCGGAAACTGCAGTTTCCACTGCTCAAAGCCACCATCCAGACTATAGACCTCAGTAAAACCTTGTCCAGCGAGGAAATCGGCGGCTGACTGGCTGCTGATTCCATGATAACAATACACAATCAGAGCCTGGTTGCGGTCAGCCTGTTGCAGAAACACCGGCAGGTTGTCATTGTTCAGATTTTGAGCTTGTGGAATATGACTGCTGTTAAAGCTGTTCAGATCACGTATATCTACAACGGCAGCACCCTGCTCCAGCAGTGTGACGGCAGCTTGGGGTGCAAGGCTTTTAAATTGGCTCATCAGACAGTCTTCTCATGCGGTTTGGGTTGATAAGTGGGGCAGCTACAGTGGGTCAATTCTTGTGTTTCCAGGCAGAAGGCACTCAGGCTATAACCCCAGACACAGCCGGTGTCCAATGCGATAGTTTCTGGCTGCCCTGTGCTTCCCATCAACGCAGCCCAGTGCCCAAACAGCTGGCGACGGGGCAGGGGTGACTGGCGTCTGACATCATACCAGGGGTAAAACCCCTCTGGAGCACTATCTGCTTCACCATTGCCATGAAACTCCAGCTGTCCATTCGGTGTAATAAAGCGCATTCGGGTAAAGTAGTTGGTAATCAGACGTAAGCGCGGCCAGCCATCCAGGTCGTTATGCCAGGTATCTGGTTTGTTGCCATACATGTGATTAAAGAAATCACCGGCATCCTTGCTGCGCAGTACGCGTTCGACTTCCTGCGCACGTTTTCTGGCTTTACCCAAAGACCAGATATGCGGAATGCCGGCATGGGTTAAAATGTAGCCGAGCTTTTCGTCTTCCACCAGCAAGGGGCGAGACCTGAGCCAGTTCATCAGTTCATTACGATCAGGTGCTTCAAGTACCTGTTGCAGGGTACTGTTGCGTTTGTCGCGTGTCGCGCCATAATGCAGAGCCAATAGGTGCAAGTCATGATTGCCCAGTACGCACTGGGCACGCTCACCGAGCCCGGATACAAAGCGCAATACCTCCAGCGACTGTTGGCCACGATTGACTAAATCGCCGGCAAACCAGAGATGGTCTGTATCATTGAAGTCGATCAGATCAAGCAGCTGCCTCAGTTCATCATAGCAGCCCTGGATGTCGCCAATTGCATAAGTAGCCATAAATCCCCTGTGTTATCACTGAATCATACCCCAGATAGGTGATAAATTTCTAATCTAAGTAAAGCGTTTTTGCGTAGAATATAAAAGCATTTAATTCCTGAAAATTGAGGTGAGAGCATGGCTATTGCAACATTTGCCGCAGGTTGTTTCTGGGGTGTTGAGCTGACATTTTCAGCATTGAGTGGTGTTACGCAGACGGCTGTTGGCTATATGGGAGGGCATACCGACCAGCCGGACTATAAAGGGGTATGTGGCGGTGATACGGGTCATGCTGAAGTGGTGCAGGTGGTGTTCGATCCAGAGCTGATCAGCTATGAGACGCTCCTGGCGGTGTTCTGGCAGTGTCATAATCCCACCACACTGAACCGGCAGGGGCCTGATTTTGGTACACAATATCGCTCAGCGATCTTCTATGAGGATGAGGTGCAGCGCGTGCTGGCTGAACAGAGTAAAGCTGAAATGAGTGCGGCTGGCGTGTTTGCTCAGCCTATTGTAACGCAGATTCTACCCGCTGCGACTTTCTGGCGAGCGGAGGAGTATCACCAACAGTATCTGGCCAAGCGCGGACAGGGGCATTGCTCGTTCTGAAATTACGCGTTTGTTTGCTAGAATGGCGCGCTTCTCTTCTAGTGTTGGCTGAAACAGAATCATGAATCTTATATTGCTGCATCCTGGGGAGCTGGCTGATTCAGCGAGCGTGGTGCTAACAGATCGCCGCTTCACGCATATTCGGGATGTGCATCAAGTACAACCAGGCGACAGTTTACGGGTCGGTATGCTGGGTGGTGCTATTGGAGTGGCCAGGGTCGTTCAGCTAAATCCACACTCAGTTGAGCTGGCGCTGGATTTCAGCGCGGCTCGCCAGCCACCAGCTCCCCTGCCGGTGATTCTGGTGCTGGCATTACCACGGCCGAAGATGTTCAAACGTATTCTGCAGACTGTAGCAAGCCTCGGTGTTAAAGAGATCTGGTTAATACATTCATATCGCGTGGATAAGAGCTACTGGTCTTCACCCTTGCTGACTGAAGCTATGATTGAGGCTCAGTTGTTGTTGGGGCTGGAGCAGGCAGGCGATACACTCATGCCTCGTGTCGAGATACGTAAACGCTTCAAGCCTTTTGTTGAGGATGAGTTGCCGGGGTTGCTGACAGGTCGTCAGGGCTGGGTTGCACATCCTTATGAGGCTGAACCTTGCCCTTCCGCTTCAGTTGAGCCTAAGCTGGTAGCGGTTGGACCTGAGGGTGGCTTTATTGCCTACGAGGTGGGTAAGTTACAAGAGGCAGGCTTGCGCAGTTTGTCTTTGGGTTCGCGCATCTTGCGGGTAGAGACTGCAGTACCGGTATTATTATCGCGATTATTCCCTCTCAGTTGATCTGCAGTGCTTCCAGTTTCTGATACAGCGCGGCGCGTGAAATGCCCAGCGCTTTAGCGGCTCGTGTACGCTGTCCTCCCGCTTGCTTCAGTGCCTCAATAATAACCTGACGTTCAGTTTCTCGAACCTGTTCTTTGAGTGTTTTAGGCGCGTTGCTTAGAGTCTGCCAGGGAGGTTGCTGTGGGGTTGTTTGTGTTGCAGGAGAGGGGCGCAGTTCATCGTGACGAATCAGATTGTTGCTGAATACATCACGGAAGCCCTTGGCACTGATCTGGGTGGCATTTTCGTTCATGATACAGGCGCGTTCGATGACGTTGTACAGTTCACGCACATTGCCTGGCCAGTCATGTGATCTGAGTATGTCTAAGGCATCTGTTGTCAGTTCTTTGGTGGGCACCCCCAGGCGCTCACAGCATTCATCCAGAATACGTTCACTTAGCAGTTCGATATCATCCATGCGTTCGCGTAAGGGGGGGAGGTGGATTGGCATGGCGCTGAGGCGGTAATAGAGGTCAGCCCGAAACTCTCCTATGGATACCATTTGCAGTAGATCGCGGCTGGTTGCGGCAACAATCCTGACATTGGTGGCCTGAACTTCATTGGAGCCAATTTTTTCGAACTCTTTTTCCTGTAATACACGCAGCAATTTAGATTGCAGGGCAAGCGGCATATCACCGATTTCATCCAGAAACAGGGTGCCATCCTGAGCGATTTCAATCTTGCCGGGGCGACCCTCTTTCTTTGCGCCGGTAAATGCACCGGGCGCGACACCAAAGAATTCTGATTCAATCAACGTGTCTGGAATTGCCGCTACATTGATAGAAACAAACGGCTTGTCAGCTCGATCAGACAGGTTATGCAGTGCATGGGCAAACAACTCTTTTCCTGTGCCTGTTTCACCGGTTAACAGTACCGAAATATCAAATCGACCTGCCTGGCGTATCTGGTGTTTGACCGTTTTTAGTGCCTCACTTTGTCCGGAAATCTGTGACAACTGGTAGCGTGAGCTGCGTTCTGATTGATAATGCTTGGAGTTGCGCACCTCACTTTGCAGCCGGTTGTATTTAGCTAACAGAGGCTTGGCTGTACTGGGGTTGTCTGTGGCGACAAAGGCGAAAGCACCTTCGACTTCCTTGTGCTTGTTAAGTAAGGGAACTGCGCTGACCAGAACCCACTGATTGCGTATATACAGCACATCAAGTAGTACAGGTTTGCCGCTGGCTATCACCTGGGGTAGATAACTGTTGGGGATAATCTCGGTGATGTGCTTGCCGACCGGACTTTCAGTAAGGCCCAGGAATTGACAATAACTTTCACTCATCCAGGTAAGGACGCCTTTTTTATCCGCTGCTATAGTATGTTCATAGAAATCATCGAAGGAGTGTTGCAGAAACTTGAGGATGCGTGTTCTGAGAATACGGGTGTCAAACTCTTTCGGATTCAGTGCTGTCATAGTTGTATTGTCTTTATTATTGGACAGTGTTTGTTGTTAATACTAGACAGTCTGTCTATTTTTGTAAACAGTATTTAAAGGGGGGCGCTACAGATTTGTACGTCATACCTGCCTTGTGTCGAGTTGGCACGCTATCTGCAACGGCTTTAACAAAATAAAATCAAGTTGAACCTGCCTGTCAGCGTGCAACAGTAAAACAATAATAAGGAACGTCTATGCCAGCGCCTCTCTGGAGCCCGTCAGCCGACCGTATTCAGGCGACACGTATTGGATCATTCATTCAATACATCAATCAGCATCAGGGTACCTCATTCTCCGCTTATCAAGACCTGTGGCAATGGAGTGTGGATGACATTCCGGGCTTTTGGCATCATTTCTGGGACTTCGCGGGTGTAGTGGCATCTGAAAAAGGATCGCAGATACTTGTCGATGCCGATAAAATGCCTGGTGCACAATGGTTTCCTCAGGCTCGTCTGAATTTTGCCGAAAACTTGCTGAAGTACCGTGATGATAAGCCTGCGCTGGTATTCCGGGGTGAAGACGGGCGTCGACACAGTTACACCTACGCGCAGCTCTATACTCAAGTGGCCGGATTGGCTGCTGCCTTGCGTCAGCAAGGGGTAGTGAAGGGCGATATCGTTGCCGGGTTTGTGCCCAATATTCCAGAGACAGTGATGGCTATGTTGGCGACCAGCTCCATTGGCGCAGTATGGACCTCCTGCTCACCTGATTTTGGTATCAATGGTGTGCTGGATCGTTTTGGTCAGGTTAAACCCAAAGTTCTGTTTACTGCGGATGGTTATATCTATAACGGAAAAGCCAACAGTTCGATTGATCGGGTAGCGGGTATAGCGTCTGAATTGACCAGCGTTGAACACATCGTTGTTATTCCTTTTCTTGAAGCTAATCCCGATATAACAGCCCTGCCTAAGGCTACATTGCTACAGGATTTTACTGATGCTGATGCCACTGAAGTAGTCTTTGAACAACTGCCTTTTAATCATCCGCTGTATGTCATGTATTCCTCCGGCACCACCGGGGTGCCTAAATGCATCATTCACAGTGCGGGTGGCACTTTATTGCAACAATTGAAGGAGCTGGTGTTACACACTGATCTTTCACGAGAAGACAGTTTCTTTTATTACACTACCTGCGGCTGGATGATGTGGAACTGGATGGTTACCGGATTGGCAACGGGTTGCAAACTGGTTTTATTTGATGGCTCACCCTTTGCGCCTTCTCCAACCGTCCTGTGGAAAATGGCTGAAGAAGAGCAAATCAGTGTGTTTGGTACCAGTGCAAAATACATAGCCGCACTGGAAAAAGCGGATGTAAAACCGGGCAGGGATTTTAACTTGAGTTCACTCAAGGCAATTTTATCTACTGGTTCGCCGCTGGCGCATGAAAGCTTTGACTATGTCTATCGTGAGATTAAGCAGGATCTGCAGCTTTCCTCTATTTCCGGTGGAACGGATATTGTTTCCTGCTTTGCCCTGGGTTCGCCCATCCTGCCAGTATGGGCCGGAGAACTTCAATGCCGGGGTTTGGCTATGGCCGTGGATATCTTTGATGACGAAGGGCAGTCGCTACGTCAGCAAAAGGGTGAGCTGGTCTGTACCAAGCCTTTTCCCAGTATGCCAATCGGATTCTGGAATGATCCGGATAACAGTCGTTTTTCTGAAGCGTATTTTTCTCAGTTCGATAATATCTGGGCGCACGGCGATTACGGTGAAATAACTGAACATGATGGCGTGATCATTCATGGACGTTCAGATGCGGTACTCAACCCCGGTGGCGTGCGAATCGGTACAGCAGAGATCTATCGTCAGGTAGAAAAAGTTGACCAGGTATTGGAAAGCCTATGTATCGGTCAGCCCTGGAAAGACGATGTGCGTGTTGTGCTGTTTGTAAGATTAAAGCCGGAGGTGACACTGGATGATGCCTTGGTTAATACCATAAAAACCACTATTCGTGCCAATACGACACCACGTCATGTGCCCGCTGTAATTATTCAAGTGGCGGATATACCCCGCACTATCAGTGGCAAGATTGTGGAACTGGCGGTCAGGAAAATGGTGTTGGGTGAAGCGGTTAAAAATAAAGATGCACTGGCTAACCCGGAGGCTTTGGAGTTGTTCAGGGATCTGCCGCAGCTGCAGTAATGAAACGTTTTCGTTGTACACATCGATCAAAAAATAATAACTATGGAAGCTAACCTATGAGTCGAATCAAACGCGCACTGATCACTGGATCGACCAGTGGTATCGGGCTTGCCATCGCCCATCAGCTTGCTGTTGCCGGTACGGATGTTGTGCTACATGGTCTGGAATCGCAGCAGGAAGGTGACAAGCTTGCCACCTCTTTTCATAGCCAGCACGGCGTAGAGGCCATCTATGTTCAGGCTGATATCAGTGATCCTGACAATATTGCTGCCATGATGTCACAAATCGCAACGCAGGTAGGCCCCGTCACTATTTTGGTCAATAATGCCGGGATCCAGCACACCGCGCCGCTGGAAGATTTTCCACCGCAGAAGTGGGATCAGATTTTGGCAGTGAACCTGTCGGCTGCATTTCACACGACACGACTGGCGATCCCGGCTATGCAGGCTCAAGGCTGGGGACGAATCATCAATATTTCCTCAGTTCATGGACTGGTCGCTTCGGTTCATAAATCGGCCTATTGTGCTGCCAAACATGGCTTGATCGGTATGACCAAAGTAACGGCTCTGGAGTTGGCAACCAAAGGAATAACTGCTAACTGCATCTGCCCTGGCTGGACGGACACGCCATTGCTGGTAGAGCAATTTAAAGCCTATGCACAGGACAATAACACCAGTTATGAAGAGGCCAAGCAAGGCCTGATCAAGGCGAAAGCCCTTACCCGGATTTCGTATCGCCAGCTGATATAGGTCAGTTGGTGCTGTTCCTCTGTTCCGATGCGGCGAAAGCCATTACCGGAACCTCAATGCCGATAGATGGAGGTTGGACTGCTCACTGAACTATAAATTAAACAAATGCGTAAAATTGAGAATAACGTCTAAGCTAAATACACCTGTTTTTATAAATCTAACAAAAGGTAAATAAGCATGAAAAAATCACTACTAGCCGCCGCTGTTTCTTTTTCAATGGTGACCTCAACGGCCGTAATGGCTGAGTTTGACCGTGTTCGCTGGCAGGTCCCCATGGGCTTCCCTTCTACCTTGACAGCCTTGGGAGATACCATGCCCGAAGTTGCTCGCATGGTAGATGAAATGAGTGATGGCCGAGTCACTTTGCAGACTTTTGAACCCGGTGCCTTGATCCCTGCTTTAGGTGCTTTCGAAAACGTCAGTAATGGCAACGTGCCTGCAGCCTATTCATGGATGGGCTATGAATGGGGTCAACTTCCGGTTGCCGCCTTGTTTGGTGCAACACCCTTTGGCCTGGAATCACAGGAATTTCTGGCCTGGATGAATTTCCACGGTGGTGATGAACTGCTGAAAGAAGCCTTTGCTCCCTACAATGTCTATCCGATTCATTGCGGTACTATCAGCCCGGAAGCAGCGGGCTGGTTCCGTGAAGAGATGGACTCCGTGGAAAAATTTGAAGGTCTGAAGTTCCGTGCTGCCGGTGTCGGTGGTGAAATCATGGCCGAGTTTGGTATGTCGGTAACCCTGTTGCCAGGTGGCGAGTTGTATCAGGCACTGGAAACTGGCGTACTGGATGGTACTGAATTCTCCTTGCCGACAGTGGATGAGCAGTTGGGCTTCTATCAAGTGGCTAAGCATTACTATCTGCCTGGCTGGCACCAGCCATCTACTAACCAGTTCCTTTACGTCAATATGGATGAGTGGAAGGGTTTGAATGCGCAGACCCAGGCGCTGATTGAAAATGCCTGTATGGCCGGTAATGCAATGGCTCTGGCTAAAGCTGAAGCCTTGCAAGGGGCGGTACTGAAAAGCTTTGCAGAGAAGGGTGTGAATCTGCATCAGTATCCAGAAGATGTTCTGGAGGCCTTTGAAGAAGCGACTGATCGTGTTATGGCGCGTCGTTCAGAAAGTGATCCTATGTTCGCCAAAGTGTATGAGTCTATGAAAGCCTTCCAGGCCGAACACCGTACCTGGAAACATCTGGGTTACCTGCCACGTGACTGGGGTGTTGAAGACTAAAGCTTGCTAACCCTCTGACTTAAAATTAAAGGCGATATTCACAATGGATGAATATAACGTAGATCTGAATAAAGTCGAGGAGGCGGTCGCTCACAAGGCGGCCGTCGAATTCCCTCGAACGCTGGTTTCTGATGTACTTGAAGGAACTGTTGAATTTTTCGGCAAGTACACTTCTTTACTCTGGATCGTGCTGATGCTGTTGATCGTGGCCAACGTGCTGATGCGCTATACCCTCGGAACCAACTTTATCGCGCTGGAAGAACTCCAGTGGCATCTTTATGCCGTGGGCTTCATGGTGGGGCTGTCTTACTGTGTGCTACACGATGGCCATGTCCGTGTTGATGTCCTCGCAGAACACTGGCATCCACGTACCGTGCGGTGGTTGAAATCATCGGAATTCTAGTGCTCTTACTACCTTTCTGTTATTTCATACTCTCTTATGCCTGGCCCTTTGTTGAACGTGCTTACCGCATTAATGAAGTATCAGCTGCGCCGGGTGGTCTACCCATGCGCTGGTTGATCAAATCTGTCATTTTGCTTGCGTTTACGCTCATGGCGATGGCTGCTATTGCGCGGATGATACGTGCATTTTCTTTTCTTACCGGTTTTCCGCGGGAACGAAAGTCAAGCAGCGAATAATAATAAACTTGCCTGCTACATAAGTTTCAGGCGAATACACAGTCTGTGCAAGAGGACTTTTTTGTGTTCGAAACCAATGAATTAATTGTAATTGCCATGCTGGGCAGTTTTATACTGCTGATTTTCTCTGGCTATCCTGTTGCCTGGATACTGGCCGGTATCTCGGTGCTGTTTAGTGCCGGTTCAATCATTGCCTACCAGTATTTTGATGTCGATACGTATTTTTTAACCGACTGGCGAATTTTTGGAGTGATGGTCCAACGCATCTATACGCAGATGACCAACTGGGTATTGGTGGCCTTGCCCATGTTTATCTTTATGGGGTTGATGCTGGAACGATCCGGTGTAGCTGAAAAGCTGATGAAGAACTTTGTCGAGCTGTTTGGCCGCTTTCGGGGTGGTTTGGGTGTGGCTGTTATTACCATCGGTATTCTACTGGCGGCTTCTACCGGTATTGTTGGTGCTTCTGTGGTACTGCTGGCGATGCTGTCTATACCCACCATGCTGGAACAAAAGTATTCACCTGCTTTTGCCAGTGGTATCGTGGCCTCAGCGGGTACGCTGGGTATTTTAATTCCCCCGAGTATTATGCTGATCATTATGGCCGACCAGCTTTCATTGCCTGTCGGTGATCTGTTTATGGGTGCACTGATTCCCGGGGTCATGCTGGGGTTGATGTACATTGCCTATGTGGTAATAGCGGCCACGCTGTTTCCTTCACTGGCCCGCCCAAAAACCGACCTGCCACCCATTACTTTGAAAATGATCTTGTCTACACTTTGGGCGGTCATCCCCTCTCTGGGTCTGATTCTGGCCGTGTTGGGATCTATTTTCTTGGGTATTGCCACACCGACAGAAGCCGCAGGGGTCGGTGCGCTGGGTGCAACGATACTGGCCGCGATGAACGGTCGCCTGAATAAAGAAGTACTCAAGGATGTGAGTATGAAGACCAGTATCACCACCGCCTTTGTGTTCGGTATTTTTCTCGGTGCAACCGCCTTTGCGGTGGTGATGAGATCACTCGGTGGCGATGAATTTATTGGCGGATTGTTAAGATCTATCCCGCTGTCGCCTGAAGGTATTGTTATCGTGATTTTGTTGATAACCTTTGCGGCTGGATTCTTTCTTGATTGGCTGGAGATCAGCTTAATCCTGCTGCCTTTGGTCGGGCCAGTGGTTTCCGCACTGGGCTTTGATCTGACCTGGTTTGTGGTGCTGTTTGCCCTGGCATTACAAACATCTTTCCTCACTCCGCCGGTAGGTTTCTCACTGTTTTATCTGAAAGGGGTGGTGCCACCGAGTATCAAAACCACGGATATTTACAAGGGCGTCATTCCGTTCATTTTGATTCAGTTGCTTGCAGTGGCAATGGTGTTCTACTGGAAGGATCTGGTGCTCTGGCTACCGGCGGTGCGTTACGGGTGAAGTTGCTAGTTGTGTTGTGGGGTGTTTGTGGGTTTAAGAGTGCTGCCACCACCTCCGTGTGACACAATGGGATGGACTCCTCCTCACCTAACCGGCATCTATGTGCCAAAATGGTGAGTAGACCACAAACCATCTAACGATGAGGAGAAGCCCAGATGACTATTATCCGTGTTGGTGTTGATATTGCAAAGTCTGTTTTTCATGTTCATGGTGCTGACCGTCAGGGTAAAACCTGCTGGCAAGGAAAATACTCACGCAATAAGTGGCTGGATGCAATTAGCAAGAAAGTGCCCATTAATGCTGAAATCGGTATGGAGGCCTGTGCTTCCTCTCATCACTGGGCACGTGAACTCCAAAAGCGTGGTTACCGGGTTCGTTTGATAGCCGCTCAGTTCGTTAAACCCTATGTCAAAAGCAACAAGAATGACCGTGTTGACGCTGAAGCCATCTGCGAAGCCATGAGTCGACCTAACATGCGGTTTGTCACTCCAAAATCGGTTGAACAACAGGATATCCAAGCGATGCATCGAGTTCGTGAAGAGCTGATTGCTCAACGTACAGCCAAGGCCAACCAGATTCGAGGTTTAGTCGGTGAATACGGCATCATCGCACCTGTTGGTATTCAGCAACTAAGGCGTGCTTTACCCAGCTGGTTAGAAGAGGTAGATAGCGGTCTTACTTATTCTTTCAGACTGCTGTTGAGTGACCTTGCAGAGGACCTTCGTCATCTTGATGGCCGTGTTCAAAGGCTGGATGAACAGATCCTTGAAAGCGTCCAACGTGATCCTGTTGCCAAGCGCTTAATGACGTTACGTGGTGTAGGCCCTTTAACTGCCAGTGCCTTGGCCGGAGCACTGGGAGATGGTAAAGCCTTTAAAAAAGGGCGGGATTTCGCGGCTTCTCTAGGACTTACCCCCAAACAGCATAGTACGGGTGGCAAGGATCGACTGTTAGGCATCAGTAAACGCGGTGACGGCTATTTACGCAAACTACTGGTTCACGGCGCAAGATCTGTATTGCATCATGTGACCGGCAAGGAAGATGGCCTGAGTCGCTGGTTAACAGGCCTGGCTTCGAGGAAACACCAAAATGTGGCCGTAGTTGCTTTAGCCAACAAAACAGCCCGTATCGCTTGGGCTTTGATTAACAAGAATATTGATTACAACGAAAGCTTAGCTGCTGCCTGAGCATTCGACTGAGTAAATAGAAACATAGAACGATGAATTAGTTAGGAGTTAAACCTCACCACGATTGCGTGGCACTTTGATTGATGGCGAACAGGTCGAACCGGCACTGAAAAAACCCTGAAAAAGCGAAGAGCTTCAAGCTCGTTGACACGATTGGGAGTCAGTGCGCGAATAGCCCATCAGGGTCCGATGCCTAATAGCGGCATCATTAATGAGACCGGATACACGTAGGCAGTCGTACCTTGGCTTCGATCAAACAAAGTGCTTGCAAAAGAGGAGGAGTCCATACACGCTTTTCGTCATCCTGACCGCTCCACTGCCGCCATCCCTGGCGGCAGACGGTCACTCCAAAGCGATACCACCACCCCGCCGAAATCTTGTGCCAATCCAAATAACAGATAGATCGCGATAAACGACATGCTTATTGCACGGATCAAAGTATTCAGATTTGGACTCAGCAACATGAAATAAACGTTCCGCAAATACTAGTACCAAACCAACTTTACACTGGAACTCATGTTTGAGAGGGTTGATGGAATCAATTCTGCTCCATCTTATATTCGGGCAGGCACAAGTCTGTGGGCGGGATGGTGGTATCACTTTGATGGGACCGTCTGCCGCCCGGACGGCGGCAGTCGAGCGTGCCATGGACGGCGAAAGCGTGTCACACCAAAGTGATACCACCATCCAGCGTGGCACTACCCTATCCAGCACTACCGGTGAGGCACTGAATTACCCAGCACGCCATCCAAAATGATGCATTTTAAGCATGGCACTGTGAAAAAATTCTGCTAGGATGCGTTTATGGCTACAGACTGTAGTCAGCGTCGCTCGGACGGTTCCGGGCGCTTACGTAATCGAGAAAACCATGACTGAGAAAGCACCGCTTCGTTTCGAGCGTATCGAACGCCTGCCCCCCTATGTATTCAACATCACCGCTGAATTGAAGATGGCCGCACGCCGTCGTGGTGAAGATATTATCGACCTGAGCATGGGCAATCCGGATGGTGCCACCCCGGCGCATATCGTTGAAAAACTCTGCAGCGTAGCTCAGCGACCCGATACTCACGGCTATTCCACCTCGCGCGGCATTCCACGCCTGCGTCGTGCCATCAGCCATTGGTATCAATCCCGCTTTGATGTTGAAATCGATCCGGAAACTGAAGCCATAGTCACCATCGGCTCGAAAGAAGGTCTGGCTCACCTGATGCTCGCCACACTGGATCGGGGTGATGGGGTGCTGGTGCCTAATCCCAGTTACCCGATTCATATCTACGGTGCGGTGATTGCCGGTGCCCAGGTTCGCTCTGTACCGCTGATACCGGGTGTCGATTTCTTTGCTGAGCTGGAACGAGCCATTAAAGAAAGTATTCCCAAGCCGAAAATGATGATACTGGGCTTTCCCTCCAATCCCACGGCACAGTGTGTGGAAATGGACTTTTTTAAGCGCGTCATCGCGCTGGCAAAAGAACATAACATCCTGGTGGTGCATGATCTGGCCTATGCCGATATTGTCTTTGATGGCTGGAAGGCGCCGTCAATCATGCAGGTGCCGGGGGCTAAAGAAGTCGCAGTGGAATTCTTCACCCTATCCAAAAGCTACAATATGGCGGGCTGGCGTATCGGCTTTATGGTAGGTAATCCTGAGCTGGTTAACGCACTTTCACGGATTAAGAGCTATCATGATTATGGGACCTTTACCCCCCTGCAAGTGGCTGCCATCGCGGCGTTGGAAGGTGATCAGCAGTGCGTAAAGGACATAGCTGCCACGTACCAGAAACGCCGTGATGTACTGGTTAAAGGTCTGCATGAGATTGGCTGGATGGTTGAAAAGCCTAAAGCCTCTATGTATGTCTGGGCTAAAATCCCAGAGGCCTATGCTGAAATGGGGTCGCTCGAGTTCGCTAAAAAGATGCTCGCCGATGCCAAGGTATCTGTTTCACCCGGTATCGGTTTTGGCGATTATGGCGATGATCATGTGCGTTTTGCTCTGATTGAGAACCAGGACCGTATACGTCAGGCATTGCGGGGGATTAAAACCATGTTCCGTGCAGACGGGTTACTGCCGGGTAAATCGGCGCAGTAACAACCAGCTGTCAGGCATCCTCATGGGTGCCTGACTGTCAGACTCAAAAAACAGGATTTTGTTATGCATTTATCAGGACTTTTTCGGACGCTGCTTCTCACCGGCGCTGTGGCGCTATCCACCTCAGCCCTGGCGCAGCAAGCGGTAGTGGTTTCCTCCAAAATTGATACCGAAGGCTCGGTGCTGGGGCACTTGATTTACCAGGTACTGGATGATGCCGGCATTCCGGTTACTAACCGGATTCAACTGGGTGGTACCAGTATTGTGCGTAATGCTCTGATCAGCGGCGAAATCGACCTCTATCCGGAATATACCGGCAATGGCGCATTTTTCTTCGATCGTGCAGACAGCCCGATCTGGAAAGATGCCCAGGCCAGTTATGAACTGGTCAGCGAGCTTGACTATGAGCAGAACAAACTGGTCTGGCTAAAGCCAGCCGATGCCAATAACACCTGGGCCATGAGTGTACGAGGCGACCTCTCTCGTAATGAAAATCTGACGACGCTGGATGACCTGGCTGACTACCTCAATAGTGGCGGGACCTTCAAATTTGCCGCCAGTGCTGAATTTGTTGACTCTCCCAGCGCCCTTCCTGCGTTTCAGGATGCTTATGGCTTTAGCCTGGAGTCTGAACAGTTGCTGATTCTCTCCGGTGGCAACACCGCGGCAACCCTGCGTGCAGCCGCCTTGCAAACCAGTGGTGTCAATGCCGCCATGACCTATGGTACCGATGGTGGCTTGCAGGCGCTGGATTTGATTGTATTGGAAGATACCCGCGGGGTTCAGCCAGTCTATCAACCGGCACCGGTTATCCGTGAAAGTACTTTGGAAGCCTATCCGCAAATTGCTGAGTTGCTGGAGCCGGTATTTGCCGCTCTGGATCTGCAAACCCTGCAGAAGCTCAACGGTGATGTGGCCGTGAATGGTGAAGATCCGGCACAAGTCGCACGACGTTTTTTAGACTCACTCGCGCCTTGAGGATCACCTAAGCGCTTATGAAGGTTTTGCCGACCGACAGAGTGATGCCAGTATTGACCTGCGCATCACTCCTGGTGTTCTGGTCACTCGATTTCCTGACATTTCAACCCAATCGAATCGTTCCTGGTACCGGTTTCAGAGCGGATGCAGCGCTTGGCTGGCCCTGGGCGCTCAGTATTACTGCCTTGCTACTGTTTATCCTCGCGACTTCGTTTACCCGGCTGCGTGCCAGGCACGTTTTGCAACTGCTGTGTGTGATTCTGATATTGGTTCAGTTACCGCTTAGCCTGGCCGGCTTCAGCGCAGCGCAGGTTCCGGACACCCTGCCCCATGCACGCACAGGTATAGCTTCAGGCTTTTGGCTGCTGTTGTTTTTTGCAGCGCTGATGCTGATTGAACTGCAACAGAAAATGCATCTCAGTCGATTAAGAGTCACGGCATTACTGATGTTGCCGCTGAGCTGTCTGATATGGGTCTATTACACAGGGCAGATTGAATCCCTCGCGCTGGTCCGCGAATACGCCGCCCGCTCGTCACAGTTTCAGGATGCTCTGCAGGTCCATTTATTATTGGTTTGTGGTGCGGTGGGTTTCAGTCTGTTCTTGGGCTTCCTGCTGGTGCTGTTGATGCGTCAATGGCCTGGGGTACAGAAATTCACCTTCGGACTGTTGAACTTTATTCAGACAATTCCCAGCCTGGCGCTGTTTGGTTTGCTGATTGCGCCACTGGGTTATCTGGCCTCCCGCAGCGAATTTCTGCAAACCATCAATGTCAGTGGCATAGGTTGGGCACCGGCACTAATTGCCTTAATTGCTTACAGCCTTCTACCTATAGTTCGTAATATTTTCATAGCATTAGAAGAGGTATCTGATGCTGTACTTGAATCAGCTAAGGGCATGGGCATGAGCCGGATGCAGGTGTTTTTACAGGTCAGGCTTCCCTTGGCCATGCCAGTGATACTGGAAGGTGTGCGCATCACCAGCATTCAGGCCATAGGGCTGACCGCCGTCGCAGCGCTGATTGGTGCGGGTGGTCTGGGCAGCTTTATTTTTCAGGGGTTAGGACAAGCCGCCATGGATATGATTTTACTGGGCGCCCTACCCATTCTTATGATGGCGCTTTTGGCTGACTTGTTTTTCTCTGGTCTGGCGGGTGTATTTCGCAATGGAGCCAAACAATGATTGAATTACAGCAGGTCACCAAGCGCTTTGGTGATACGCGGGCTGTGGATGCCATAGATCTGTGCATCAACCAGGGTGAGTTTTGCGTCCTGGTAGGAACCTCCGGTTGCGGTAAATCCACCACCTTACGCATGATCAACCGTTTGATTCCTCATACATCGGGTCGACTGACGATTGAAGGCGAAGAGATCAGTCAACTGGATGAGCAGCAATTGCGCCGCCGGATTGGCTACGCCATCCAGAGTACAGGGCTTTTTCCTCACTGGCCGGTTGCCCGCAACATTTCTCTGGTACCGCGGTTACTGGGTCGGCCGGAAAGCCGTGTGGCTGAGCGAGTAGAGGAACTGCTCGAATTACTGAACCTGCCCTTTGCTGAATTTGCGCATAAGTACCCATCTGAGTTATCCGGCGGGCAGGCACAGCGCGTGGGTGTGGCCCGTGCGCTGGCGGGTGATCCGGACATCTTGCTGATGGACGAGCCGTTTGGTGCTCTGGATCCGATCACTCGAGAGTCGTTACAAAATGAGCTCTTGCGCATTCAACGTCAGATCCACAAAACCCTGGTGTTTGTCACCCATGATATGGATGAGGCGCTGAAACTGGCCAGTCAGATCGTGGTGATGGATCAGGGTAAAATTATCCAGCAGGCCAGCCCTGCAGAGTTACTGCTCAATCCCGCCAATGATTTTGTCGCCCAGTTACTTGGGGGTGAAGACCGTGGCCTGAAGCAAGCAGGGCTGCTGCGTGTCGCTGAGCGGATGCTGCCCATATCCAGCCACAGTCCCGCGCTGGATCAAGCCCCTGTAATTCAACTGCATGATAGCCTGCGTCAGGCACTCTCCATAATGCTCTGGCATCAATGCCAGCAATTGCGTGTGTACGAAGGTGAATCGCTGGTCGGTTACCTGCCTCTGGATCGCATTATCCGGGCTGACCGTCATGCCTGACTGGAAGCGTCTGTTTTTCTGGGGGCTGCCGCTGTTTTGGGCCGCCTGCCTGCTATTAGCCACTGTCGGCCTGCCCTGGCTGGAAGAACTGTTCAGGCAGGTTGCACCCGGGCACCGGCAAGTGATTTACAGTCGTGACAGCTTTGCCTTGTTGTTAGGAAATCATTTGCTGCTGGTAGGTCTGGCGGCGTTGATCTCTATCAGCCTGGGTCTGGCCGGTGCCGTGTTTGTCACCCGCCTTATGGTCGGGATTTTCTGCCATTGGTCAGCCAGGTGGCTTCGATGGGACAGACTTTTCCACCCGTTGCCGTACTGGCCCTGTCGGTGCCCCTGCTGGGGTTTGGTGCCCTGCCAACGATCATGGCACTGGCCCTCTATGGCCTGCTGCCGATTGTGCGCAATACCCTGGTTGGCTTGCACAGTGTTGATCCAGCCATACTCGAATCCGCACGCGGTATGGGCATGTCACCTTTGCAGGTGCTTTGGCAGGTAGAAATACCGCTGGCCGCCAATGTGATCCTCGGCGGCATCAGAACCTCCGTCACCATCAATATCGCCACAGCGGCCATCGGCTCGACCATAGGTGCCACCACACTGGGCGATCCGGTTATTTCAGGGTTAGTTAATGGTAATACGGCTTATGTACTTCAGGGGGCTATATTGATTGGCTTTCTGGCAGTCACAGCCGACAGCTGTCTGGATAGACTGCAGCAGTTCGTGAGTCCACGTATGGATAGTCGAAGGCTTTAGCGCAAGCATGGCGAAAGATATTGCTCGAATGCGCCACGCAGCTCAGTTAAAATCAGCCAACACTTATCCTTGAGAATTCAATATGCCAAAAGCTTCAGAAATTAAACGCGGTCATGTTGTTGAAATTAATGGCACCTTGTATATCGCCAATCAGGTCGATGTCAAAAGCCATCTGCTCGCGGAGCGGCTACCCTGTATAAAGTTCGCTTTAATCAGGTGCCTGGCGGACGTAAGCACGAAGAAACCTTCGTCGGAGACGACTATGTCAAAGATGTACAGCTGGAGCGCCGCAAGGTGTCATTTCTGTACAAGGAAGACGACCAGTACACCTTTATGGATCTGGAAGATTATAGCCAATACACGATAAACGCAGACGCAATTGAGGCACAGCTGCCCTATTTAATGGATGGCATGGAAGGCATCACAGCGCTATTGGTTGACGGCCTGCTGATTACGGTAGAGCTTCCCGGTACCGTAGTGATGGAGATTATCGAAACGGTTCCAGGCATGAAAGCGGCCAGTGCCACCGGGCGTAACAAACCGGCACGTTTTGCCACTGGCCTGGAAATCCCGGTTCCTGAGTACCTGGAGGCAGGTCAAAAAGTCAAAATCAACACCGAAACCGGCAAGTTCCTGTCACGCGCCTGATCTTAATTTAATAACAGCCAATTCAAGACTCACTCAGTTTTGAGTTGGCTGTCGATTTCGGTGCCTCGGGTTTATCTTCGGCTTCTTCGGCCCGCTCATGCAGTACCTTCCAGGCATCATAAGTGCTCATGTAAACCACGCCACTCATCTCATCCAGAAAGTCGGTTTTACGCAATCGGTCCATGACCGGTCCTTTGACTTCAGCCAGATGCATCTGCACACCGGCATCCTTAAGTCGGCTGTTGATGGTGCGCAGACTATCCAGTGCTGATGCATCAATCAGATTCACCGCCTGACAGGTCAGTACCAGATGATTTAGTTTCGGCTGATTAATCACCAATCCCATGACTATATCTTCAAGATAACGTGAGTTGGCAAAGTATAGGCTCTCATCGATGCGCAATAAGGCGATTTTATCGTCAGTTTCGACCTCATGGCGTTCAATGTTACGAAAGTGCTCGCTATTGGGTAACCGGCCTATCACTGCGTAATGCGGACGGCTGGTGCGGTAAAGGAACAGCAGCAGCGATAGCCCAACCCCGGCCACAATGCCGATTTCCACCCCCTGGGTCAGCGTAGCTACGATAGTGACCAACATGGCGGCAAAATCACTTTTGGCATACACAAAGGTGTGTTTAATGGCGGGTAGATCAATCAACGACAGCACCGCGACAATTATCGTAGCACCCAGTGTAGCAATTGGCAGAAAGGCAATTAGTGGCGTCAGAAACAGTGCGGCCAGCAGTATACCTATGGCCGAAAAGGCGCCGGTTGCAGGAGTCGCCGCACCCGCATCATAGTTGACGCTGGATCGGGCGAAACTACCGCTGACAGGCATCCCGCCACTGAATGCTGAACTGATATTAGCGGTTCCCAGAGCGATTAACTCCTGATCCGGATCAATACGTTGTCGTTGTTTGGCCGCCAGGCTCTGACCGACGGTTACCGATTCCACAAACCCAACAATACTGATCAGCAAGGCTGCCAGAAACAGATCACGCCACAACCCCGGTATAAACATGGGTAAGGTTAAAGGTGGTAAACCTGACGGAATATCTCCCACCACTTTGACACCCGCTTGATCCAACTGCCAATACCAGGTAACCAGCGTGGTGACGACAACGGCCAATACAGGTGCGGCCTTGCTGAACATATCAGCGGTATGTGGATGCAATCCGGTGAGACTCAGGAGTGCGCGCCCCCAGCGCCGATTAGCGTAGAGAAAGATCAAGCTACCGGAACCGATGATCAGTGTCAGCAGATGTATGTCTGGAATACGAGCTATCAGCCCATACATCACCGTGACAAAGTTAAGCCCTTCGGCTTCCAGGCCTAAAACATGTCGAGCCTGACTGGAAGCAATAATCAAACCCGATGCAGTAATAAAGCCGGAAATAACCGGATGACTGAGGAAATTAGCCAGGAATCCAAGTCGCACCAGACCCATCACCGTCAGCATCAGTCCTGACATCAGCGTCAGGATAAGTACCACGGTGATGTACTCAGGTGTGCCCTGTAGCGCAAGATTACCTGCCGCTGCAGCTGTCATTAGTGAGATGACTGCGACTGGCCCAACCGCCAGGGTGCGACTGCTGCCAAAAATAGCATAGAGAAACAGAGGGGCAATACTGGCATAGAGGCCAACTTCTGGGGGTAAGCCCGCCAACATGGCATAAGCCAGAGATTGCGGTATCAGCATGATGGTAACGATCACGGCAGCTAACAGATCACTGGCCAGTGTCTCTTTACCGTAAAGAGGCAGCCACTGCAGTATGGGAAAGTAGCGCTTGAGTTTTATGGACACAACCTATTCCTTAGCGGTATCAACCCGAAGTAGATTTTCATAAAGGTTATAAGTATATAGCAAAACAGGAAGCATCAGATTTATCCCACAAAAATATTTGACACAAATCCTTTTACTGTATATAAATACAGGTACTGTATAAATGAACAGTTAATGAGGTGCTATCATGTATCAAGCGCATACTGCTGTTGAATCGATTGTTAGTGATCCTGAACAGATCCTGCCACTACTGGCCGAAGCTAGCGGGCAGTCACGCTGGATTACCCTGATCAATCCTCCAGCCCTGCCGGATCGGCAGGTTCTGCTACACGCCGGCATAGATATGCACAAGGTTCGTATTATCCATACACACAACCGGCATCAATGGTTAAAGACCCTAAGCACCTGCGTGTGCAATGGCCTGAACAGCCTGGTTGTTGCCTGGCCTGAGCTTCTGTCAGTGCAGCGACAGTCAAGGCTTTAGCTGATGCATGTCGTCATGGTAAAAGTTTTTGTCTGCTATTGGGCAATCGTCAGAGCAATCAGCCATTACAGCGGGCCGTTAT
Source organism: Nitrincola sp. A-D6 (assembly GCF_000764495.1). GTDB lineage: Bacteria > Pseudomonadota > Gammaproteobacteria > Pseudomonadales > Balneatricaceae > Nitrincola. Next base: position 96,201 of record NZ_JRLB01000054.1, read on the forward strand.
GGCAAGCAATCGACATGAAGAACAGCTGCAATTGGCGCTTTAACACGGAGCCATAACCGATTAGAGTGCGTACATACAAAACCCTCCTCATACTATAGTGGCTAAGAGGTTTTATGCATCGCACTTTTTATACTATTGGTCGTACTATTGGTTGTACTATTGGACTACTAAGCAGCTTGGTTTTTACCCTGCAAGCAGCGCTTGCTGAAGAGGCACTGCCCCTTTACACCACGGCCGCAGTCGCAGATATACAGCAAAGCCGACAGCACCACTTTGCAGCCACGGTTATCAGTCAGAACACAACACGCCTGTCCAGTGAAATTGCAGCCAATATCAAGCAGTTTCACGTTCGACCGGGAGACAGGGTGGAACAAGGGCAAGCACTGGTTTCACTGGATTGTCGTGATGCCGAAGATCAGCTGGCACTTTTGCAGTCACGGCTGGCAGAAACCCGATCCAGCGTGCAGCAATCAGAGCGTTTAGCCAGTCGCTTAGGCTCATTACGTGAACGCCAGCTCACTGATACCCTGTCTGTAGAAGATGCGCTATCTGAAGTCACCCGTCAACAAGCGCGCTTATCGGCCGTCAACACCGAAATTCAACTGGCTCAGCGCCAAATCAGCCGTTGTGTTATTTACGCCCCTTTTGACGCGGCCGTCACGGCACAGCTCGCGGGTGAAGGTGAACGCTCTTCACCCGGCACCCTGCTCTTATCTCTGCAGCAACTCTCAGATGCTGAAATAGAAGTCAGTCTGCCAGTTGACCGGTTTACTCTGTCTGACGACTTGCAAGCGGAATTCAAAACCAGAGAATCTATCCAGTCGATCGAACTGCTTAGAAAGTCTGTCGTGATAGATACCCCAAGTCGTAGTCAAAAATTCTGGTTCAGTGCACCAGATGACATTACCATAGGTACGAGCGGTGAATTAATTTTGACTGAGCCTCAGCCTTATTTACCCGCTGAGTATATTGTCAGCCGCTCAGGTCAATTGGGTGTTTTTCTGATCAAGGAAGATAAACCAGTTTTCGTACCCTTAGCTAACGCACAGGAGGGGCGCCCATACCCTCTGACCGAGGAGCTTGAAGCCGCGAAAATTGTGACACAAGGGCAGCAGTGGTTACAGGCAGGAGCTACGGAATGATTCGGGCTCTACTGCGCAATACTGTTCTTGCTAACCTGGTGTTTATACTGGTTCTGCTGATTGGTACCCTATCCTATCAAATGCTGCCCCGACAGCAGGATCCGACAATCAACTTCAATTGGATAGTGATTGTCACGGCGTTGCCTGGCGCCAGTGCTGAAGATATTGAGATGCGTGTAACCCAGCCGATGGAAGATGCCCTTAGAAAACTCAATGATGTCAGCTTTGTATCCAGCACCTCCCGCGTGGGCTTATCCAATATTCTGGTGCGCTTTCGTGATCTGGATGAGCGTACCTTTGATAAGCGAGTGAACGATTTACGCCGAGAGATCCAGAGCAAACGTAGTGAACTACCCAATGAGATTGTCGAACCCATCATTCTTGAAATAACCAGTGCTAATGCGTTTCCAGCAGCGACTATCGTAGTTCAGGGCATGGATGATGACGAGACGCTTCGGCGCATGGCCTATCAACTGCAACGCGAGCTGGAGCAGTTACGAGGTATCGACCGGATCGATACCCTCGGATTAAATGACCCGGAAATTCAGATCAAACTGGATTTTAACCGACTGGCTTCACTCGGTATCAGTCCGGCGCAAGTGGCTGACATGGTTGCCAGTCAATGGCAGGATCTGGCCGCCGGAAAGCTGACTGTTTCTAACCAGCAATGGTTGATCCGTCATATCGGCCAGTCACCTGATCCGGAACAGCTCGCCAGGCTCGAGCTACCCTTACAAAGCGGCGAGCTCCTGTTGGAAGAAGTGGCAGAAATTCACCGAGCGCGCCAGGATGCATCCCAGCAAGTGCTGTTTGAACAGCAACCGTCGGTGATGATGGCGGTGATGAAAGAAGCCAATGCCAATACGCTGGTACTGATTGACTCGTTAGATGAGTATTTGCAGTCCTGGAATCAACTCAATGAGTCTCAGGGTGTAACGGCGATCCTGGCCGATGACCAGACAGAAACTACCCGCCGCGCTATAGATATTATGCAAACCAATGCATTACAGGGGCTGTTGTTTGTATTTGCGGTGAGTTGGTTATTCCTGGGTTGGCGCATTGGCTTGCTGGTTGCTTTGGCGATTCCCTTTGCGCTAACTGGTGTCTTTATTTTGCTGCAGGCACAGAATGAAACTCTTAATCTGACGGTACTCCTGGGAGTTATCATTGCACTGGGGATGCTGGTTGATGTGGCCGTGGTTATGGTCGAAGCCATGCATCAGCGCCTGCAACAAGGGCTCGACTCCATTGAAGCTGCGATGGGTGCGATGCAGGAGGTTGGTTGGCCGCTATTAGCGGCAGTGATGACAACCATGGCGGCCTTTTTACCGCTGATGCTGATGCCGGGTATTTTGGGTGACTTCATGCGCATAGTGCCGCTGGTCGTGACCTTTGCCTTACTGTTTAGTCTGATTCAAGCCTTTTGGATGTTACCTTCACAAACCCGCTTACTGCAGGCTGATCCAGCTTACCTAAGCCATACCATCAGCAGGCGCGAACGTATCATGATGCGCTTGCGCAACCTTTATGGACGGCTGCTGGTGCGCAGTTTTCGTCACCCTTGGGTAACCCTGTTATTGTTATTAGGCGCTTTTTCATCCGCGATCTACCTGTTTGCGAGCGATCGTATTGCTACAAATTTTTTTGCGGCAGATACCCTGCAAGTCTTTTATGTCAATGTCGAAATGCCAGCCGGTTCAACCCTGGAAAATACTCTGGAGGCCACGCGTCAGGTTGAAGCCTTGTCGAGACAATGGATTCAACCAGAGGAGTTGCGCTCTATGGTGACCTATGCCGGGCAGATTTTTACTGAAACTGAGCCTTAATGGGAGATGCTTATGGCAGGTGTTTATCAGTCTGACGCCACGCTATAACAATGGACGCAGCGCAGATGACATTATTCAGGAGTTACGTGAGCAGTTACCTGTCCACGCCCCGGCACCCGCACGCATCAACCTGTTGAAACTATCAGGTGGTCCACCCAGCTCCATGCCGATAAGCATTAAAGTGCGTGGCGATGATTACACCCTGATTCAGCGTGCTGTGGATGACCTGACGGCTATCCTTCAACGTATCGCTGGAGTGACTGATATCAGTAGTGATGCATCACCTGGCATGCAGCAACTGATCACACAACTGAATTTACCCGCGATCCGTCGAGCCGGGCTGGACCCGGCAAGTGTCACCCGAACCTTGCGACTGATGACCGATGGTGAAATTGTTGCACAAATGACGGATCGGGGTGAGCAGTTAGATCTGCGGGTGCGAAGCATGAGTAACACTACCGAGGACGTTTACCAATGGCTGGATACGCTGATTGCCACGCCCAATGGCCAACTCATCCCGCTGAGTGAACTGGTTAACACGCAGGTCAAAACCGGGTTTGAAAGTTTACGCCACTATAATTTCAGTCGTTCAATTACGCTGGAAGCCAACCTCGACCGTGCCCAGATCGATACCCTCGAGGCCAATCAGCGTATCCAGGATGCTTGGCAGGAGCTTGCCTCGGAGCACCCAGGCATCAGCCTGGACTTCTCTGGTGAACTGGATGATATTCAGGAATCATTGAGCGCATTAACCATGCTATTTGTGCTCGGTGTGGGTTTAATGTACCTGATCCTGGGTGCGCAGTTCCGCAGCTATTTCCAGCCACTCACTATCCTCCTGACCATTCCTATGGCGTTTACTGGCGTGGCCTATGGTCTATGGCTGAGCAATAACCCGCTTAGCCTGTATACCCTCTATGGATTAGTGGCGCTGTCAGGGATTGCAGTCAATTCAGCCATAGTGCTGATGGCCGCGGCTAACAGCCGACTTCACAATGGCATGAGTGTACAGCATGCTATTGTCTATGCCGCACGACGCCGACTGGTGCCCATTATTATTACAGCTGCCACTACAATGGCAGGCCTGATGGGGCTGGCATTGGGACTGGGGGGCAAGTCATTAATCTTCGGGCCTGTCGCAACTGCTATCGTTTGGGGTATCTGTGTCTCTACCCTGTTAACGCTGTTTACGATTCCGTTGATTTATAAACTAACCACCCGTCGGGTGGTTAGATAGAAAATCGCTTGACCAGATCACCCAGTGTACTGGCCGTGCGATTCAGATTTTCACTGGCACTGACATTATCCAGTACCGCTTCACTGGCCTGTTCAGATTGACGGCGCACACTTTCCACGCCGGCCTCAATACTGTCCAGCTGCTGCAGTTGCTGACGGGTATGCTCACCAATTTCCAAATTCAGGCGGCTTATAGTAGCAACCTGATCAATAACTGATTCCAGCGACAAAGCAACAGATTCTGTGGCCTGGGTATTACGAGCCACCTGCGCCAGACCTTCAGTCATGGACTCGACACCCTGGTCTGATCCTGCCTGTATCTGTTCGATCAGATCACGTATTTCTATTGTCGCTTCACTGGTCCGCTGGGCTAATTGTCTGACTTCATCGGCCACTACGGCAAATCCTCGACCATGCTCACCGGCTCGTGCAGCTTCTATCGCTGCATTTAGCGCTAACAGATTGGTCTGGCCAGATACATTTTGAATCACACTGATAACCTGGCCAATATTATCACTTTGCAGTTTCAGGGACTGAATCACCTCATTGGAGCGGCTTACTGTATTTGCCAGACTGGCCATCTCACGCTTGGCATTTTCTATATCCTGCTGGCTCTGCTTGATCACTTCATCGGCTTCACGTGCTCGTTCACCTGCTTCGGAACCACTGTTCGCGACCTGCCGCACCATATCAGCCAATGCATCAGTTGAATCAACAATCGCCTGCTCTCCCTGTTTTTGTTGTTCCAGCGCATCACGAGTTTTGGTTGATGTATTGGCCATCAACCTGGCACTTTCACTGATATTCTTACCTGATTGCGTCATATCCAATACATTCTGGCGCAGCCCTTCAATCATTTCATTCACCGAGCCGATAACCGCTTTCAGCTCACCGATAGCGCCTTCATCAGTAACCCGTGTACGTAAATCATTGTCGGTGACACGTCGCACACCACTGACAAAGTTAGCCAGAGGTTTCACTATCAGGCGTTGCAGGTAAAAGGCTACGACAGCACTAATAGCGAAGGCTATGAGAATAAATACTAATAAGACAATCGGTATGGTTTGTGCATTTTTCTGCGCCTGAAGCGCCCTGTTACCCGCTTCATCCATGCGTTCAACCTGATCCGAGGCAACGGCACGCTGTACAGCATTCAGTGACGTTTCTATCTGGCGCTCAACCTCAGGGATACTTTGTAAAGACAGGGTGAGCTGCTCGACCGAGGATGTCAGATCACTGATAACAGAGCGAGTGCCCTCATTGGACTGGTTAATGAGTCTGAGTGCATTATCCAATACCTCTGCTGAAGTCTTGCTGGCGGCAATCTGATCGGCTGTTGCGGCCTGGGTCTGCTGCGCAAGCGTATTGGCTTCTGCCGCTGTACGGTTGGCCAATTCCAGGCTGCCGGCCTGGATCTGAATAGAAAGCTCAATCATCTTTTCGACAGCTGTTACGATTTCTCGCCCAAGAACTCTTCGTTCCAGCGACATATCCATTTGCGCATACTGGCGTGTTTGTCCACGCAAAGGACGCAGGTCACGACGCAAATCTACCAGTAATGAGCGGGTATTATCACTTTGATCAACGTTAAACATGGCGCTGGTCATTGCCGAAGTACCACGATAAACCAGTTGTAGATTCGCCTCCATTGAGGCCAGCGCATCGGACTCACCCTGACTCAACTTATAAAAGTCGATGAGTGCCTGCAATGAATGCTGGTTGATCTGCTGAGCGGATGTGATCATGGAGTGAAGCGGGCCGGAAACCAGTTCCAGGTTAGTGGCTATATGACGGGTCACTTCACTGATGTCGTTCATACTCTCATTTTGCCGCGCCGATACCTCTCTGAGCTGTGTCAGACCGGCATCAATTTCACCACTGGCGGCTTCTGTTTCATCCAGACGTAGCTGTAATGCCTGAAGAGTAGACAGTGAGTCCTGCGCCTTCGAAAGCTGCTGCACTTGCCCTTCCATCTGCGTCAGTGCATCCACAGACTGCACCAGGCTGTCAGCCACACTGGCTGTTTCGGATTGCAAAAAAGTTAAATCATCACTCAGTTGATTGGCGCTAAAAATGGCAAAGCACCAATTAACAGCAAAATAGCTAACATCAAGCCAAACATGGCATTTATGATGAAACGAACTGTCAAAATTCCCATCATTTCCAGATACTCTTAGACCAAAGTTTATGCAAATATAACAGATTGATCGCAAAAGGCTTACCCTTGAGAACTTTTTTTAAATGAATAAACGCCATGACATCACAACTTGCTTTCATCTATGTGACAATGAAGCAGATGACCCCCTTAACATCAGGTTAGCTAAATGAACGCTGAGTACATGTCTAACAAGCCTTTACCTACCCTCTGGTTGCTGGGAAAAACGGGTGCCGGGAAGTCATCCCTGGTTCGCTTTCTAACTGGCTACCCGGCGGTAACTCTGGGTACAGGCTTCCGTCCCTGCACGCAAACTTCTGATGCATATGACTTCCCCGCTGAGGCGGCGTTGGTACGATTTTTAGATACACGGGGTCTCGGGGAAGCCAATTACGATCCAACAGAAGATATCCAGGCCTGCATGTCGCAGAGCCATGCCTTGCTGGTCTGTATGCGTGTGGATGACCCTGAACAGCATGATCTTGAACAAGCGCTTAGAAAAATAAAAAAATCCAACAAGATCAAATCAGTCATACTGATACATACAGCCTTGGATCAGATTGCTGATCAGCGTGATCGTCAAACAGCGCAAGCATTTAATCAGCAACAGCTCGAAAAAGCCTGGGGTGGCTCTTTGCCAACAGTGGCCATGGAACTGGCTGATCCACACAATCCAACAGGGGGTGAAGCGCTGTTGCACTGCCTGTTAGAGCACTTACCCGTGATAGCCCGCTGCAGCCAGCGAGCCCAACTCGTTGCTGCAGAACAGCAGGTATTTCAGCAACATAAACGTAAGCTACGCCATTTTGCCTCGGCGGCAGCGGCCACGGATACACTCCCTATTGTCGGCCTGGTGTCTGTGCCAGCCTTGCAGGCTGCCCTGTTAAGTACGCTGGCTAAAGGCTATGGGATTCACTGGGACCGGCGGGCTATTTCCACCTTTATAGCCACACTGGCACAGGATTTGGCATACAGTACGCCTCACATTTAGGTCTTCGCCAGCTGGTTAAACTGATTCCGGTATATGGGCAGACAGTGGGTAGCCTGGGAGCTGCCGCGATGAGCTTCGCCACCACCTATGCTATAGGTCGAATCGCTTGTAAATACTTATACTACCAGAGCCAGGGAGAATCACTGCCTGACGCAGAGATACAACAACTCTACCGCCAGGCTTTTGAGTCTATCCGGGAGGTTGCCGGACGTGAAACGACTACTAAATAGTGTTCGCATCAGCCACAAACTGTTTACCAACATGATTCCACTGCTGTTGATACTGATTGCCTTCCCGCTACTGTTGTTAGCTGGTTTTGGTCTGATCGCTATCTACCAGTTTGGTTATCTGTTGCATTTTGTCGTACTCCTGTCACTGCTGAGTTTGGTGTTTGCACTGGTAGTCCGGGTTGGTCGCAAGTCTGTATCTCAGCAGAGTGCCGATAGTCTGGCAGCCGATGAAGCACTGGTGGTCGCGAATACTGAGTGGAGTGATTTTGATCTTCAGATTTGGCAACAGCTAAATGCGCAAATGGACAGCCTGCTGGATGAAAATGATCAGTGGGAGGTGTTACGTGAACATGGTCTGGCACTGATCAGCGCTACAGCCAGTGCCTACCGAGCTGGCAAAGCAGGTGGCGAACTCGCCTTCACCCTGCCGGAACTGTTGAGCATGACGGAAGAGATCAGTCGGCGGTACCACTTGATTGTGATGGAACACCTGCCCTTTGCCGAGCAGCTTAAGCTCTCAACTATCCAGCGTCTTTACAGCCACCGGGACAAAGCGGACAAAGTACAAAAAATCTGGGCGGTATACCGTGCGTATCGGTTATTTACACCCACCGGGCTGATTTCAGAAGCCCGCTCTCAACTGGCCGGTTATCTGCTGGATGATGTGAAAGCCGAGGTGGGTTACAAACTTAAAAAAGCCTTTTTGCAGGAAGTTGTCAGCGTGGCTATTGATCTCTATTCAGGTCGATACCGGGTGAAGGGACCCTTGAATTCAAGCGTAGCCCAGACGACTGATACGCAACGCATGGCCAGCCAGCCCGACCCGTTAAGGGTCTGCCTGATTGGTCAACTTAAATCAGGAAAATCCACTATAATTAATGCTTTATCACAACAGTCTAATGCTGAAGTTGACCATCTGCCTGCCACCAACAGTGTGCAGGTGCATCAACTCAAAGCCGAGGGTGTACCACTGCTTCACCTGGTTGACTTACCGGGACTGGATGGCACACCAAAAACGGAGAAGCTTCTCCTGGAGCAAGCCAGTCAGGCTGACCTGATTCTTTGGGTATTAAAAGCCAATCAACCGCCCGGGCACTGGATGTTAACTTCAAAGCCCGATGGGACGATTTTTATCTACAACCGGATAACCTGTCGCGTAAACGCCCCCCCGTCATTGCGTTGCTCAGCCAGGTTGACCGGCTACCACCTTTGTCAGAATGGATGCCTCCCTATGATCTGGATGATTGCAGCACGGCCAAGGCTGCGAAAATTCGTGATGCCCTGGCGTTCAATCAATCACTGCTACACCCTGACCAGCTACTCCCCCTGAGCCTGGCTGAGGATAAACCCCACTTCAATCTGGCAAAGCTGCAGCAACTGCTTGATCAACACTATGACCAGGCACTGCAAACACAGCTTAACCGTCGGCGCTTGGAAATGGGGATGAACTTCTCATCAACTGAACAGTTTCGCCGTGTATACCACCTGGGTAAATCGCTATTCAGGGCCGTCAAGGGTTCAGAAGGAACCGAACACAGATCCAAGAATAACCAGTAATACCAATGAAATAATGGGGAATAATACTGCCACCATAAAAATATCCTTGTAGGCGTCCCGGTGCGACAACCCACAAATAGCCAGGAGTGTAACGACCGCACCATTATGTGGAAGGCTATCCAGTCCACCGGTTGCCACAGTTGTCACACGATGCAGCAGATCCGGTGTCATGCCTACCGCTGATGCCATCTGCAAGTATTCAGCGCCCAGGGTTTCCAGGGCAATACTCATCCCACCAGAAGCTGAACCTGTCACACCCGCCAACACATTCACCGACAGGGCCAAAGAGACCAGAGGATTCCCTCCTCCCAGGCTATCGACAAAACCCTTAATCAGTTCAAACGCTGGTAGCGCCGCAATCACCGCACCAAAACCCACCAGACTGGCGGTATTGAAAATAGGCAAAACAGAGGCGTTGGCACCATCATCCAAGGTGCGCTTCTTGTCAGCCAAACGCTTCCAGCACAGGGTGATTAACAGCAAACAGGCCAGTGTCAGTGAGCAGATAATGGACCAGACACCCTGTACCGAAGACAGTGAGGTAGCGCCATATTGAGGTTCGGCGAGATAAGCGGTATCCATTGATGGAATGATGATTGTGCTAAACAAATAGTTAAGCACAATAACGACTACAACCGGCAGTATGGCCAGCATAAACGGCGGGAGCCGGTCAGCCTTAGCTTCCGGCTCAATGAGCAGAACATCAAAACCTTCACCGGCACTGCGCTCACGCTGCTCTTTATCAAATGCAACCGTATTGTCCTGGTGTGCTCCATAGCCCTCACCTGCCCGCCTGGCTTTGCCTGCCTGGCGTTCCAGCCAGAACTGACCCAAACCAAACATCACTGCGGCAGTGATAATACCTAATATAGGCGCCGCAAAGGGTGTAGTGCCGAAATATGGCATGGGAATAGCATTCTGGATGGCCGGAGTACCCGGTAAAGCGGTCATCGTGAAGGTAAAGGCACCCAAAGCAATGGTTGCCGGTATCAAGCGTTTGGGAATATCCGCCTTTCGAAACAGTGCGGCCGCTATAGGGTAAACAGCAAAAGCTACCACAAATAACGACACCCCACCGTAGGTAAGCACCGCACAGGCCAGCACGACCGCCAGCATAGCGCGTTGCTCACCCAATTGTCCGACTATGCCCTGTGCTATGGATTCGGCCGCACCGGCATCATCCATCAGCTTGCCAAAAATAGCGCCAAGCAGGAACAGTGGGAAATACTGCACGATAAAATTACCGGCAGAGGACATAAACAGCTGTGTATAGGTTGCCAGCAGCGGTGTTCCGACGGCAAACAGGGTGGCAATCAATGCCATCACAGGGCCCAGCAGCAAGACACTGACTCCGCGATAAGCCAGCCATATCAATAACAGCAGCGAAATCAAAACACCCGTCAACCCCAGCATGACTAACCTCCTTTTTTACAATCGGGATCGCGAACACTTTCTTTAAGCAGCCACTGTGGATCAAAGGTGGCACGCTCACCCAAATCTTTCCAGTGCTCCTTCAGCCAGACATCTGCGCGGTTGCGCCCCATATCGCGTAAGTAACACAGATATTCCCACTCCGCATTCAATTTACTCGAGGCTTTTAAACTCTGAAGATCTTCATCCCCATGGATGCGGTGCAAACGCATCTCGCGATAACGTTCTTTTTCCAGACCTTCCGCTTCAATAAGATCACGCAATAGCGTTACGCTACGTAACTCCTTGATCAAGCATGAGTTGAATGTAATTTCATTGATGCGATCAATAATTTCACGTGCCGTTTTCGGCACATCCGGACGCTCAAACGGATTGATTTGAACCAGCACCATGTCTCTGGCATCGCACTCATCCACCAGAGGAAAAAGGGCCGGGTTACCGCTGTAGCCACCATCCCAATAAAACTCACCATCCACCTCAACAGCCTGAAACATAAAGGGCAAAGCCGCTGATGCCATGAGTGCATCAGCAGAGAGGTTGGGTTGAGTGAAAATTTTGGGCCGGCCATTGCGAACCTGGGTTGCAGTGACAAACACCTTCACCGCTTTGCATCGGTTCACGGCTTCAAAATCAACCAGGTCAACAATCAGATCGCGTAGTGGGTTGAGGTTGAGCGGATTGAACTCGTAGGGTGAGAAAACACGGCTTAGATGGTCGAACAGCAGGTAATTGGGTGAGCTTTCCATACCCCAGTCGCCGGTAATTTTTGCCCAAAGATTACGTTGAATCGGGCTGGATTTTCCGGCGTCACTCACTGATTTCCAGAAGGTTTGCAACGCATCACGCGCTCCTTGTCGAGACCCGGACTCCAATCCATTTGCCAGTACTACCGCATTCATTGCCCCGGCGCTGGTACCACTCACCCCTTCAATCTTCAGATTACTTTCTTCAAGCAAGCGATCCAATACACCCCAGGTCAGAGCACCATGTGAACCTCCTCCCTGAAGTGCCAACTCAATGGTTTTAACAGTCATTTGTTAAGCTCCCTATTAAATTACTGCGCTGCAGCATTACAATACACCAAACTAGAGTAGTATTAACTCGATTACAAGGCTGTGCCTCATGCAACATAGTGCATTAAAATCAGATTTCCTGCTGGTGTTGGTTACACTGCTGGCTGCCACCAGCTGGGTCTTTTCACGCGAGGCCCTGACCGGAATAGCCCCTCTACAGTTTATTGGTGGGCGCTTTCTGTGTGCCGGTTTGATACTGGGTGCCTTTGGTTACAGTGCTCTGAAACAACTAGCGGGTGAGTCCTGGCTACGCGCACTGATGACCGGCGTTGTTATGGGAGTGGCGATGTGTTTCTGGATTATGGGACTCTACCATTCAGATAACATGGGCATTGGCGCCTTTATCACCAGCCTGAGCGTGGTGTTTGTACCCATTGTCGGGCGATTGTTTTTTGCTACACGTACGGCCCTGAGTACCTGGGTGGCTATGGCGATTGCCTTAGTCGGCCTTGCCTGTCTTCGCCTTGAAGGCGGATTTGCTTGTCAGC
>NZ_JRLB01000055.1 GCF_000764495.1 Nitrincola sp. A-D6
AAACTGGGCAGTAATAATGTAAATGAGTAATAAGGGGGAGTATGATCCCCCTTTAGCTTGCAGCCCCTTCGCACCAGCCATAGAAAAATTATCCATTTTCTGGCATGATGCGCAGCCTTCAAGGCCTTGTCGCTACGCAAGGTTACTATCTCCCTGCTAAAGACAAGGTATGGCCATGAGTGATCTGCCTAACTGCCCGGCCTGTGGGTCGACCTATTCCTATGAAGACGGGTTGATGTTTGTCTGCCCTGAGTGTGCGCATGAGTGGCCCAAAGAGGCTGTTGCAGATGCTGCTGAAGAAGGTTCCGGGATTCGCGATGCCAACGGCAATCCGCTGCAAGACGGCGATACGGTTACGGTGATCAAAGACCTTAAGGTTAAAGGGTCGTCACTGGTGGTGAAAGTGGGGACGCGGGTGAAGAATATCCGTTTAGTCGGTGGTGATCATGATATCGATTGCAAAATCGATGGTATTGGACCGATGAAACTCAAGTCTGAATTCGTTAAAAAAGCCTGACAGGAACCCTGATTACCCCAACTGCCATGAAATATATTATTCGTTTTTTCCCTGAAATGACGGTGAAAAGCCGTGCCGTTCGTCAGCAGCAGATCAAGCAGCTGAAGAAAAATATTCGCCAGATTGTCAAAGAGATCTGGGAACCTACACGGGTAGGTGGCTGTTGGGATCTGCTGGAAGTGGAGGTTGAGGAAGACGCACCGGAAGCGATTACCACGCAAATCAGTGATGCGCTTACCTGTATCCCTGGTATACATCATTTTATGGAAGCACAGGAATACGAGCTGCCGGATTTTGATCGTATCTGTGAACTGACCCTTGAGTCTGTCGGCGATTCACTGCGTGGCCAGACTTTTGCGGTGCGGGTGCAACGCGCGGGCGTGCATGAATTCCGTTCTATCGATCTGGAACGTTATGTCGGTGGCTACCTCTTTCAACATACCGATAACGCCGGTGTGCGCCTGAAAAATCCGGATCAACTGGTGGTGTTACAAATTCATCATCAGCGCCTGTTTATTATCAACCGTCGCCTTGAGGGCATGGGGGGTTATCCACTGGTACCCAGGAAAATGTGGCCACGCTGATTTCTGGTGGTTATGACTCCTGTGTGGCCACCTGGCAGATGTTGCAACGTGGCATCTATACCCATTTTATCTTCTTCCGTCTCGGTGGCCCGGCGCATGAAGAGGGGGTTAAACAGGTGGCTTACTACCTGTGGCAGCGTTATGGACGCTCGCACCAGGTCAAGTTTGTTACCGTGCCCTTTGAAGACGTGGTGGAAGATATTCTGACCCAGGTGGATAATGCGCTGATGGGGGTGGTGTTGAAGCGCTGCATGATTCGTTGCGCAGACCGGATTGCCTACCGCTTGAAAACCACCGCACTGATCACCGGTGAGGCGATCTCTCAGGTATCCAGTCAGACGCTGACCAATCTGCAGGTTATCGATCGGGCCACGGATCGCTTGATTCTCCGGCCCCTGATTACCACCAATAAACAGGCGATCATCGATCAGGCGAAGATGATCGGTGCGGCGGTGTATGCTGAAGCGATTCCTGAATACTGTGCGGTGATTAGCAATCGTCCAACAACGCGAGCCAAACTGCATGAGGTAGAAGCGGCAGAGGCTAAACTGAGTCCGGCGGTCATGGCGGATGCGCTGGCGTTGGCCAGCTACCAATCTATTACCGACATTCCGGCTGATCTGGCGGCCCGAGAGATCGCAACAGATCTGTTACCGGTTTCGGCAGCGCTCAATGATCAGGTGGTGGTGCTGGATGTGCGTGCCCCGGATGAGGTGGATAAGGCTCCATTGCCCCAGTCTAAGGTTGAGGTTCTGGCCATGCCTTTTTACCGCCTGCACAGTGGCTTTGCTGCACTGGACCAGAGCCGCGAATACTGGCTCTATTGCGACAAGGGAGTGATGAGTCAGTTGCAGGCACAGAACCTGCGCGATGCCGGCTTTGACAATGTGCGTGTTTGCCCGGCTGAACTGGTTCAATAACCGTAACGCAGTTTCAGCTCTTCAGGGTGCGGGTTCAGGTAAACCTGCTGGTCGACGAAGGGCTCTTCAAACTCATTCAGATAGTGTCGAATCAGCGTCACAGGTACCAGCAAGGGCAGCAGGCCTTCGCGGTACTTGTCGATGCTGCCTTTGAGTTCCTGCTTTTGCCTGGCATTCAGACGATCGGAGAAAAATCCCTGAATATGTTGCAGCACATTGGTATGGCTGCGGCGATTGGCATGGTGCATCAGTGTCTGCATAAACAGGGTGAAATAGTTGTGTGCATCCTGGTCCAGATCATCGGTGAAGTTGGCCACCAGTCGACCTAATTGACGGTAATGCTCCTGATGATGGGCCATCAGCAGATACTTGTAACGGGTATGAAAGGCCACGATGGCTTTGCGGCTGAGCCCTTCAGCCAGCAGAGTGTGCCAGTCATGATAGGCAAACACCCGGGTGATAAAATTCTCTCGCAGCACCAGGTCATGCAGACGACCATCTTCTTCTACCGGCAATAACGGGTAGGTTTCCATCAGCCTGCGGGCGAAGACGCCGACACCGGCTTTCTCGCTGTAGCCGGTCTTGCCGTCATAAAGTCTGACGCGCTCCATACCGCAAGTCGGCGATTTGGCGCAGACGATGTAGCCACTGAGAAAGTTCAGTTCAGCGGTTTTCTCAGTAGCATAGTCACTGAGTTGTTCCGTGACATCAAAGCTGTCATCGCTGGCTTTAACACGGACTTCACCTTCGTGATTTACCAAGCGAATGGTTTTGCGTGGTGTGCCCATGCCGATGGCCATCTCCGGGCAGACAGGTACATAGTGAAACACCCGCGACAGTTCATCCATGCAGTAGCGTGATTGCTTATGCCCACCATCAAACCGGACCTGTTCGCCCAGCAGGCAGGCACTGATACCTATTTGAATTTGATCGGGTTTGAATACTGACATAAGTAACGTCCACTGAAGACCTGGTAAGCCTTCAGTTTACAATACTTGGGTGATTTAGGCGAAGTCGGAGGCTGTGAGTTGTTTTAATGTACGGTTAAGTGATTCCTGTTCCAGATCAGCATAACGCTGAAATGGATCGAGTACAGCGGTGCCCAAAGCGTCTTCAAAGGCGTCCTGATTGCCCTGGCCAGCCTGAAGTGCTTTATCCTCATCACCCAGGTTGGATTGGAAGATACCGGCGGCACTGACAGGCAGGAAGTCTTCATAAATAATCGGCTCAGCCAGCACCAGTCCATCATCGATTAGTTGTTCCAGTATCGGCAGGCTGCTCAGGGGTGCGGCTTCACGACCTTTATCAGACAGGCGGTAGCGGAAATAGGCGAGTTTCTGTGTGCGCAGAGTGTCTTCATGATCAGGGAAGGTTTCAAAGGCCTGGCTTAACTGCTGCTGATAACTGGCATTGTTCTGCTCCCCGGCAAGGTGTGTCAGCGCATTATTTAACAGCCGATCATAAATTTCGCGACCCTTGAGGGTCAGTGCCATGCCGCGTTGTTCAATTTCACCAAAGCGGGCGGTGTGCTGCCCTGTACTGCCATCAGTAAAGCGCACCGCTTCCTGCAGGGCTTTAAAACTGGTCTGGCGTAACAGCACCGGACAATGCTGCCGGGGTGGCCCTTCGATCACCGCCTTGGGCGTAATATCATAGTCCGGCATGCGTAGCTGTACAGCATCGATATCCAGGGTGCGCGGGGTGAGGTGATTGATGTGTGGACCACGAAAACATACTACATCCGCTATCAGACGGTGCTGCTGCAGCAGTGCCTGATAGGTTGCCGCATCGACAGTGGCTGTATCATGCCAGCGGAAGGTTTCCAGTGCTTCGGTAATCAGGGCTTGTCCCTGTGCCGCGTTGAGCCCCCCTTGTTGTTCAGCCAGCTCAACCAGTTGTTTCAGGGCGGGGGTAAAAATATCACGTTGTTGCAGTATCTGGCTGGCTTGTTCACGCAGGGTTTGATCCTGAATCAGTTCCAGGCGCAGCAGGGAAGTGAAGATGCGAAACGGATTTTGCTGTAGCGCCGCCTCATCGACCGGGCGAAACGCGGTGGAGTGAACCGGCACACCAGCGCTGGACAGATCATAATAGCCAACCGGGTACATCCCCATCACCGCAAACAGGCGGCGCAGCATGGCGAGCTCATCGGCCCGTCCGACGCGGATGGCGCCATGACGTTCCAGACTTAGGCGTTGCAGTTCGCCGCGCTCTTCCAGTGCCTGTTTCAGCGCCGGGTTGTCGGCCAGTACAGTCTGATTGACCTCATCAACCAGATCCAGCAGGGTCTGATACTGCGGTACTTCGCTGCGGTACATATCAGACATGGCGGATGAAAACAGGGTGCGCAACTGGTCTGGTGTCAGGTAGGTCATATCCACTGGAAAATTCCTGGTTGAGTCATTTTTTGTTATCAGAACAGATAAACAAGTCCTGCGACAAGTGAAACTTTTCTTTGAGATCATTCCAAAATTTCGTTAACGCAGGGTGATGTTGAATTCAGATCCTGCTCCAATCGAGTGGCAATCCAGTCAGTGAAACGGCTTATTTTACTCAACTCCGCCTTGTGTTCCGGGTAGGCCATATAATAGGCGTCGCGGCTTTTCAGCGCATAATCCCAGGGAATCACCAGCTTGCCTTCCTGCAGCTCTTCGGCGGCCAGAAAACGCGGCACCAATGCCACTCCGCAACCGGCTTGCGCGGCGCGGATGGACATATAAAAGCTGTCAAAGCGCGGGCCGTGATAGCTTTGTTCGGTATAGAAACCCTGAGCCTCAAACCAGTCATGCCAGGCTTCAGGGCGCTGCGCATTCTGCATCAATACCAGGCGGGTGAGTTGTATCGGGTTTTGCAGGCCTTTCGCAGTCAGTAGCTCAGGTGAACAGACAGGCACCACTTCCTCATCCAGCAAATGCACACATTCAGCACCCGGCCAGGCACCATGACCAAAGAAAAACGCTATATCTATGCGTTCCTTTTCCATATCAAAAGGTTCAGCGCGGTTGGTGATATTCAACGAGATGTCCGGGTGACTGAGGCGAAAGCCTTTCAGACGGGGGATCAGCCAACGCGATCCGAAGGTAGGCAGCGTGGCAACATTCAGTACTTCGCTGTCAGCACCATAAGAGCGCATATAGCGTGTCGACATTTCCACCTGTGACAGAATTTTTCTCACCTCCGTCAGATATACCGAGCCTTCTGGCGTGAGTTGCAGGCGTTTGCGCACGCGCCGAAACAGATGATGGGCAAGGATGGTTTCCAGTTGCGACACCTGTTTGCTCACCGCGCTCTGTGTCAGGCTGAGCTCGTTCGCGGCACGGGTAAAGCTCATATGCCGAGCAGCGGCTTCGAAGCATTGCATGGCACTGAGTGATGGGAGGTGGCGTTTATTCATTGGCTTGGCTGCCTGTCATGAAAAAAAAGAATGATATTGGTCAAAAACGTCGCTTGTGTAAAGCCCTGACAACTGAGCATACTCGGGTTAAAGCAATTCCGAGAACTAATTCCGAGAGCTAATTCCGAGAACTAACAGGAGTGACCATGATTAAGGCAATAATGCAGCGTTTGGGTGTCAGCGAAACCAACTGGCAGGGTGGTGATCTTAGCGTATTTTCACCGGTAGACGGGCAAGTGATTGGTCAGGTGAAAACCGATACCCCGGCTGAGGTAGAGGCGAAAATCACCGCCGCACAATCAGCCTTTGAACAGTGGCGTTGTGTACCTGCTCCACGGCGTGGTGAACTGGTGCGCCTGTTTGGTGATTCTCTGCGTCGTCACAAAGATGACCTTGGTGCACTGGTTTCCTGGGAGTGCGGCAAGATTCTGCAGGAAGGCCTGGGCGAAGTGCAGGAGATGATCGATATCTGCGATCTGGCCGTGGGTCAGTCGCGTCAGTTGTTTGGTTTGACCATCGCGTCTGAGCGTCCCGGTCATCATATGCGTGAAACCTGGCATCCACTGGGCACTATTGGTCTGATCACCGCCTTCAACTTTCCGGTGGCTCCCTGGGCCTGGAATGCGTCGCTGGCGCTGGTGTGTGGCAACAGTCTGGTGTGGAAGCCATCGGAAAAAACACCGCTGACCGCGCTGGCATGTCAGGCCTTACTGGAACGGGCGATGCAGGACTTCGGCGACGATGCACCGGCAGGACTGAGCCAAGTCGTCATCGGTGAGCGTGAAGCGGGCGAAGTCGTGGTCAAAGACCCACGTGTCGCGCTGATCAGTGCAACCGGCAGTACGCGGATGGGGCGTGAAGTGGCCCCGTTAGTCGCGGCCCGTTTCGGCCGTTGTATTCTGGAGTTGGGTGGCAACAACGCCATGATCGTAGCGCCGAGTGCCGATCTGGATATGGCGGTCAGGGCGATACTGTTTTCGGCGGTGGGAACGGCTGGGCAGCGTTGTACTACCCTGCGTCGCCTGATCGTGCATACCTCTCTGCGTGAAGAGCTGCTGACACGGTTGAAAAAATCTTACAGTGGCATCGTGGTGGGTCATCCTTTGGAGGGCGCGCTGGTCGGTCCATTGATCGATGCGGATGCCTACCAGAATATGCAAACAGCGCTGCAAAAAGCCCGCGATGCAGGTGCCAGGGTTTATGGTGGTGAGCGGCAGTTGGAAGATCATTATCCGGATGCCTATTATGTCTCACCGGCCATAGTCGAGATGGATGCCCAGACAGATCTGGTGCGTCAGGAAACCTTTGCCCCGATTCTTTATGTGATCAGTTATTCCACACTGGATGAAGCGGTTGCACTGAATAATGATGTGCCGCAGGGCTTGTCTTCATGCATTTTCACCACGGATGTGCGCGAAGCGGAAACCTTTGTATCAGATGTCGGCAGTGATTGTGGTATTGCTAACATCAATATCGGACCCAGTGGTGCTGAAATTGGTGGTGCCTTCGGTGGCGAAAAAGAGACCGGGGGTGGTCGTGAATCCGGTTCGGATGTCTGGAAAAGCTATATGCGCCGTCAGACCAATACGGTCAATTATTCACGTGAGCTGCCATTGGCACAGGGTATCAAGTTCGACTGAACCTGCACCTGAACCAGATGCTGCAACAGCAAGGAGATGGCTATGCTGGAACAATGTCTATGGCAGCTTACATCGGCTGAGGCGCTGCCTGTCAGTCAGCGCCTGAATACAGATGTGCAGACGCAGGTCTGTATTATCGGTGGTGGCATTACCGGTTTATCCACCGCTGTACATCTGCAGGAGATGGGGATTTCCAGCTGTGTCCTGGAAGCTGATGAAGTGGGTGCAGGTGGATCTGGCCGTAATGTCGGGCTGGTGAATGCCGGCATGTGGCTACCACCGGAAGATATCTGTGAGCGCCTAGGCGCTGAACGCGGTGAACGCGCTAACCGTCTGTTGGGCGGTGCACCGGCATTGGTGTTTGAGCTGATTGAACGCTACGGCATAGATTGCGAGGCAAAACAGCAAGGCACCTTGCATCTGGCGCATAGTCAGCAGGGTGTCAAAGCCTTGCAGCAGCGCTTTGAACAGTTCAGTCGTCAGGGGGCGCCTGTTGAGCTGTTTAAGGGTGCCGAAGTTGAGGCCTTGACGGGGAGTGGAAGAATTCCTGCCACATTACTGGATCGACGCGCAGGCACAATTAACCCCTGCGCTTATACGCGTGGGTTGGGGCGGGCAGCGGTCTCCCTGGGGGCGCAGCTGTTTTGTCACAGTCCGGTAACGGCGCTGACCCGTGATGGAGACAGCTGGTTAGTGTCTACGCCCACCGGGCAGGTCAGGGCGGATCAAGTGGTGCTGGCCAGTAACGCCTATACTCAGGGTGATTGGTCGAAGCTGTCTGAGCATTTCTTTGCCGGTTACTACTACCAGGTGGCATCTGCGCCCTTGGAGGGTGATGCCGCCGCAAGCATCTTGCCTGGTGGTCAAGGCGCCTGGGATACACGTACTGTACTCAGCAGTATTCGCCGCGATAAAGCGGGCCGGTTGATGCTGGGAAGCCTGGGGCGGGGTGAGCGCAAACCTGACGCCTTTGTGCGCTGCTGGGCCAAGCGTATTCAGCAGCATTATTTTCCTCAATTAGCTGCCGTGGATTGGCAGGTCAGCTGGACTGGTCGTATGGGATTTACCCCGGATCATGTGATGCGCATCTTTGAGCCAGCTCCCGGGCTGATTGCTGCCAGTGGTTATAATGGCCGTGGCAACACCACCGGAACCCTGATGGGTAAAGGGTTTGCGCACTGGTTGGCCGAAGGTAATGACGCCTGGCTCCCTCTGCCACTGAGTCAGCCAGAACCTATCAAGCAGCGCGCCTTAGATCTTTGGCCTACGAGACTGGATTTAGCCTCTATCATGCAGGGCAATGCCTTAGAGTCCTGATCTGAACTAAACGTGCTTGATAGCCTTTTTTGATGTACTCTTTATGGTGTTATTAATAGTGCTCTTGAGAGGATTGTCCTGATGAATATTGTCACTGCCAACGATTTAAAAACCAAGGGGGTATCCGCTGTTGAAGCGGGTTTGTTGAAAGCTGAGGAAGTGATTATCTCCGTCCGCGGGCGGGATAAATACGTTGTCATGGATTTAGAAAAGTACGCCAAGTTACGAGAATACGAGCTTGAGATTGCTCTACTGGAAGCTAAAGCGGATATAGCTGCAGGGCGCTACAGCACAGGCTCTGTGGATGAGCATATGCAGCAGGTCAAGGATGGGCTATAAACTCATTTATCCAGACAGTTATCTTAAGCGTGCAAAAAAGTTTTTAAGAAAGCACCCTGAAATCCATAACCAATATCAAAAAACTTTGCAGTTGCTGGAAATAAATCCGTACCATCCCTCCCTGAGGCTGCATGGTCTGCAAGGGCGTTTAGCTGGATTGTCGTCAGTGTCAATCAACATAAGCTACCGCATTGTTCTGGAACTGGTGATTCAGGATAAAGATATTATCCTTGTCGATATAGGTGATCATGATCAGGTGTATTAATTAGGGATCAAGGAGTCTCTTGGATTTGGACATCAATCCTTTAGAAATCGGAGCGCACAATGGCAGGTGGTTGGTCACGAGATGGTGCGGTACAGGATCAAATTGACGCGAGCGTTGCCGATGCTGTGCAGCAGGCCCGGAGTAAATTAGCCAAGGGTGAGAGTGCCGTCCATTGTGAAGAGTGTGACTGTGTTATTCCAGAAAAGCGCCGCCAGGCGATTCCTGGCGTTAAACTGTGTATTGCCTGTCAGTCAGCTCTCGAAAAGCAGGAGGTTAATTCAAGCGGAATAAACCGTCGTGGCAGCAAGGATAGTCAGCTCAGGTAATTAACCTCACCCTGGTTGCCCGGATTTCTGGGAGGATTACAAATATTGGTACTTTGTAGTCATTCTGTAAATTTTCATTAAGCGAAGATAAACCGATATGCCACATAGAATAACAACAACGCCATCACTCTATTCACCCATGTCATCACCTTGGGGTTCATCGCGGCTTTTTTAAGACGAGCACCTGCCAATAAATACACACTCGGTGCACCGCATGCCATGATGGAAAGTCCCAGTGACCATAAAGCAATTTGCCCACCTTCGATCTGTGATCGTGGAAATTGCACTGTGACAATAGGTATTATTGCCACTAAAGCCTTAGGGTTACAGAGTTGTAAAATAAGGCCCGTTTTAAAGTTCACTGAAGCGTTTTTGACATGGCTGGCTTGTTGTTGAAAACTCGAATACAGGATTTTTACTCCAAGATAGGCAATATAAATTCCACCTAAAATAGCAATAAGCGATTGATATTTTATGGGAATAATCTCACTGCCAAGATAACCTATCAGTAGAAACAAGATCAGCATGGCAAGCCCCACACCGACACAGTACAGAAAAGCAC
The DNA here is from genome assembly GCF_000764495.1 of Nitrincola sp. A-D6. Classification (GTDB taxonomy): domain Bacteria; phylum Pseudomonadota; class Gammaproteobacteria; order Pseudomonadales; family Balneatricaceae; genus Nitrincola. The sequence continues at coordinate 9,865 of NZ_JRLB01000055.1, forward strand.
GCCAGCCCTGTCCACTGATACCAGCGAACAACGCCAACATATTGGCTGGACCTGGACTGTACATAATGCCAAAGGCATAGATGATTATTTCGAGCATAAGAATCCCTCAAATGGATATTTGATAAAAATAGGTAATAGGAAAATGAGTAAAATCTAAGGTGGGTTTGGCTACTAAGTTCGCAGCAAGGTGCGCCTAAATTGATAAGGGGTGAGGCCAAACATTGGCTTGAAACGTCGATTAAAGTAACTTAAATCGCTAAAGCCGAAGGTAAAGGCGACATCGGCTAGTGGCATCCCCAGCTCTAGGGCCTCTTTGGCGCGATTGATGCGGTAATTTTGCCAATATTGATGGGGCGTCATGCCGAAATAATCCCGAAAACATCGCAGCAAGTGATACTTCGAAATATGCGCCACTTGGCTTAATTCATCCAAAGAGACTTCCTCGCCAACATGGGCGTGCAGATAATCACGTACTCGCTCAAAAACAGGGTCTTTGGCACGTCGTTTAGATTCCACTAGGCCAACAGGGCGGGGGATGCCCTGCTGATAAGCAAGATATTCAGCAAACTCAAACAACGCAGACGAATATTCCAGCGCTGATGAAGAGTCACTTTCTACCAATGCAGCCAAGCGCAAAACATGGGCCTTTAATATTGTGTCGTTTTGCACAAGCTGCTCAATCCGAAAATCTTGTACTCGGCGAACGCCCGCACTTTGCAACATAGGCAATAATTGATCAGGGTGAACGTACAGCATTTTATAATGCAGAGTATCGTCGCCACCGGAGTGGCCGTCGTGGGCGTCTTCTGGATTAAACACAATGACATTGCCAGAGTAACTTTTGTGATGTTCGCCCAATGCAAAAAAGTCCTGGCGGCCAGATAAGGTCACACCAAAGGAAAATTCTTCATGGGCATGGGTGCCGTAAGAAAAATCACTCATAGAAGCTTCAAGCAACATGATCTCATCAAGAACGGTACTTTTAGCAAATTGAAAACGATTTTCAGTCAACATCACAACCCTCTGCGAATAACCCAAATCAATAGAGGCAGATTACCCAATTCCAAACCAAAAAGATTGGACGATATTGCGAAATTAAGGCAAGCATGGATGATTTTTAGCACGGCGCAGCAACGCCAGCGCGTCGCCTAGTAGATTATCTGGGAGGCCGTGAGCTAATACGGGTAACATGGTTCCTGATGGTGAGTGCTGGATGGTATGCCTATTTATCCTCTGGTAGGCGTTGGCTCGGCGGCTTTTACTTCCGGAAACTGATAACTCAGTACCTTACTTGTCTTAAGACCCAGTCCCACCATGGCGTCGGCAAATGTCACAGCGATGCGCACGCCGTCGAGCACCGGGATAGACAGATCCGCTTCCATACGCCGAACCCACTGGCCCATACCTGCACAGCCTAATACAAGCGCCTCGCCGTTATTCAATTCGAGTGACTGGCGGGCAGCGTCGAGCACGCGCTGATAGCTGTCGGGGTCCTGTTCCAGTGCCAGCACCGGTACTTTGGACGCAAAAATGCCTGCGCAACGAGAGGCCAGTCCGTAGTGGTGCAGGTTACGGGTCAGGATCGGTACGGATCGTTCCAGCGTGGTCATGACGCAAAATTTCTGGCACAGCAGTGTGGCGGTATGCATTGCCATCTCGCCGATGCCTAGCACCGGGGCACGGGTCAGTTCCCGGGCTCCATCAAGGCCAGTGTCGTCGAAGCAGGCGATCACGTAGGCCGAGGGTGGCGTTGGACCAGACTCCAGCTGACGCACCTTGTGCGCGACCCAGTAAGCTGCCGATACTCCATCGCTGTAACCTTCAATGCTGGCCGGGGCTTCGGCGCAGCGGTGAAAGGTGAGTTGGTGATGCAAGCCACTCAGCGCGTTGCACTCACGTGCCAGTTGTTCGGTCATTGACACTGAGGCGTTGGGGTTAATGATGGCAATCATTTATCGGCATCCCTCCCTGGCTTACGCCGGAATAGTCGTAACGCAATTAACGTCAGTGCGATGACGGACAGGGATATCGCCGTGGTCAGGGTCCCCAGTGCATACAAAACAGCTGGTGACATTGGTGGTCATTGCGAACAATTCGAGTGGCAGCGTATTAAAGCTGCCTGAGGTCATCAGTGTGCGCGCGAATTCGTCATAACTGAGCGTGAACCCGAACAGACCGATGCCCATCAGGCTGGGCGCTAGCAGTGGCAGCAGAATATAGCGGAAGGTCTGCCAGTGAGAGGCACCGAGGTCCACCGATGCCATTTCGTAGCTTGGGTTAAAGCGATTGAATACAGCGAACATGATCAGTAAGCCAAACGGCAAGGTCCAGGTCAGGTGCGAACCGAAGCCAGAGCTGTACCAGGCCGGTTCGATATCCAGTCGGTCAAACATCAGCCCGATGCCAAGACTGATCAAAATGGAGGGAATGATCAAGCTGGTCAATGTCAGATAGAAAATCACTGATTGACCGGCGAAACGCTTGCGGAAGGCCAGACCGGCGAGGAAAGAAAACACCACCGTGCAAACCATGACGGCCAGTCCGAGAATCAGCGAGCGTCGCAACGAGGTTCCGAAGTTACCCACGGCCTGGGCTTCGAACAACTGCCTGAACCAGTGCCAGGAAAGACCGCGCATGGGAAAAGTCAGGCCGCCACCGGGTCCTTGAAAAGAGAGCAGGGCAATGGTCAGCGTCGGGCCGTACAGAAACAATACGAAGAGGGCGAAAAATGCCGCCAGCAGATAAAAACTGCGAGGTCGTTTATTCATGGCTACAGCTCCTTGCGTATGTTGACCAGCCGGAACAGGATCACCAGCATGATCATAACCGTGGCGAGCAGGACGATGGCGCTCGCAGCGGCAGCGGGGTATTGCAACAGGGATATCTCGTTGTAGATCATCATGCCTACGTTGGCCTTGATACCGCCGCCCATGATCTTGACTGTGACGAAATCGCCCATCACCAGGGTGAAAACGAAAATACTGCCGACAATGATGCCGGACCGGGACAGAGGCACAATAATATCCTTGAGTATTTGAAAGCCAGAAGCGCCGGCATCTACCGCCGCTTCCACCAGGTTTCGGTCGATGCGCATCATGCTGTTGAAAACAGGCACTACCATGAACAGCGTATAAAGATGCACATAGGCCAGCACCACAGCAAAATCACTGTAGAGCAAAAAGCTTAAAGGCTGGTCAATCAGCCCGCCTGACTGCAACGTGGAGTTAACCAGGCCATTGCGTCCGAGCAGGGGGATCCAGGAAATCATGCGGATAATGTTTGAGGTAAAAAATGGCACCGTGCAGATGACGAAGCAGAGTGTTTGCATGCGTGGAGAGCGTATGTGGAAAGCAAGAAAATAGGCCACCGTAAAGCCAATCGACAGGGTGAAGAACCAGGTCAGGGCCGCGTATTTGAACGTATTCAAGTAGGCTTGTAACGTGACTGGCGAAGACAGCAGATACTGGTAATTATCGAGGATAAAACCCGGTATCAGTGAGTAGGAATTGTAGTCCCAGAAGCTGACAATGCCGATCACCACGACGGGAAACACCAGAAACGCCAGTAGCACCAGCGTTAACGGCAGCGCCTGCCAATAGCTGTGCCGGTTGTGGGCTGTTATCATAGGGGCCATAAAAACTCCTTAAAATACCGGTGCCAACATACGCTGGCACCGGCGAGGTTAGGGTCAGGAAACGATGAATTCGTTCCATTTACGCACCATGTACTGGTTCTCGTCCATGACCGAATTCCAGCATGCCACGCTACCCATACGCTCTTCAAAAGAGCCACCGTCACGTACCGCGCCTGCTTTTTCCATCACATCACCGTTCGGGCTCACAATATCGCCCTGTGCCGCCTGGCCTTGCATCCAGAAACCCCATTCGTCTTCGCTCATGTGAGCCCGTGAAGTTTCCGGTGCAGCACTGTAGTAGCCCTGGCGGTTCAGGTATGCACCGACCCAGCCTGACAGGTACCAGTCGATGTATTCATAAGCCGCATCAAGTTCCAGACCCGACAGGTGCGATGCCAGACCCAGTCCACCGCCCCAGGCGCGGTAACCTTCTTTCAGTGGCTGATAAACACAGGGGACACCCTGGCTGCGCACCGCAGCAACGGCTGGAGACCACATGCTCTGGATCAGCACCTCACCCGAGGCCATCAGATTTACTGATTCGTCGAAGGTTTTCCAAAAAGCGCGGAACTGCCCGTCGCGTTTTGCAGCCTTCAGGATTTCTATGGTCTGGTCGATCTCCTCCCGGGTCATGTTGCCCTTGTCGGAATAGCTGATTGCGCCCATGGCTTCGCAAATCATCGCTGCATCCATAATACCGATCGATGGAATATTGATGATTGAGGTCTGGCCTTTGAAGGCAGGGTCCATAATGTCGGCCCAACTGGTGATGGGTCTGCCCACCAGGTCTGGTCGAATGCCCAGAGTATCGGCATTGTAAATCGTAGGGATCAGCGTCATCCAGTCGGTAGGGCTGTCGGCGAAAACAGTGGCATTCCGATCCGGAACAAACCCCACGGTGTGAGGGGCTGTTCCCTGAGCGATCTCGGCATCTTCAGACAGTTTGCCGGTAATAAACAGCGGCGAAATTTTGTCGTAATTGGTGAGTCGCCGCACATCCAGGGGTTGCATTGCACCTGATGGGAACACCTTTTTGCAGATCCAGTACTCAATATCGGCGATGTCATAGGAATTAGGTTGGGTGACTGCGCGTTGGGTAACGCTGTCGGAATCCAGGGAGGTCAACTGGAGGTTAAAGCCCAGGTCTTCCTTGCACTTGTCGGCGATGGCGTTGAGGTTAGAAACCCCGGTGCCAAACTGGCGCAGTGTCACGTTTTTGATGTTCTGCGCCCAGATCAGCGGAAAGCCGGTAATGGCGCCACTGCCCAGGGCCACTGCGCCGACACTAGCGGCACCTTTGAGTAGCTTACGGCGAGACAGCCTTTACTTTTAGAGGTCAGTTCTTCGGTGTTTTCGGGGGTATGGTTGTCATTCATCGTTGGTTCCTCAGCGAGTTGTTGCAGGTGGGTCGAACAGATTGATGGCACTCTTTTCCCAGTGCAGCGCAACACGCTGACCGAGACACACCAGAGATTCATTCATCCGGGCTTCGGGGAGGTAGCACATCACCGTCTGGCCGTCGTCCAGTCGGGTTTCCACGAAGAAAAACTGTGCCTGAAACTCGACATCAACGATGGTCGCTTCCAGGCGGGTAAGCGTATTGGGTGGGGTATAATCCAGAGGCTCGATGACCAGATGATCGGCGCGGATGGAGAAAGGGTGGCTCAGGTCGGCTGGCATGCCATCGTTGGGCTGCAGGACATTGTGTCCACCAATAAAGTTGGCCACGAATGCGGTTCGCGGCGCTTCAAAAATGTCACGTGGGTGACCGCTTTGCTCGATGCGTCCATCTGACATCACGATGGCGAGATCTGCTAAAGCAAACGCCTCTTCCTGCGAATGGGTGACATGGATAAAGGTTAAGCCAAGCTGTTGCTGTAAGCTTTTTAATTCTTTGCGCATTCGCACGCGCAAGAACGGATCGAGTGCTGATAAAGGTTCGTCCAACAGCACTACATCCGGCCGGCAGATCAACGCCCGGGCCAGAGCGATGCGCTGTTGCTGCCCGCCTGAGAGCTGACCGGGCAACTTGTCAGCAAATGCACCCATGTTGACCAGATCCAGCATTTCTTCAGCGGCACGGTGGCGTTCTGCCTTGCCCTTGCCTGCGATTTTCAAGCCATAGGCTACGTTGTCCCGACACGACAGATGCGGAAACAGCGCGTAGTTCTGAAACATCATGGCGGTGCCGCGCTGGCGTGGCGACAACAGGGTCACATTGCGATTGTCGAGCAGGATATCGCCATCGGATACATCTTCATGCCCGGCGATCATTCGCAAGGTGGTGCTTTTGCCACAACCACTGGGACCCAGCAAACAACAATAGCTGCCACCAGGTACCTTGAGGTTGATGCCATCAACTGCCCGGTGGCCGTCATAAAACTTGCTGGTTTTGATTAATTCAACCGAACCCGCCATACTATATTCTCACAAATTGTTAACAATTAATGCTAGATAAGTTGCAAGGTGAGTGCCATATTATCTAAGTGCTGAATAAGCGTCTGACTTTATACAATTTTTACCGATATTCGGCGTATTTATGCGGTTTTTTGAATGTATATTGCAATCGTTACTAGCTTAAAAAACGCTTCACTTTGGGCTCGTTAGTAGGGTTGCTGCACCGGTTCGGTGCTTTATAGAACGAATGATTGTTAATAATATCGGAGCCAAAATGAAACCCACTAATAAATCGTCCGAGATCGAACGCATTGTTACTAACATTTCCCGGGCCGTGGCTGAGCAGCGGCTGCCACCTGGTACACGGCTGGTTGAAGCGCAACTGGTTAGTAGCCTGAAGGCCAACCGCAACCATGTTCGGTCGGCTTTGCAGCGACTGGCGCTACGCCGCATTGTTAGCATCGAGCCCAACCGGGGTGCCAGCATCGCCCAGCCTTCTGTTGAAGAGGCACGGGCTGTGTTTACGGCAAGGTCGGTGATTGAACGTGGCGTTATCGAGATTCTGGTGGGTAGAGTGCGAAAACTCGACATCTCGCTGTTGAAAAAACAGCGCGACAAGGAGCAAACGGTCATTCTCAGTGGGCCGCGAGAAGCCATTATTCGCGAGTCCGGTCAGTTCCACCTGCTATTGGCGCGGCTGGCCGGCAACCCGGTGCTGGAAGAGATGCTAAACGACCTGATCACCCGTAGCTCACTGATCATTTCCCTGTATCAGAGAAATAACGACCTTCAATGTGGTTGCGATGAACATAATGACATTATCCAGGCGATCGAAGAGCGTGATCCGGGCAAAGCGGTGCAGTGCATGAGTCACCATCTAAATGACATTGAAATGCACCTGAACCTGTCGTTCTGGGAAACGCGCACAGTGGATTTTAGGCATGTATTTGAAGGTGATACTGAGCCAAAACTTACCTGAAGGAGGATCAATAGCCAAACCCCTGGCCGCAAGCCTGGAGCTGCTTGAGTGGTATCACCCTGAGTTTCCTGCTCTCATAGCGACAACTTAGATCTTTGGCTTACGAGACTGGATTTAGCCTCTATCATGCAGGACAATGCCTTAGCGTCCTGATCTGATAAGAATAACAGGCGGGATGAAGACTCGTGATCAAGCCAGACTGGAGTAGCCCCGTTTGAATACTGTAATTAGTGGCGTTGGCTGTATACCCCAACAGATGTTATTAATAATGACGAACTCGTTGAATCCTTTAACTGCTTTGTGGCCGACTACAATACCCGCCACAGTGCTGGTATAGCGATCGGTGAAGTGACCGAGCTGCAACCCTCTTCATCGGCTTTTATCGATAAAGCCTCCGGTATTCTTAGCCGGCATGTGATGGATAAACAGGGTATCCTTGACCCTGAGCGCCTCAAACCCTTTATTGCTCCACGTGACAATGACAGCTTAAGCCTGCAGGCTGAAATGGCGCTGCAGGCGGCCACTCAGGCCCTGGAAGAGGCTGGACTAAGCGGTGCCGATCTGGATTGTGTGATTGTGGCTTGTTCCAACCTGCAGCGTGCCTATCCGGCGGTGGCCATCGAAGTGCAGCAGGCGTTGGGTGCCGGTGGCTTTGCGTTTGATATGAATGTCGCCTGCTCATCCGCGACTTTTGCGCTACAGTTGGCCAGCAATACAATTCAGGCAGGTAGTGCTACGCGTGTGCTGGTGGTCAATCCGGAGATCTGCTCGGCACATCTGAACTACCGCGACAGAGACAGCCATTTTATTTTTGGTGATGCTTGTACGGCGATGATTGTTGAGTCCGCTGAGTTGGCCAGTTCAGCGAATCAGTTCAGCATTGTGGGTACCCGGCTGAAAACCTCCTTTTCCAATAATATCCGTAATAATTTTGGTTTTTTGAGCAAGTGTGAAGACCGTGATCTGGACTCAGCCGATACCTATTTTGTTCAGCAGGGACGCAAGGTATTTAAAGATGTGGTGCCAATGGTGGCTGAGCTGATTATTGATCACTTGGGCTCGCTTAATTTGCCCGCTTCAGAGCTGCGCCGCTTGTGGCTGCACCAGGCGAATATCAATATGAACAGCCTGATCGCGCGCAAAGTGCTGGGGCGTGATCCTGAAGCACATGAAGCACCAACTATTCTGCATGAATTCGGTAATACCAGCTCGGCAGCTTCAATCATTGCGTTTCAACGTTTTCGTGATGGTTTGAATGCCGGTGATCTGTGCCTGCTCTGTTCGTTCGGAGCGGGGTATTCGGTCGGTTCAGTGATTTTGCGGAAAGTGTAAAGGGCCTGACGCATCAGGCCCTGATGGGTTTGTAAGCGCATTAATACCCGCGTTGGCGATCAACCTGTCCGCTGATATTTTCACCCGCTTGCAAGGCCTGAAGTTTCTCGACTATCTGGCGGATAGTCTCTTCACGCAATGTGGGTGCTGAAATATGTGGTGTCAGGGTGATCTGTGGGTGCGACCAGAAAGGGTGTGTCTCCGGCAGGGGTTCCTGCTCAAACACATCCAGTACTGCTTGCAGGATCTGACCCTCATCCAAAGCTGCCAGCAGGTCATCTTCATTCAGATGTTGTCCTCGGCCGACGTTAATGAGCACACTTTGCGGTTGCAGCTGCGATAGCAGCGACTTATTTAGTATGCCCTGGGTTTCCGCTGTCAGCGGCAGGGTGTTGATCAGAATACGGGTTCTGCCAAGGAAGCTTGCCAGTGTTTCCTGACCACTGAAGCTTTCGACACCCGGCAGTGTTTTAGCCTGACGGGTCCAACTGGCAACCGGGTATTCCAGCAACGCCAGCACCTGAGCCGCTTTATTGCCGATCTGTCCCAGCCCTAGCAGACCAATTGGCCAGTCTTTGCGACGGCAGGGCGCTTGCATTTTCCAACGGGTTTCTTGCTGTTGTTGGCGGTAAACCGGCATGGCACGGGTGATTTCGGCTATCTGGTGAACCAGGTATTCAGCCATCTGCGCCGACATACCGGCATCTTCCAGTCGGTAGATGGGCAGTGCATCCGGCAGGGCCGGAAGCTTAAGCAAGGCATCTACACCAGCCCCCAGGTTGAAAATAGCTTTGAGTCCGGGTTCCTTTTCAAATAGCACGGCCGGGGGTTGCCAAACCAATGCAAAGTCCGCCTGCTGCGGTGGCATATCTTCCTGCCAGACGATGAGTTCAGCGTCGGGCAGGGCCGCCTGCAAGGGGGCGATCCAGCGTTCGGGGCGTGGATCGGGGGATACAAACAATATTTTCACGTGACCTCCTGAGTTCTGCTTTGAGTGTATAAGGGAAGCCTCGGCAATGCATCCCCGCTATCAGCCAATTTGTCATCATGACGAAATTTTAACCCAGTAGACACAAGGCTTGGTTTACACTGTTTTCTTTAGCTGAAGTACGGCGAGCACCCACTCATGAACCTGGCCATGTTGTCTGTTTTTATTCCAACGTTTTTCTTTGTCTCGGTAACCCCTGGTATGTGCATGACCCTGGCAATGACCCTGGGTATTACCTGGGTGTCAAGCGCACCCTGTGGATGATGTGGGGTGAGATGCTCGGTGTTGCGCTGGTCGCTTTGCTCGCCGTTCTGGGTGTGGCAGCTGTGCTGTTGACCTATCCGGGCTTCTTTCAGGTGTTTAAATGGGTCGGTGGTGCCTACCTGATCTATGTGGGTGTGCAGATGTGGCAGTCACGTGGCCGCATGGCTATTCCGGAATCAGCGGCGGTGCGTCAGACAGTGTCAGCCTGGCAGTTATTTATGCAGGGATTTGTAACGGCTGTAGCTAACCCAAAAGGTTGGGCTTTTCACGTGGCACTCTTGCCGCCCTTTATTGATCAGAGCCAACCGATGGTGCCGCAGCTCTCCCTGCTGTTAAGCATTATTGTGTTACTGGAACTGGTTTGTATGCTGATTTATGCGGGGGGTGGTAAGGCCTTACGTCTGTTTTTGCAGCATGCTCACAATGTGCGTCTGCTTAACCGGATTGCGGGTAGTTTGATGCTGGGAGTTGGGGTTTGGTTGGCTGCTTTTTGATTGCTGGTGCCAAACCAACTTCACGCTGGCACCTAGGTTGGTGGGGGCTGATGGGATCGGATTTGGCTGACCCTGTGCGCCATGGATGGGTTCACGGCGAGTCAGTCAAACTCCGATCCCATTAGCCCCAATCCCACGACAATCCCACGACATATTCGTATAAAAGATGCTTTGTCTGGCCTGATGCGATAAACTGCCGCCCATAGGCCGTCCAACGTGACGGCTTTTTTTTGTTGGCAGGGTGTTTGACCGGAATTTCGACGGCCCTTTCCTGCATCAGGCCAGATGGCCATACTGCTGTTAGCGCAACGATGAAACCTGTTCCGGTGTTTTTAATCCGCCAGCTCTTTTTCGAGGTTGGATGCGCGAAGTCAGCGATTTAACCAAGAGATGATTTAATGAGTTTTGCCACACTGGGGTTATCCGACTCCATTCTGAAAGCAGTAACCGAACAGGGTTACGACACACCTTCCCCGATCCAGAGCCAGGCCATTCCGGTGGTGTTAGCAGGCAAAGACCTGATGGCTGCCGCGCAAACGGGTACAGGAAAAACCGCAGGCTTTACTCTGCCGATTCTGGAACGCTTAAGCCAGGGGAAACCGGCAACGGCCAACCAGGTAAGAACCCTTATTTTAACCCCGACACGTGAATTGGCTGCCCAGGTTGCTGAAAGCGTGAGTACCTATGGCCGTTATCTGCCATTGCGTTCGGCTGTGGTGTTTGGTGGAGTGAAAATCAATCCGCAGATGATGAAACTGCGCAAGGGTGTGGATGTATTGATCGCCACGCCGGGCCGGTTGATGGATTTGTATAAGCAAAATGCCGTGCGCTTTGATCAGTTGGAAGTGCTGGTGCTGGATGAAGCCGACCGCATGCTGGACATGGGCTTTATCCATGATATCAAACGTATCATGTCGATTTTACCCGCCAAGCGTCAGACGCTGATGTTCTCGGCAACCTTTTCTACAGAGATACGTAAACTCGCCAAGGGTTTGCTTAATGATCCCCAGGAAGTGTCGGTGACACCGTCCAATGCAGCAGCGCCTAGCGTCGAGCAGTGGATCAGTCCGGTGGATAAGAACCAAAAAGCTGCTTTGTTATGTAACCTGATTCATCAGGGCAAATGGCAGCAGGTACTGGTGTTTACCCGTACCAAGCATGGTGCGAATAAACTGACCAAGCAGTTGGAATCTAATCATATTACCGCAATCGCCATTCATGGTAACAAGAGCCAGAATGCGCGTACCAAAGCCCTGGCCGATTTTAAAGCCGGTGAGGTGCGGGTACTGGTGGCAACAGATATTGCCGCGCGTGGTCTGGATATTGATCATCTGCCGCATGTGGTCAACTATGACCTCCCTAATGTGCCGGAAGATTATGTGCATCGTATCGGTCGTACCGGGCGTGCCGGTAAAGTCGGTGAGGCTGTGTCACTGGTGTGTGCCGATGAGCTGGATCATTTGCGCTCCATTGAACGCCTGACCAAGAAAGTGCTGGAACGTCGTTTGGTGGCCGGTTTTGAACCGGTTCATCCTTTGCCGGATAGCAGCCAGGCTGCTCCCAGACATAAGCCTCAGGGTGCCAAGCGTAAGCCAACAACCGGTCATCGTGATGGTGTGCGTTCAGGCGAACTGGCCCGAGGGCATCGACCCGCGCGTCGATAACGTCTATTCCAATGGATAAGTTACCCGTTATTCAAGGGTTTCCGCCCTTAGTGGCTGAAGGGGCACGGGTTCTCATTCTGGGCAGTATGCCAGGTGAGGCTTCGATTCGTGCCCAGGCTTATTATGCGCATCCCCGTAATACCTTCTGGCCGATCATGGCTAAATTCTTCGACTTTGATTTGGCCTTGCCTTATGCGCAGCGAGTGGCTGCACTACAGGCTCGTGGTGTGGCTGTCTGGGATGTGTTACAGGCCTGTCAGCGACAGGGGAGTCTGGATACAGCCATTAGCCTGACATCAGAAGTGCCCAATGATTTTGAGCGTTTTTTTATCCGCTATCCGCACATAGATCATGTGTTTTGTAATGGTGAAAAAGCCTGGAAAAGTTTCAGGCGGCATGTGCTCAAGCCTTTAGCTTTGGAATCCTTGCACTGTCAGCGCTTACCTTCTACCAGCCCGGCACATGCCAGCCTGTCTTTTCAGGAAAAACTGGCTGCATGGCAAGTCGTGGCGGATACTCTAAGCAAACAGTCATAGTTCAGCGGCTATTCGCATTATTTCCAGTCATTGCTTTTGGTCATGCGAAAGTGCACCCGATTCGGGGAACTAATCATCAGCGATATTACGATTACCTGGTACAGGTACCTCTTATTGTCGGAGAGCGCATTTGCTCAAAGTCTGCGCCCGTTGCCTTGACCACTTCGCGCTGTTCGGAGCTTTGCAGATGACGGGTTCTGCCGAAGGTGTAAGCTTAATAGTCATATCAGATGGTAAAACGCTTTAGAATGACCTGCTGCTCCTTGGCATAATCCAGCAGATCAGTGCTACTGGATGCTGCCTGTTCGGCGCCTTGGGCAGTTTGTGCTGCTGCACTGTTAATACCGTTCAACGTCATACTGACTTCATCCACTGCAGAGGTCTGCTGCTGTGCAGCTTCTGCTATCTGAGTGTTCAGGGAGCGGATATGGGAGATGGAGTTGTTCATCTCCTCCAGTGATGATTTGGACATGCTGGCATGACCGACACATTGCTGCGACTGATCGTAGCTCTCTTTCATCACCTGCTCAACGCGCTGGATCTGCTGCTGCATGTTTTCAACCATCTCCTGGATTCGTCCGGTAGAATTCTGGGTGCGATTAGCAAGATCTCGTACCTCATCGGCCACCACTGCAAATCCTCTGCCTTGTTCACCTGCGCGGGCCGCCTCTATCGCTGCGTTGAGGGCAAGAAGATTAGTCTGCTCAGCAATGGCGTGAATAGTCGACAGAATCGACTCCACATTATTTCCGGCCTTGGCCAGCTCTGTACTGACAGTAACGGCTTCAGTGATCTCTTTGGCCTGGCGCTCGATGCTCTGCAGCGTTTCCTCGACATTACGGGTAACATTCACACTGAGCTCTTCACACTGCCCTACTGCATCGAGTGTCGTATGACTGTGGTTGGCTACTTCGGTGATGCTGCTGGAGATCTCGGTGGCCGCAGAAGCGGTCATCTCCAGTTGTTGGCTCTGTTCCTGCATGGCACGGGTGGTCTGCATGCTGATAGCGGAGTTCTGAGTGGCCATTTCGGAAAGACGAACTGAGCCTTCTGCAATCTGACCCAGCACTTCTTTCAGGCTGCTGATCACCGCATTCAGAGACTCTGCCAGATCACCAAACTCATCCTTACGTGACTGATCAAAGGTTACACGCAGGTTACCATTGCGGACCTCCAGCAGGGCTTTGCGGAACCTGGACAGCGGCTGGCGAATAGCTGATATGGTAAAGAAGGCGACGATGATTGCAAAGAGTACGGTAGCCGCTGACAGAGAAAATATCACCAGCGTACTGACACTGGCGGCATCATTGGCCTGAATCCGCGCTGCTTCAGCCTCATTGTTAGCTGCCTGTATCAGTTGATTGGCCGTTACCTGTGAACGCTGAACCAGAGCAGAGACTTCGCTGAGCTGCTCCGCTATCTCCAAATTCAGGTTGTACATTTCGCTAAGCAGCCGCACCATACCCTCTTCTTCATCATAGAGTGTGGTGATGATCTCGTTGATTAGCAGTTCGGCTCCTGCCGCGGCCTGATCCACTTTCAGGAAGTCGTCATAGGCTTTTCGCAGTTCATTGCTGTTATTGGCAAAGTCGGCACGAAAACGCTCGATATCGGCTGAACGCATGTAGTTGAAGTATTGAAAGCGGGGAGTGTTCATGGCACGGTTGAGGTTACGCACGGCGATCACGTTGTCGTTATCCGATACACGGGAGGAATAGACTCGCGTCCAGTTTGCCAGAGCATCACCCCGTATCAGAAAGTTAAGCACTGCGCGCCTGGATTGCTCTTCCATTATGATCTGACTCTGTCGATTGGTCAGAATAGCTTGGGCAATCTGTCCGAGCTGATTACTGTATTCGTTTAGCTGTCGAGCCAGTTCGGCGAGTTCCGGTGCCTGCTTAAACTGGGTTTGGAGTTCTCCGAGTGACTGACGAAGTGTGCTCATCTGCTGTGTCAGATTACGGCGGTGCTGTTCGAGCAGTTCTTCTTCACTGGCTGATAATCCCTCATACAGTGTCTGGATGGCACTTTGCAGGCGTACCATCTGTCTGTAGCTGCCATCGAGAGCTGGGATGGATTCATCCATCACGTTTTCGAGGCTACCTGAAATACTGCGGTTGCCGTATTGGCCACCTAGGCTGACGACAATGATAAAAAGCACAAGGGTTGCAAAACTGAGGGTGATGCGCTGAGTGATATTCAGGCTCATGGAGTTCCCGTTTTTTTTTATTGAATTATGGGGTAAATATTAAGTCGAGTATAAGGGAAAGCTCATGGGGTCAACAACTGCATGCTACTGAAAAGTATCTTAATACGTAAACTCGCCAACGGATTACTTAATGATCCACAGGAAGAGTCAGTCACACCTTCTAACGCGGCGGCTTTCGGTGTTGAGCAGTGGATCTGCCCAGTGTAAAAATCAGAAGGCTGTCCTCCTTGTTCATTAAAACAATATCCCGAAGTGCGACTGACACTTAACGTCAGTCGATATCAATCACTGACCTTTTCCGTCATAGCTCACCAGACCTGGGTTCGCTAACATCCCTGCTATTCATCAGTGTAATGATCGCTGGAGCTGGATGTTGGTTTTCTATCCCTTCTTTCAAATAGATCGTGCACACCACAATAATAAAAAAAACGTTGTTTCACCTTGGGTTATGCCAGTGAGCCGCGTTTGGAGCTTGCCGTGAAAAGCTTTTTATACCCTGCTGTTTATTTAATGAACCAGCTCAGATACATCTATAAGTTCGGCTTGATCAGTCTGCTGTTTCTGCTGCCATTATCGGTCATGAGTTATATTCTGATTAGTCAGGCTTATCAGGGTATAGCTGTCACTGCCCTGGAAAGGGAGGGCGTTGTACTCTTGCAGCAGACTTCCCGACTGATTCAGTCTGCCGAACGTTACCGGGATCTGCGCGCGGTTGAACACTATCGTCAAGTGGCAGATCTTGGCACGCAGATCGAGCGCCAGCGTGCCGATGTGGTTGAGCATCTGCACGCCCTGCAGTCTTCTACATCCCCTTTAATTGCTCAGGAGCAGATACACACTAATCTTGATACGGTGGCTCGGCACTGGCAAAGATTGAGCAGTGAGGGCGCCAGTAATCAGGGTGCGATTGATGCCCAATTTAATGTGTATCATGACTTTGTCAGTGACCTGTTGCGCCTGCAGCGCTCCATAGCTCAGGTGAGTGGTTTGACCAAGGACCGCAGTGAAGTCGTGCTGAACCTGGTTGATCTGGTAGTGCGGGAGCTGTCACCGGGACTGGAGTTGATGGGAAGAAGTCGCAGCTTAGGGGTGTATGCTCTGAATGGCGATTTTATGGAGTCCAGCCTCAGTGATCGTCTTAATCTGATTTTTGATGGTCTGAACGATGCCCAGCATAATCTGCAACAAGTGATGACTCAGGCAGTAGAACCTGTTTATGCTCACGCACCTGAGCTTGAGCCGTTAGCGGTCAGTGCAGGTGATTCCTTGTTGGATGTACGCGACAGGATGGATGAAGAGGTGATTATGTCGATGTCGCTGGAGCTGCCCTGGATGCAGTATTTCAGCAGCACCAGTCATGATATCGATGCCCTGCACCAACTGAGCCAAGCGCTGCTTCCACAAGTTGATAACCTGCTTGAGCAGCGCCTGGTTGCTGACAATCGACAGCTATACCTGTTGCTTGCAGCCCTGATTTTTGTGCTGTTGTTGATAACCTACCTGTATTCAGGTTTTTACCTGTCAGTTCAGACTTCGATTAATCGTATCTGGCACGCCAGTCGCTGTATTGCTGAAGGTGATATGACTGTGCGGGTTAAATCCGAAACACGTGATGAAATGTCAGCACTTACGCTGGAGTTTAATCGTATGACCGAACGGGTGCATAATCTGATTACCGAAGTTCATACAACGGCACAGCAGGTATTTGAAAAAGCGGGACAGGTGGAAGATATCTCTATTGAAAGCCGTGCCGCGATTCAGGGGCAGCGTGATGAGACTGAGCAGGTAGCCGTAGCGATGAATCAGATGACCTTGTCTGTGGCGGAGGTCTCACGCTTCGGTACAGAGGCGCTGGCCGCTGCCGTTCAGGCCGATGAGCATACGCACCAGGGACATCAGCAGGTTAGTCAGGTGCTGACGGGTATTGAAGCGCTGGCTGAAGAGATAGAAAAGTCGGTTGCTGCGATCAATAGCCTGGAAGCGGATAGCCATCAGATCACCCAAGTACTTGAGGTGATCAAGGGGGTGGCTGAGCAAACCAACCTGTTGGCGCTTAATGCGGCGATTGAAGCGGCCCGAGCCGGTGATCATGGCAGAGGGTTTGCGGTAGTGGCCGATGAGGTGCGAGTCCTGGCTCAGCGTACTCACCAGTCGGCTGAAGATATCGATAAAATGGTCGCGGGACTGCATCAGGGTGTTAGTGAGTCCGTTCAGGTGATGCAGAGCAGTCAGCAACTGGCAAGAGGTACGGTGGAGGAGTCCGGCAAGGTTGGGGCGGCGTTGCAGAGTATTGCTTCGTCTGTGCATACGATAGTAGAGATGAATGAACAGATTTCCAGTGCCTCCGGTGAACAGGCAGGTGTTGCCAGCACGATTGACAACAACATCCTGACAATCAGTGGAGTGAGTGAGCAGACGGCGCAGGGCGCCGATCAGGTGGTGGCTGCAAGCAAGGAGATGGCTGCAATGACAGAGCAATTGAAGCGTGTGCTAGGTACTTTTAAGGTTTAATCTGGCCACCTTGCTAAAACATTTTTATAAGGTTTTGATTTATAATGACCTGTAAATATCTGTTTTCTGTCCTGTTTAGGTGCTTGGAAGCATAATAAGGTGTTGATGCAAATGGAAAAAATATCGGTTTTGTTTGTCTGTCTGGGGAATATTTGCCGTTCGCCCACTGCTCAGGGAGTTTTTGAGGCCAGGTTGGTTGCCGCTGGCCTGCATAAGCAAGTCAGAGTGGATTCAGCAGGTACCACAGCCTGGCATGTCGGCAAAGCACCCGACCGGCGTAGTCAGCAAGTGGCTGCACAGCGTGGCTATGATCTCAGTCAACTGCGGGCACGGCAGGCCACGCGGGAGGATTTTGATCAGTTTGATTATGTATTGGCGATGGATGCGGATAATCTGACAGACTTGCGGGTGCTGGAGCCGGCCCACTATAAGGGTGTGCTTAGACTATTTCTGGATTATGCTTTTCCAGGTGAGCAGCGTGGGGTGCCTGATCCTTATTACACTCAGGGTGATGCCGGTTTTCATGAAGTGGTTGATCTGATAGAGGTAGCGTCAGACGGATTGATTGATGTGTTAAAAAACCGCCTTCAACCGTTATAAACTGGCTCCCGCTAATGCTAGTTATCTATGTAAACTCTAAACACGGAGCTCTGATGCTGTATTTGTTTGAAGTACACATTAAATCTGGTTACACCGCCGAAGATTACGCTGATGCCTGGGTGCGAGCCAGTGAGTTGATTCAGCAGGCACCCGGAGCGCGTGGTACGCGCCTGCACCGCAAGCTGGATGATCCTTCGGTATTAATCGCCATTGCCGAGTGGGACAGTAAATCCGAGCGCGATGCCATGGAGCTCAAGCATAGCCCAGACATTGCAGCCATCATCCGTAGTGCAGCTCCTTTCTGCGAGATTCGCCCGATCGGTGAGTTTGGTGAGGCCGAGTGGGTGGTTTTACCACCCGGTGCCCAGTAGTAATTATTTTCGAATGCATTGAAAAAAATCGCTTTCAGTCCTCTTGAAAGCGACTTCTCCCGCCCTGGCTCGTTTCATAGGCGTTTCAGTTTACCTGATTCAGCAAATGGTGAAGCGATTTGCGCGAAATGTAAACACGGGGTGTTGGAGATCACGATTCCTAAACGTGAAGCGGTGCAACCGAAGCGTATTCAGGTGACATCCGAAGAGTAAACATCCCAGGCTTGGATGGTAATTGAAATCGCTTATTAAACGGGTGGTTATTGGTGAGCTGCCCGTTTTTTTTGTACCGATGGAGCGGCTAAAAAGAGTTTCCGCAATGCAGCGATGGCTGTTTTCCCGTATGATAACCAAAAGCACTATGAAGTAATATTGTCGACATATTCCACCATAGGTGAATGGTTTGTGTTGCTGGAGGCTTTATAATTCCAACTATCTTATTGGGAAAGGGTGAGGATCAAAATGACCGCAAGAACAGCAGATGTTTTGCTTGTCGGGGCAGGTGCCATGAGCGCCACTCTGGGTGTGATGCTTAAGCAGTTGGATCCGTCTATCAAAATTATAATGGTTGAGCGTCTGGATCATGTTGCTCAGGAAAGCACTGATGGCTGGAACAATGCGGGTACCGGCCACGCGGCGTATTGTGAACTCAACTATACACCCAAAAAGCCGGACGGCTCCCTGGACACTACCAAGCGTTTAATATTAATGCCGCGTTTGAGCAAAGTTTGCAGTTCTGGTCCTATCTGGTTGAGCAAAAGGCGCTACCTGATCCGAGCCAGTTTATTAATACTGCCCCTCATTGCAGCTTTGTATGGGGTGAAGACAATGTCGCCTTTCTGCGTCAGCGTCATCAATTGCTATCAGCTCATCCGATGTTCGCAGACATGGAATACAGTGAAGACCCGGCTGTTATTACTGGCTGGATGCCGTTGGTTATGCAAAATCGTAAAGCCGGTCAGCCGGTGGCAGCTACCCGTGTCCCCTATGGTACAGACGTTAATTTTGGTGACCTTAGCCGTTTAATGGTTGATTTTCTGGGGCATCAGCCAGACTTTGATCTGCTGGTTGCTCACAACGTTAATTCTCTGAGTAAACAACCCGATGGGCGCTGGTTGGTGCAGGTACAGAACAAAGCCGATGGGCATATCACACCCATTACGGCAAACTTTGTATTTTTAGGTGCCGGTGGGGGTGCTTTGCCACTGCTACAAAAAACAGGCATTGCAGAAGGCCATGGTTATGGTGGCTTCCCTGTAAGTGGCCAGTGGCTGGTGTGTACCAAGCCTGAAATTGTTGAACAGCATCATGCCAAAGTGTACGGAAAGGCTCCACTAGGGGCACCACCTATGTCGGTTCCGCATCTGGATACCCGGATCATGAACGGTAAAAAATCTCTTTTGTTCGGACCTTTTGCCGGCTTTACAACTAAGTTTTTAAAATATGGTTCTTATACCGACCTGATCAAGTCGATCAAATTCAGTAATATCGGCCCGATTATGTCGGTCGGCATGAAAAATATGGACCTGACGCGCTATCTGATCAGTGAGTCGTTGCAGTCGCACGAATCACGGGTGAAAGCGCTGAAAAACTTCTTTCCTGATGTCAGTGCGGATGACTGGGAGTTGTCGATTGCCGGGCAGCGGGTACAGATTATAAAGAAAGATCCTGCCGGTGGCGGAAAGCTTGAGTTTGGCACAGAAGTTATCGTGTCGGCTGACGGCAGCATGACTGCCTGCTGGGAGCATCACCGGGTGCTTCTACCGCCGTTCAAGCTATGCTGACTATTCTGGAACGCAGTTTCGGTGAAAAGCTGAAAACACCAGAGTGGCAGGCCAAGTTGAAAGAGATGATCCCTTCTTACGGTGAATCGTTGATCGATAACACTGAATTACTGAAAAGTGTGCGGCAGCGTACGTTGAGCGTATTGCAGCTTAATCCTCAATCCTGACACTGAGCATCCACCCAGGGGGTTACCATCAGGTAGCCCCCTGTTAATTTATTATATAAGATAAATTGAATATTTCGGATGGTTTGCATATTCTCTGTTTTGATCTAATTTTAAAATAACACTTTGTCTTGAAGGGATTTGTTTCAAATAACTCCCTTTGCAACGGAACGCACTTCATGAATAAATTCGCTGCGAGTGGCGGGAATGAACGTACCTTTCCCGAAGATCAGCAACTCATTTCTTCAACTGATATTGAAGGGACCATCTGTGACTGCAATGATAATTTTGTTGCCATTAGTGGGTTCTCACGTGAAGAGTTGATCGGTAAGCCACATAATATTGTACGCCATCCTGAAATGCCTGCAGAGGCTTTCAAGGGGCTTTGGGATTTTATTCGTCGTGGTAAGCCCTGGATGGGTGTGGTAAAAAACCGTTGTAAAAATGGTGATTATTACTGGGTAGATGCCTACATAACGCCCATACTCAATGAGGGTAAAATAACCGGATTTGAATCTGTTCGGCGTAAACCCCACCAGGATGATGTGGTGCGTGCCGAAAAGCTCTATGCACGCCTCAAGGCGGGTAAAGGTGTGCCGAAGTATCGGCGCATACGTAAACGGGAAATCAGTATTCTGCTGGGTTCTGTCGCAGCGGCTGCCGTGTTGGGTGCAGTGTTACAGGCTACAGGAATAGGTCAGCTTTGGCTGTCTGCTCTACTGGGTGCACTGCTGGGTTATGCGGGTATCTGGTTTAATACGCGCCGGGATATGAAAAACCTGTTGGCGTTAATGCCGCATGCATTCAGGGATGAAGCGGCAATGTTGAGCTATACAGACGATTCGGGTTTGTATGGCCAGCTAAAAATGTCCATTATCAGTGATGCAGCTCATCTTAATACGGTGATTACCCGTTTAGAGCATGGTGCTCAGGATGTGGCTGTACAGGCGTCAGAAGCGCATGTGCTGTCTACTCAGGCAACGCAAGGTGTCAGGGATCAGCACACCGAAACTGAGCAGGTTGCAACGGCTATGCATGAAATGGCTGCTACTATTGCCGAGGTTTCCGGTCACGTGCAGGAAACGGCCACGCAAGCCGATCATGTCGATCAGATGGCCAAGCAAGGTCAGCAAGTGGCTGAAGGTACCCAAGCCTCGGTGGTGCAATTGCAGCGAAAAGTACATGAGATTACAGGGGCCGTGACGGCCTTGTCGGAAGCCTCCCGGCAAATCGCCGGTACAACAGATCTGATTGAGAAAATTGCTGAACAGACCAATCTTTTGGCACTGAATGCGGCGATTGAGGCGGCGCGTGCTGGTGACCATGGTCGTGGATTTTCCGTGGTTGCGGATGAAGTGCGACAATTGGCACTGCGCACGCGTGAGTCTACAGGTCAGATTCAGGTGATTATTAATGGTCTACAGCAGAAGGCTGAAGCCGCTAAAGTCTTGGCAAGTGAAGGTGAACAAGATGCTGAAGCCGCCGCTACTGAAATGGATCGAACTAAGCAAACCCTGACAGAAATATCCGCGTCTGTATCTTCTATTGCCGGCATGACTG
>NZ_JRLB01000056.1 GCF_000764495.1 Nitrincola sp. A-D6
GGGGGCGATGCGTTGCCGCAGGCGGTGAATGGGTTCTTTGCCAATGGCGGCTCCCGCGTCTATGTGGTGCGCATCATCGGTGTGGGGCCGCCACCGCTGGCGTCACGATTGACGCCAGTGCGGTCCCGACATTGGGTGTGTTTGCACGGTCAGAGGGAAGCTGGGGTGATGCGCTTCGGGTTACGGTCAGCCATACCTCACGCTTTTCCGCCTGGATAGAGGAGCAGGGTGTGGGTGGCGATGATGCTCAGTTGCGCCTGTCTTCTACCTTTGGTCTGACGGCTGGCACAACCCTCACTATAGGATCAGAAGTACGTGAAGTACGTGCTGTTCTTGCTGATAATGTTGTCGAACTGACTGCGGAGATCGCTGAGAATCTGGTCACGGATGCTGCCGAGCGTTCGCCACTTGAAGCCGCCGTCGCCGCCGCTCAGACGGCGCTTGATGCTGCTATCGAAGCCGATGAAAGCGGTGATCACTCAGCACTTGAAACGGCGTTGGCCGATGCAGAGGCCGTCCTTGCCGCCGCGCTGCTGATGGCTGAAGCGAGCAGTGTCGCATTTGACTTAACAATCGAGAAAATGTCCAACGGGGTTGCCGTCGAAACTGAACTGTTTACCGGGTTATCCTTATCTGCAGCGTCCCCTGCCTATGCGCCACGTGTGTTGGGTAGTTGCAGTGCGGGTGGTGCCGACCCTCAGTGGATGGCGACAGTCAAATGGTGCGGCTTTTCGTACCAGCCGGGAATGGGGTACGTCCCGATGCGGGTCTGCATGATCTGACTGGCGGGTCGGATGGGGCCGTTTCCCCCGCTACCTACATAGGTACGCCCTCGGAAGATCCTGTCAATCGTACGGGTATCCAGGCACTGGCCAACGAGCCGGGGATCAGCCTGGTCGCCATTCCTGGCCAGACCGATGTGGCGGCGCAGAATGCGTTGTTGGTGCATTGTGAACAGCAGGTCTACCGCTTCGCCGTTCTGGATACCCCCGAAGGGGCCACCCTGCGCGATGCCCGCGATCATCGCGGTGAATTCGACAGTACACGTGCCGCGATTTATTACCCCTGGTTGATGGTACCCGCACCTTTCGGCCCCCGTGGCGAGCAGCATGCTGTGCCACCCTCCGGGCATGTGTTGGGCGTCTATGCGCGCACCGACACGGCACGCGGGGTCTGGAAGGCACCTGCCAATGAGGTGATTCGCAATATCCTCGGTTTTGATGTGACCGTGAACAAGGGCGAGCAGGATATCCTGAACCCGGTTCATGTGAATTGCCTGCGCGATTTTCGTTCTGACCAGCGTGGGTTGCGGGTTTGGGGTGCGCGCACTCTGTCGTCTGACCCGGAAT
The DNA here is from genome assembly GCF_000764495.1 of Nitrincola sp. A-D6. Classification (GTDB taxonomy): domain Bacteria; phylum Pseudomonadota; class Gammaproteobacteria; order Pseudomonadales; family Balneatricaceae; genus Nitrincola. The sequence goes on from NZ_JRLB01000056.1 coordinate 1,350, forward strand.
GGAAATATGTGCCGGTACGCCGCACGTTCCTGATGATCCAGCAAAGCCTTGATGCTGGCCTGCAATGGGCGGTGTTTGAACCCAATGCCAAGCCGCTATGGGACACAGTACGCCAGTCAATCACCGGTTTTCTTGACAGCATTTGGCGCCAGGGTGGCCTGGCCGGGATCACGCAGGAGCAGGCCTTTTTTGTGAATGTGGGCTATGGGATCACTATGGAGCAAGCTGATCTCGATAATGGACGACTGATTGTTGAAGTGGGCATAGCGCCTGTGTATCCGGCGGAGTTTGTCATCATTCGCATCAGTCAAAAAACATTGGACGCCGTGGGCTGAGCCTCGGTAAATCGGAGATATAAGCCATGCCTTACCCCTATACGCAGTTTAATTTCCTTCTGGAAATCGACGGGCTGGTCGCCGCGGGCTTCACTGAGGTCTCGGGGATCACCATGGAAAGTGACGTGATCGAATACCGCGAAGGTAATAACGTCACTCATGTGCGCAAGCTACCGGGTTTGTCGAAATACGGCAATATCACGCTGAAGCGTGGTTTTACTGACAGCACCGAACTGGCGGATTGGCGTAAATCAGTAACGGATGGTCAGACCCAGCGCAAGGATGGTGCAATTATTCTGATGAATGAGGCAGGTGAACCCGCATTGCGTTGGGAGTTTACCAGTGCTTTTCCTGCCAAGCTTGAAGGCGCTACGCTGAATGCCACCGCTAATGAGGTGGCGATGGAAACAGTAGAGCTTGCCGTCGAGTCTGTGGTGCAGGTCTAAGGATGCAAACATGACACACTTGTCTCGTCCTGGTATTTATCAGCAGTCCGTCCGGCCGACTCGCCGGGTGGGTGGGTTGGCACGGCGTGATATCGCCGTGTTGATCGGGTTTGCCATGCGCGGCCCGGCGATGATGCCGGTGCGCATCGAAAGCCTGCGCCAGTTCGAGACGCTGTTCGGTGATCCTGTGCCCGGGTTTTTTTCTGGCGCATACCGTGAAAGGTTTCTTTGAAACTGGCGGGCAGGCCGTGCATATTCTGCGTCTGATAGGACCGGGAGCACAACCCGCTGTTGGAGCGATTGCTGAGGTATGGCAGATCAGTGCCGCGACACGTGCCGCGGATCTCGGCATCGGGCTTGTCGGAGCCACGCCCTTGCCTTGGCAGGATCGCATATTACAACGACATGGAAGCTCCATTCCCGATCCGGGCAGTTGGGGCAATAGGCTAAGCCTGCGAATAATGCATGATGCCACGCCATCTCAACCCGTCCTGTTTCGTGCGGCGCATCGAGAACAACTCGAGGTTTCACAGATGACTGGACTGGAACCGGGTGCCTGGGTAGATATTCGTCAGGGAAATGCTACTTTTTCGACGACACTGGCGAGCGTCGATACCCTGCGGGGACAGGTTGTTTTGGCTGATCCGCTTCCCATTGCGCTGGATCCGGATGGTCCGGGTCCGATGCTTCAGGTACGAACGCTGACTGCCGAGCTGCATTTTTCCGGCCAGAGAGTCGAGCTGTTTTCTAATCTATCACCCTCTGTTACGCATGCGCGCCATTTTGCCCAGGCAATTACCCGGGAAAGTCAGTTTGTTCGTGTGGCGCCCATGGCTGTGACAGATGCAGATCGGTTACCGGAAGCGGGTGACTATAGCCTGTCGGGCGGGCGTGATGGACTCGAATTGCAGACTGAAGCGGATTGGTTAGCGGCGCTTGCTGCACAGGCCGCGGAGGATGAGATTGCACTTATCGCCGCTCCGGATCTGGTACGGACCCCGCCCGCCGCCCCGCCGGTTCCTGATTCGGCTCCCGTTGCACCTGATCTCTGTGTTCTGCCATTGGCGCGGCCACGCGGCAGAATTGAGGGCGAGCTTCACAATGCCGAGACGGATGCTCCGATTGCCGATGTGCTGGTTACGGTAGCGGGCGAGGGTAAGACCACCCGCAGCGATGAAAATGGCCGCTTTACCCTGAAAGGGTTGCCGCTGGGTATTGTGGAATTGCGTCTGTTTGCTTCGGGTTATCTGCCTGCCGATCCGTTGGTACAAGCCCGCATAGATGCCAGTGATGCTGAACCTACGCTGTTACGCATGATGGCGTTGCAGGAGGTGCCCGCACTGTCGCCTGAAGCGATTGCACGAGTCCAGCAAGCTATGCTCGACCCTGGACTTGTCGGACCCTTTCGCATTGCCTTACTGGACCCGCCTGCACCGGAGCAGCCACCCGAAGCGTTATTGGAATGGGTATCGAAATTGGATAGATCAGCGCGTGGTTTTGCTGTGGCTCCCTGGATTGGCGTTCCAGACGATGGCGATGATGCCTTGCTGCTGTGTCCGCCTTCGGGCCATGTTTGTGGCGCCTTTGCGGCAGCGGAGGCATTACAGGGGGTGCATCGTGCGCCAGGTAATATGGTCCTGCGTCACGTTAAATCTGTACCACTGCTGCTCGACGAAGCCCTGGCTACTGAATGTTACCGTGCCGCGCTCAACCTGATTGAAGCAACACCGGGCCGGGCTATACGCTTGATGGGATCACGTAGCCTCTCAGCCAATCCGGATTGGGATCAGGTGTCTGTCCGACGCTTATTTGATGCCTTGGAACGCACCCTGCTGACCCGGTTTGATTGGGCGATTTTTGAGCCTGCCACACCACTGACGCGGCAGTTGATAGTCTTTGCCATTGAGGAGTTCCTGGAAACACTGCGACGGCGGGGTATGTTTGCCGGTCAGACCCCTGAAGAGGCTTATTCGGTTCGCTGCGATGCCGAGCTTAATCTACCCGCAAGTCAGGCTCGCGGTGAGCTGATCGCCGAAATTGCTATCGCTCCGACGCGACCTTACGAATTTATTACCTTCAGTCTTGCTGCACAGGCCGAAGCCCTTAACGTGACGGAGGGGGCATGAACTCGATCATTGATACGCTTCTGCCAGCCTTTAGCTTTCATGTTGGCTTCATCGCTGAAGATCAGGGTCTTTCCCTTGGAAATATCACCGGGCTCATCGCGGGCGGTTTTTCCGAGGTTTCAGGTCTCGACAACAGCATGTCGATAGAAACTTATCTGGAAGGCGGCGTGAATGACCGGGTCCACCGTTTGCCAGGTCGGTTCGAGCCGGCAAATATTACGCTGACGCATGGCACGGGACTGAGCGATGATCTGTGGAACTGGCTGGCTGTCTGGCAGCGGGGTGAAGCCGAGCGGCGCAGTATGTTCATTATGTTGGCGAATGCACAACAGATCCCGATCAAGATTTGGGCGGCTGAACGGGCGCTGCCGGTTAAATTCACCGGACCGTCGCTTAACGCCAGTAGTTCAGCACTGGCTATTGAAAAACTGGAAATCGCGCCGGAAAAACTAACGCTGCTACTGTCTCCTGGCTTTGCTACCAGTGCCATGGGGCTGTAAGAATTTTGGAGGAGGGCCGCTATGGCTGAAATCCGTATTGCCAATCTGCAAAGCCGGGTGGATGTGACAGATCCTGATGCCCTGCTTAGCCCGCAGGTTATGGCTAGAATTGTCGCCGTTGTCAAAGCCGAGCTTGAGCAGCAGTCCCGCACGGATCAGGCACGCCTGTCTGAAACCCGCATCGGTGGGCAGGGAGGGCGTTCATGAACCCGCTGGCCGATCTGACGGCGGCGCTAACGCCAGAGGTGCAGCAGGCGGGTAAGCTGACATTTCAGCGGATCGACGCCAACAGCAGTGCGTATGGTGAGCCGCTGTCAGTTATGTTCAATCCCAATGAACTGGCTTTTTCCAAGGCGGCTCAATTTGCCGATATTGCGATTCCAGGCCTTGCCATGCCCATCAGTCAATTTGTACGGGGGGATGCAGAAACACTCAGTCTTGAGTTGCTGTTTGATGGCACGGCAGAGGGCATGGGGGAAGGTAAGGAAGGTGTGACAGGTATGGTGCATGCCTTTCACCAGTTTGTACAAGTAGACGGCGACAAGCATGCAACACCCTTGGTTCGGGTCAGTTGGGGGGCGCATTTTCCGGGTAATGCCTATTCCAATTCGATGCAGCCTGAAGGGCATTTCGATGCGATGGTGTTATCGGTTGCACGCAAATTTACCCTATTCGCTCCTGATGGTACGCCACTTCGGGCGCTGGTTACCCTGTCACTGAAAGAATATGCCTCGCTGGCGCGACAGATCGAAACAATCAATTACCGCTCACCTGATCACACCCGTACCCATGTCGTTCAACAGGGAGAAACGCTGCCTCTGATTGCTTATGACGCCTATGGTGACCCGCGTAAATGGCGCCTTATCGCCGAACATAACGACCTGGACGACATCCGTGCGGTGAAACCCGGCAGGGTGCTGAGCACTGCCGCCGACGACACGCGAGGGCTGGTATGACTGAATACAAGCCAATAGAGGGGTTTTCAACCTTCCGGGTGCCCGAATTCGACATTGCCATAGAGGGTGCTGAGCCAGATAGCCGACTGCGTTTCGACGTGCTCGAGGTTAGCTATTCAGATGCGCCTGATGCGTTTGATAGTTTCGAGTTTTCACTGATGGATTGGGATCCGATCCGGCTGGAACCCATTTATTCCTCACCCTGGGACGAAACGGGTGCGCTGAAGACCTATAGCACCAGCACGGGGGATAAACCGATTCCGGTACTGGAACCCGGTACTGTGGTGTCCTTGTACATGCATTACCGTGACGACAATGTAGATGGTTTCGCTAAGATGGATCCGCAACTGATGCTGCTAGGGAGGGTGGCTTCCCTGTCCACTTCGTTTCCGGCAAGCGGCGTGCCCGTCGCCAAGGTTCGTGTACTCAGTCCGCTGGCCTGGTTGGGGCGAAAAAAACTGACAGGTAAAGCCACCGGTGGGCTGATTGATCTGATTATAGAGGCGTGTAACCAGATCGATCTGGATCTCGATTTGTCAGGTGTTCGTGCTGATCTGCGTGCCACCGAAGAAGGTCAGGATGCACCGGAACATGATCTGGACAAGAAGGATGCCAACACAGTTCTGCGCGATGCAATTGCACAACTGGGACTGGGCAGTCATATCGCACTGGATGACTTGACCGGAGCTGAGCGTCTGGTCATTGCCGCGCCACAGGATATACGTCTGGCGTTGACCTGGGGCCGGACGCTGCTGAGTTTCAGCCCCACTGTCAGCACCGCGCACCTCAGTAAATCTGTGAGCATTACTGTCGAAAATCCACTGGGTAGCAGTGAGGATGAACAGCGCTTTGAAGTGGAAAAAGGCTGGGATGACCTGCCTGAGCTCAATCGCAATGTTCTGGGACCGGGGATCCTCGACGCGATCCTCGATGATCTGCCTGATGACCCTGAACCGATCACCGATCCAACCCGTCATCAGATCGCTTTCCCGGAGCAGGCCGTTCTTAACAGGCTGAGAGAGCAGGCACGAGGCATCGTTACCGCAACGGGACAAACCGTTGGGCTGCCACAATTGCGCAAGGGTGCCTGGTTGATTTGCGCGGCCTGGGCGCGAAGTTTTCAGGTATCTATGTGGTCACCAAGTCTACGCATGTGATTGGTGCATCAGGCTATCTGACGACTTTTGAGGCCTGCAAGGAGGTTCTGAATGCTTAGCCTGGCCTATGTTCGCAACACCGACGATCCGGAAGGTCTGGCTCGTGTCGCGTTAGAGTATTTGGGCCATGCCGCCGGTGCACTCTCGGATTGGGCGCCGATGTCGACAATCATGGCGGGTGACGAGGCGGGTGTGTTTACTATGCCGGAAGAAGGCGATTTGGTTGTTGTCGGCTTTCTTAATGGCGATCGCAATGCTCCCATCGTTCTGGGTGCCATTTGGAACGGTGCACAGCGCCCACCCGCTGATGCAACCACTGAGCGTCGTTTCGTCAGTCGCACCGGGCATTCGCTGACGCTGTCGGATGGCGATGATGACGGCATCATCCTCGAAGACAGCCATGCTAACCGCATCGTGATGAATGCTGATGGCATCAGTATCGAAACTGACGGGACTCTGACAATTCGGGTCGGGGAGATACGCTTTTCGATACGTCTGGCGAGGCGACGCATACCGCTTCGACTATCAAGCTAAACCCATAACGGAGGCTGGCATGGAAATGATCCTGCCACACACAGAGGGATGGTCCGCAATACACCTGATCGAAAAGGGTTGGGGCCATATTGCTGTGATCGTTAAGCGCGAATGGCGTGTGGCAAGTGATGGTTCGACAACACCCCGTAGCCATCCGGACAGTCTGATCCTGGCCGAACAGGTGCAAATGAGTCAGATAGATGGAGAGGAGGTACTGGTCATCGTTCGCGAGACCGAAACCGCCTTGCTGAAGCAATCTGTTGATCTGCATCTGCTGGGTATAGGGACAGAACGAAGTGATGACATGGGGGATAAAATCGATCGTGCCGTTCTGACATTAAACGGCGTGACTCGCTGCACCTATCAGCGGCAAACAGATGCCGGGATCGACCCGGTGAATCTGTTCGGCTTCGAGCCACGTCCGGCGCGAATCGACACCTCCCGGCCTTTCAATTTCGCTAACCATGCCCCCGCGCTGTTCCGGTCGATGCGACGCTCGGGAGATTATGCGTCTGCCACACCTCTGCCGAATCTGGAGGGTGCTCAGCAGATGCAAATCACTACCACAAGTAACCTGGGTGACTCGCCTGAACATCATGAAACTGTCGCTGACTGCAGCGTTGATGTGCCGATGCTTGAGATGCATCCCTTTGTCTGGGAAGGCGGGCGAAATGACCCGCCCTATTGGTGCCACCGTCCTGCACAGACCCTGCTCGCCGATACCCTGATACTGTCGGGCGATATCCTGAGCGTATTATGGCGTGCGGCCCTGCCTTTGAGTGATTACCCCGCGGCTGATCTGCGCCGCCTTGAGATAAAGGAGGTCGTCTGATGGCCCGTCCGATTGCTGTGACCGAAGGACAAGCCCTGGCTTTTCCCAATGTTTGCCTGACATCTGTGCCATCCGCACCGTCTGTCCCCATTCCTTATCCATCCATTGCCGATCTGTCGTCGGCGGACGAGGTGTCTGAAAATGTGACGGTCGGTGGTAAGGGGGTGATCCTCGCCACTCAATCGAGTGTTGCTTCAACCAGCGGTGACGAGGCCGGAACGGATGGTGGGCTGGTTTCTCTGACGAATGGAGGGGCTTGTCAATTCCCGCAAGGCTCTGCCAGCGTGCAGATCAACGGCAAAGCCGTGGTTCGTATGGGCGACCCGACCGAGCAGAATGTTGGTGACCCTGGAGCCAATGCCTTTGGTAACGTGTTGTCGGGCGATGCCAGTGTGCTGGTGGGGGCTAGATTATGTCAGAGATTATTGGTCAGGGCATGAGCTATCCGATTCGCGTTAATGGGCGCGGAGGGTTGAGCTGGGCAAGCGGGGATGAAGCAATCCAGCAGTCCATCTGGATCATCCTGACCACGCCTTTGCGCTCGCGGGTTATGCAGCCCACCTTTGGCTGTGCCATTCACGACTACTTGTTCGCACCCAATTCGTCGGCTACCCGCACTGCCGTTGAAGAAGCCGTTCGCGATGCGTTGATACGCTGGGAACCGAGAGTCGAGGTACAGCGTGTCCGCGCCGCCACCGCGCCTGAAAGCGAAACGCTGCTACTAGTAGACATCGAAACGCGCAAGCGCTCCAACAATGCCGCGCTTAACCTCGTTTATCCGTTCTACCTGACCGAGGGGATGACCTTATGACGCTTCCCGTACCGCGCCTTGATAACCGTACCTATGATGACCTTCTGGCTGAGGCGCTGCGCCGCCTGCCGTTGCACACGCCGGAATATACCAATCACAATGCCAGTGATCCGGGCCGGGCCATTCTTGAGGCCAATGCTTTTCTCACTGAAACGCTGCTTTATCAGATCAACCGGGTGCCGGATCAAACGCATATCGCTTTTCTTAACCTGATCGGCATTACAGCGCGACCCGCACAGCCTGCGCGCGCCGACCTGGCGTTTGTACTGAAAGATCTCAAACGACCGGGCGACCCGTTGCAGGTAGATGTGCCGCGCGGTAGCCAAGTGGCCGTGGACGACCCTGATCTTGATGATGAAGTGGTCTTCGAAACTGATCGTTCGCTACGGGCCGTTAATGCGGCTGTTGGTCTGTCGCTGGTGCCCCTGGGTGGTTCAGGCAGCGTCTGGCAGCCTGTGACCCGGTTCGACAACGAGGGCAGCAAAGACACCGAATGGCTGCATGCCTTTCATCCTTTTGGCGAGACAGAAGCGGTTGGGCGGCAATTTATCTTTGCGTTGGTATTGCGCCCCAAAGCGGAAATAGCCACTCCTGAAGACCGGATGCCTGTGGGTCCACTTGATCTGTATGTTGAAGCGGCGCAAGTGTTCGACACAGATACACAGGGTGAGGTGATCGAAGGACCAGAGATGACAATAGCGGGTCCGCTGGCTGCCCTGCCTGGCACGCCGTCACCGGTTCACTGGGAGGTTTATGCGGGTGGCGAAAGTGGTCCTTTCACCCTGGACGCTAAGCCAGGCTGGGTTCCACTCAACCTGACGCTGGACGAAACCGAAGCTTACGCCGCAGTGGTATCCTGACACTGGAGATGCCATCGACTGCAACCGGCGTACGCCTGAGCGCCGCCTCTGCCGACGCGTGGAAAGCGATGGGACTGATGCGATCGCCGCGCAGCGCGGATGAGTTGATTGCGTTCCTTGGCGGCAGTATTGATGGTGTTAATGTCACAGAAGAGGCCGAACGGCTTAAGCAGGCATTGAGCGTTGATCTGTTACTGCAGATGGGGGTCGAGGAGGATACGGCAGGTCTTTTAAGCGACTGTGCTGATGCACAAGCGCTGGCTGATGCGTTACAAGAAAAAGTGAATCAGGGAGACGAACTTAATCCAGCTGCGATTCCCCAGGAAGTCTGGGGCAGTCTGGTACCAATTTTTGCGGCACCGGATGTGCCAGGTATCGAGGATCCCGATACGGGTGAACCTGTCTATCTTCCGCTGTATTTTATCCGTGCGACCCTTGAACAACCTGAGTCGCGGCCTCGGTTGCTGAATCAGTTGCGGCTCAATGTGGTGCGGGGAACAGCGGCCTCGACGCGCAAGGATGAGCGATTGGGTGTATCCACGGGTCGGCCTGGCCAACGTCTGCGACTGACCCGCGCACCGGTTGCCATCGACCCGAATACCGGAGCGCCTGATCTGGATCTGACGGTAACGATCAACGCTGATGTGCAAGTCTGGCAAAGGGTTACAGATTTCCACGGTCATGGCCCGGCGGACAGAGTCTATCTGCTGGATGCGGCGACAGGCGAAATACGTTTTGGAGATGGGCGACCCAAGGGCGTTGGCGGGGCAATCCCGCCTAACGGGTCTATTATCCGTGCGGCCCGCTATCGCTTCGGTGGGGGGCGTGTGGCCAATGTGGCGCGCGGCACTATCACGAAAATCAAGGGAGCGCTGGCGCAGGTGAAATCTGTTTCTAATCCGCGTGCTGCCTATGGCGGCGCGGATGGTGAAACCCTCGATGAAGTGCGGCGACGTGCTCCTTCAACCCTGCGGCGCCGTGAGCGTGCGGTGTCTGCCAGCGATTTCGCTGATCTGGCACGGGAAACCCCTGGAGCCGCAATCCACAGCGCCTATGCCATTGCAGCGAAGGCACCTACAGCAGATGGTTTCACCGATCGGCCTGGTGCTGTATCGGTGGTGGTGCTGCCCGATATCGATCATCCCACTCCGCAACCCGATGCGGCCATGCTGGCGGCGGTGCGGGGATGGCTGGATCCGCGCCGCCTGGTTACGACCGAACTGCATGTGCTGGGGCCGCGCTATTTCAACCTTACCCGACTTGGTGCTCGACTAACGGTATCAGCCGATGCTGATTTTGCCAGCGTAACTGACGCGGCACGGCTGGCCCTGGTTAATTGGCTACATCCAATTCGTGGTGGCGCTGAAGGCAAGGGTTGGCCCTTTGGTACGGATATCTATCATGCCGATCTCTATTCTGTGCTGCTGGCTGTACCGGGCATTAAACGTGTGTCCCGGTTACATCTTGAACATGATTTTGTAGCGGGTGGGTCGCCCGCTGACGTGGTCCCTGTTCCAGAAGGGCTTCTGCCCGCGTTACAGCCAGGAGCCATAGGATTCGAGGTGGACTATGGCTGATCTGCTGCAACAAATGCCGCGTGAAAGACTCGATGCGCTGAATGGCTGGAAAGCCTTGCGGCCAGCGCAAGCCGAAGACGGACTCCTGCCAGATGGCGATGTGCTGCATCTGGCAACCGCGCGAGGGCAGGGGCTAGATGGGCCGTTATTAGCC
>NZ_JRLB01000057.1 GCF_000764495.1 Nitrincola sp. A-D6
GGGGTCCCTTTTCAGTTTTTTAGCGAAAAATCTGTCATAGTGATTAAAATTTAATCACATCCAGCCGATACAACCTAACTAACAGCAAGATACTCACAGGGAGATATTATGGCATTGCTGATCTATGACAACGGACTTATCACTAACCCACCAGCACGTATGCTAACCGGGGGACGCAATGTAGAGGAAGCCCATGCTATTAACAAAGACCGACAGTTTGACCACGCAGGTCAACTGGGCAAAGCTGCAACCCCTCTGACAGGCGAACATGGCGGGCTGTTATCAGGACGTTCACGCATTTATCTGGATACTGAACGAGAGTCTGACTCACTTAAAGAGCGCCGTAAACTTCAGGCACTGCACATTATGAGCAGTCCGGTGATCACCATCACCCCTGCTACCTTAATAGCCAGCGCCTGGCAAACTATCCAGCAAGCTGAGATAGATCACCTTGTTGTTGTCGGACCTAATTTACAGCCTATTAGCCTGATCACCAGCAACCAATTGATTCAAGCGGGTACGGATTCGGAAGAAACTATTGCCTCACAGCTTACGCACCAGGTTGCTGTTGTCACCACAGACACGCTGGTTCGGGAAATTGCGCAGTTTTTTATCGACCAGAAAATCACAGCCTTGCCTGTTGTCAGCATCGATGAGCACCGTTTAGTCGGTATTATCTGCCGCAGCGATCTGTTGAAACTGCTGGTGAGTGGCCCAAATGTGAGCCACAGCGTCTGACCAAGCAAACTTAACCTCTAGCTGCAGCGGCACTACTTAATCGACAAGCCGCGTATTTAAACTCAGGTATTTTACCAAAGGGATCCAGTGCCGGGTTAGTTAAAATATTCGCCGCTGCTTCAACGTAGCAGAAAGGCACAAAGACCATCCCTTCAGGCATATACGGATCGATACGTGCCGCCAAAGTAATTTCACCACGCCGCGTAGTAATCGTCAGTGCATCACCTGGTTGCAGACCGTATTTAACCAACTCAGTCGGGGCCAGACTAGCCACCGCTTCTGGTTCCAGTTCATCCAGCACCCGGGTACGCCGGGTCATAGAGCCGGTATGCCAATGCTCCAGCTGTCGACCTGTGGTTAATACCACCGGAAAATCAGCATCTACCGGCTCATCCGGTGGCAGAGGGCGTGTTGGCGAGAAGCGCGCTTTACCTGTCTCGGTCGGGAAAGCATCTGTATAGACCACATCCAGCCCAGGCTGATCGTCAGCCGGGCAAGGATAGGTTACCGATTGCTCTGCATCCAGCCTGTCCCAGCTAATATGATCCAGAGATGCCATGCCGCGTTTCATCTCGGCAAATACATCGCGTGGGTGCTGATAGTGCCAATTAAGCCCCATACGGTTTGCCAGGGCCTGGATGATCCACCAATCCGGCTTCGCTTCACCTGGAAGAGGAACGGCGGCACGACCCATTTGCACCTGACGGTTGGTATTGGTCACCGTACCATCCTTCTCCGCCCAGGCCGAAGCAGGCAGGATCACATCCGCAAACTGGGCGGTTTCGGTAACAAACAGATCCTGCACCACCAAATGCTCCAGTTTGGCCAGTGCCGCACGTGCATGCTCCAGATCCGGATCAGACATCGCCGGGTTTTCACCAAGAATATACATGCCTTTGATGCTACCGGCATCGATGGCGTGAATGATCTCCACCACCGTCAAGCCTGGCTTGCCGCTTAACGGAGTTGACCAGAGCTCTTCAAAGGCTGACTTTACCTGTGCATCCGTCACCGGTTGATAATCCGGCATCACCATGGGTATCAAACCAGCATCCGAAGCGCCCTGTACGTTATTCTGTCCGCGTAACGGATGCAGACCCGTGCCTGGACGTCCTGTCTGTCCACAGGCCAATGCCAGGGAGATCAGGCAACGCGCATTGTCTGTGCCATGAGTATGCTGTGAAATACCCATGCCCCAGAAAATCATCGCCTTATCCGCTTGGGCATAAAGGCGAGCCACTTCACGGATTTCCTCCGGCTCTATGCCACACAAGGGTGACATGGCCTCGGGTGTCATATCCACAACATGGGCTTTCAGCGCTTCAAACCCTTGCGTGTGCGCATCAATATAGCTCTGATCGTAGAGGGCTTCGGTAACGATCACATTGAGCATGGCATTAAACAGCGCCACATCGGTTCCCGGAGAGAAACGCAACACTTTGTGTGCATAGGCATTCAGCGCCTGACCACGCGGGTCAATGATGATGATTTTGGTACCTTTTTTAGCCGCCTGCTTAAAGAAAGTAGCTGCCACCGGATGGTTTACAGCCGGGTTGCAGCCGGTCAGGATCACTACATCAGCCTGGGATGCCTGCATAAACGAAGCAGTCACCGCACCGGTACCAATACATTCAATCAGCGCCGCCACCGAACTGGCATGGCACAAACGGGTACAGTGATCGACATTATTACTGCCAAAACCGGTTCGAACCAGTTTCTGGAACAACCAGGCTTCTTCATTGGAACACTTGGCACTGCCAAAACCGGCCAAAGCCTCGGCACCGTAAGCGGCACGCAAATGCGACAGTCCGCTGGCTGCCAGATCGAGCGCTTCATCCCAGTCGGCTTCACGAAAGTGTGTCAGCGGATTAGCCGGATCAAAGTCGGGATCGATTCCCTTAGCAACTCCTTCTCGCCGGATCAGCGGGCGGGTTAAACGGCTGGCATGATTGGGATAATCAAAACCGAAGCGTCCTTTGACGCACAAACGCCCCAGGTTGGAGGGCCCTTCCCGGCCCACTACATTGACGATTTTATCATCACGCACCTGATAGGTAAGCTGACAGCCCACACCACAATAGGGACAGACAGAATCAACCTGCTTATCTATGGCAGAAGAATCACCCACACCCTCGGCATTTACCAGCGTCGCCGGCATCAGTGCACCGGTTGGACAGGCCTGCACACACTCTCCACAAGCGACACAGGTGCTGTTACCCATCGGGTCATCAAAATCAAATACTATTTTAGACGCAGAACCACGATGTGCCAGGCCGATCACATCATTTACCTGCACTTCACGACAGGCACGCACACACAAATTACAGTCAATACAGGCATTCAGGTTCACGGCCATGGCACTGTGCGAACGATCAATACGTTCTGGTGTTGTAGCTCTGGCAGGCAGTTGCTTTTTTACAGCCGCGGCATCCACCGCCAGCAGATCGGCCATCTGCCAGAAATGGCTGGCACTGTCCGGACTCTGTTGCCGGTCCGGCTGATCGGCAACCAGCAACTCCAGGATACCTTCACGGGCAATCATGGCACGTTTTGAATTCAGACTATGTACCACCATGCCAGGGGAAGCTTCACGAATACAGCTGGCAGCCAGCACCCGCTCGCCTTCAATTTCCACCATACAGGCACGGCAGTTACCATCGGCCCGATAGCCAGCGGCATCTTTGAAGCACAGGTGTGGAATGGTTTCGCCGGCACGCTTTGCCACCTGCCACAGGGTTTCACCTTCATAGGCAGTGACAGATACGCCATCCAGCGTCAGTTCAAATGCAGTCATGACTTACCCCTTGACGATGATATTAGCGGCACTGAGTTCAGCACGAAAGTCTTTCAGTAGACCCAACACCGGATTGGGTGCGGCCTGACCCAGACCACAAATAGAAGCATCCATCATCACTTGTGACAAACGCTGCAACTGCAGTAGATCCCACTCCGGTTCACTGATCAGATCGAGCATTTTTTCAGTGCCAACACGACAGGGGGTACACTGGCCACAGGATTCATCACGGAAAAAGGCCATCAGGTTTTTAGCCACCTGCTGTAAATTATCCTGATCAGACAATACCATCACCGCCGCTGAACCTATAAAGCAGCCTTCGGCCTGCAGGGTATCAAAATCCAGCGGAATATCCGCTTTGCTGGCGGGCAAGATACCGCCGGATGCACCACCGGGCAGATAGCCCAGCAATTGCTGTCCTTCGGGTAGTCCACCGCAATATTCATCAATCAACTCATTCAGGGTAATCCCGGCGGGTGCCAGGTGCACACCGGGTTTATTCACGCGACCCGATACGGAAAAGGAGCGCAGGCCTTTGCGTCCATGACGCCCTTGTGAGGCAAACCACTCAGCCCCTTGGCATAAATCAGAGGTATCCAATACACAGTTTCAACGTTATTGACCAGCGTAGGTCGATCAAACAGGCCTTTTTGCGCCACAAAGGGCGGACGGTGCCGCGGTTTGCCTGGCTTACCCTCCAGCGACTCGATCAAAGCCGACTCTTCACCACAGATATAAGCCCCGGCACCGCGACGGATAATAATATAGCCAGGTTCAATAATGCCGGCTTGCTCCAGCTCAGCAATAGCGGCATGCAGCAACTGATTCACACCGGGATACTCATCCCGCAGATAGATATACAAGGCACTGGCTTCTATCGCCCAACTGCTGATCAGTGCACCCTCAAGGAAACGGTGTGGGTGACGCTCCAGATAATAGCGATCCTTAAAGGTGCCAGGTTCCCCCTCATCGGCATTGATCACACAGTAACGCGGTGCTGGCTCAGCGCGTACAAACTGCCATTTTTTATAAGTCGGAAAACCGGCGCCACCGAGACCACGAAGACCGGCCTGCTCCATCATCGTCATCAACGCTTCGACCGAACGATGACCTGCACGACAATCAGCTAATAGCTGATAGCCACCCTCTGCCTGGTACGCGGCTAACGGCTGCCAATCCACTTCAGCAGGCTCAAATGCCTGCACAGCCAGTGCATGCGCAATTTTTTCAGGACTCGCCTGCTCAATATGATTATGAACCAACTCCACTACGGGTGCGGCATCACAGCGTCCCATGCAGGGGGCATGAACCACCCGCACAGCGGCGGGATCCAGTTGCTGCTGCAAGGCCTGACTCAAAGCCTCTGCCCCGGCCAGCTGACAAGCCAGCGAATCACATACACGGATAGTTACAGCGGCTGGAGGTAACTCATCATCATGCACAATATCAAAGTGGGCATAAAAACTGGCGGTTTCATAAACAGCGGCCATCGGCAAGTTCATACGTTCAGCCAGAGCACGCAAATGTGCCAGGGATAAGTAGCCGATATGATCCTGAATACGGTGCAAGTGCTCTATGAGCAAATCACGGCGATTGGGCGAGTCGCCCAGGAGTTGATTGACTGTATCCAGCGCCGCCGCTTGAGTCATACGACCACGCTGTCCGGCACGGGTTTTCCGCCGCCCAGCAGGACGGGAAATTTCCGGTGTGTTCTGGCTCATTACAGGTCTCTTTATACTTATCGAGTCGAATGAGCCAATAATGGCATTCAGGCTGTAGAATCGCAATTGATCCAACGCTTGTCCCCACCAAGGTGTCTCAGGTGAACAAGGTCATGTCGTTTGCAGACTGTGCTCCCAACTAACTCAGATTACCCAACCTGGCTGCCGCTTGTGACACATTCTCTGCTCCCTGATAGATCTCAGTCATAATATCACTGACCCGGCTGATACTTTCCTGTCCAGCCTCTGCTGACCGTCGCGCTTCTGTGGTGTTACTTGTCAAGGTACTAAGCAACTGATGGTTCTCATTGACGACGTCTGCAATCATCTTGGTTGACTCACTGGTGCGGAAGGCCAACTGTCGCACTTCATCAGCTACAACAGCAAATCCACGCCCCTGCTCCCCAGCCCTGGCTGCTTCAATGGCTGCATTCAGGGCCAGCAAATTAGTCTGGTCAGCGATGGACTTGATCGTAGCGACAATCGACTGAATACTTTCTGATTGCACATTCAACTTCGCTATCAGTTCATTGACTTCATCGACCTTGATGGCAATCTGACGCGATGTTTGTACGGCTTGATCTAAAGAAGACAAGCCTTGCTGAGCAATTTGTGCGGTTTCTTCAGAGGTGCTGCTGGCCAGTGCAGCCGCTTCACGAATGGCTATATCCAACTCAACTTTAGCAGTAATATCAGACGCAAATTTGATAACCTGCACAACCTTCCCCTGAGCATTTTTGATCGGGTTATAGGTCGCTTCTAACCAGATCACCTGCCCACGCGAATCAAGTCGTTCAAAACGACCGGACTTAAATTCACCACGCTGCAACTCTGCCCAGAAGTTGGGATTATCCTGATAA
Organism: Nitrincola sp. A-D6; assembly: GCF_000764495.1. GTDB lineage: Bacteria > Pseudomonadota > Gammaproteobacteria > Pseudomonadales > Balneatricaceae > Nitrincola. The sequence goes on from NZ_JRLB01000057.1 coordinate 6,114, forward strand.
AAGGCATCTTTACAAAAAATACGGTGATGCTTTCCCTTTAGCTCATCAATCCGATAACCCACAGCATTGAGAAAATTATCATTCGCGGAAATGATACTGCCGTCAGGCGTAAATTTAATCACCGCCATTGAACGGTCCAAGGCATGCAAAACCGCTAATTGCTGATCGGACTCAATTTTACGATCCGTCACATCAGCTGCAATTTTCAGGACTTTATAGACCTTGCCCTGGTCATCGGTAACTGGAAAATAGGTTGCCTCCAGCCATAAGGGCTGACCTTGAGCATTAATTCGCTCGAAAGTCCCTGCTACCGAATGACCCGATGCCAGCGTTTGCCATAGTTTCGCATATTCCGGACTTTGGGTAACATGCTTTGGACAAAAAATACGATGATGCTGGCCGGTGAGTTGCTCTGAGCTGTAGCCAGTGGCTTGTAAGAAAAGCGCGTTGGCTTTTTGTATATTACCCTGAACATCAAATTCAATGAATGCCATATGTGCTTTGAGTGCATTGACATCATTCTCAAGGCGTTGCAGGGATAGTTTTAGAGCGGGTAAGGACGATGCGTCTTTAGTTCTGAACAGCATATGTGAATCCATAATGACAGATTATAGAAACCACATTGACGTCCTGTTTCTGCTGGCGCAGAGAACAAAACGCATCCATGCTGTTAAGACGCTATGGGCTCTTGTTATTGTATGTACGTGCCGTATGAACAGCATGGATCAATATACGCACAAAAAACAAGTAAATCCAACAAAAACAGCGCTTTTACCTGATATAACCCTTCAGAACAAAAGGATGATTAACCAGGCAAAAACGCTGAGCATCTTGCGCCTTCTCTTTTAAGGACCGTAAATCAATTCCGGTAACCAGAGTGCGATCTGTGGGAACATCACCAGCAAGGCCAGACCGAATATCTGCAGCAGAATAAATGGAATAGCTGCCAGATACAGGTCGTAGATAGTCACCGAGGGTGGCGCTACCGATCGCATATAGAACAGGTTATAGCCGAAAGGTGGTGTTAAATAGGCTGACTGCATACTGACAATGAACAGGATGGCAAACCAGACAGGATCAAAACCAAGCATTTCCACCACCGGCACAAACAAAGGTACGGTGATAAAGACGATAGCAAAATCATCCAAAAACATACCCAACACGTAGTAGCAGGCCAACATAGACACTATGACGGCCATAGGCGCCAGACTTGTGTCTTCAACCAGGTCCTGTAGCAAAAAGCCCGCGCCGAGACCGATATACACCTTACTGAAGAAGATCGCCGTTAAGGTTATCCAGATCAGCATCCCCATGATTTTGGTAGTGTCCAGCAACACATCCTTCATCATTTTGAAGTTGAGTGTCCGGTAGATAGCTGCACAGATAATGGCTCCGGCGGCGCCTATCGCTGACGCTTCTGATGGCGTGGTAATCCCGAGAATAATGCAGGCCAGAACAGTAACAATTAGCGTACCTGGCAATATCAGCGCCTTCAGAGAGGCAAGTTTACCTTTCCAATCAACCCGTTCAGCTTCAGCCAAGGGGGTGCAATAGAAGGCTTAATACGGCTGATGATCAGGATATAAACGATGTAGATACCCGCCAACATGAGTCCGGGAATCAAACCTGCTGCGAAAAGCTTGCCGATAGACTCCTTTGCCAAAAAGGCATACAGGATCATCAACACGCTTGGCGGTATCAGAAATCCCAGCGCCCCCCGGCCATAATCGTTCCGGTTGCGAGCTTTTTACTGTATCCACGTTTCAACATGGCCGGTAACGCAATCACACCCAGACTGACGGTGGCGGCACCGGACACACCGGCCATAGCAGCAATCAGAGCACAGAGGACGATGGTACCCACCCCTAAACCACCGGGTTGCGCCCCCATCAACTTGTTCATCATTTCAAACAAATCATCGGTAATGCCCGATCGTTCCAGCATTAGCCCCATGAAGATGAACATCGGCAGTGCCACCAGGATAAAGTTATCCATGGATGAGAATGCACTAACGGTAAGCAGTTCCAGCGCGCCAGAACCCCAGAGAAAATAGGCAAACCCCATACCTACGGTCAGCAAAGACCAGGACAAGGGTGTCCCCAGTAACAGCATGACAAACATCGCGGCAAACATGCCAAGAGTTATCAATAAAGGATCAATATCTGACACCTTGTGTACCTTTTATCGTTATGTATTTATAAAGCGGCCGGACTTAACCGCACGCACTACGCTAGACCTCAGTGTTCAACTTCCACACCACGGTCGACACACGCATCACAGCCAACATTAAACGCCACACAAATATCCCGAATCAGATGCGCGGCACTTTGTAAGGTGATTAACCCCACTGCCACAGGCAAAACGGTTTTAAAAGGATACAAAGGCGGTGCCCAGGTGCTGCGTGACGATAACTCGTCGCGCTGCCAGGAGTCCCAGGCGAAATCTACAGATGCCACAAAAAACACAATCAGAACGAATAACACCAATGAGCCTGTCAGCGTATCAGCAATAGCTTTACCGCGACGGGAAAACAGATGATAAAGGGCTTCACTGCGCACATGGCCCTGATAACGGTGAGTGTAGGTGCCCGCTATGATACAGAAGGTTCCGTATAGCATAGTGGTCACTTCGTGCGCCCAGGATGTCGGGCTGTTGAAGAAATAGCGGGCGGCTATTTCATAGAGCATCACTGCAATGATGGCAAGGCACATCCAGGAGATGGCCTTACCAACAGTTTCAGAGAGTCTATCAACCCAGCTAACTAAGTGACAGACCGAAAGCATCAGGCACGACCTGTAGCTTTCGCTGTTTCTTTCAGGATGTCGATCGCCTTACGGTTGCGATCAGACTTGGCTGCTTCATCTTCCCAAATTACTTCAGCTGCACGACGAAGACGTGCAGAGTCTTCCGCATTCAGCTTGTTCATTTCGAATTTACCACTGCCACCCGCATCGATAGAGCCACTAACCATCCAGGTGTTCATGTGTGATGCATGCTTCTCATAAGCCAATTCCATCACTTTTTGCTCTTCTTCAGACATGGCGTTCCAGACATCCATATTCACCAAAATCTGGTCGCAGTAGCCTGGATACACCATGCCCAGAGAGGTGTAATGCTTAGCCACTTCATACAGTTTCATACCAACATACTCGTTGGTTCCGGCATAAATCACACCATCAATAGTACCGGTGCTCAGGCCTACATAAAGTTCAGAACCTGGCAGGAATACGGTTGGAATATCAAAAGCCTGAAGGATACGTGCCACAGCAGGCGTTGCGCGGATACGCATGTTTTTCAGATCTTCCAGGCTATTCACTGGCTCTTTAGTCAGCAAATCAAACGGACCACCGAAGATTGGGCCCATGTAGTGAACATTATTTTCGGCATAGGCTTCACGAACCAGTTCCAGCAAGCCTTTATGACGGAACACATACTGTGCTTCATCATAGGTGGTCCAGGCACCTGGAAGACCCGATTCAATACCGGCGATATCCAACTGACCCGGCCAGTAGCCTGCATAACCCTGACACATATCAATTGTGCCATTGCTGACAGCTTGAAACATTTCGGCATCAGGAACCAGTGAGCTGCCGGTAAAGTGGCGAACCCGTAATGAACCGTTAGAAGCCGTACGTACATCACTGCCAAAAGCAGAAAAAACATCAGCTGCTTCACGACCCCAGTAGGTTTGCATACGCAAATTGGTAGTTGCAAAAGCAGACGTGGACGCCATAGCCAAAGGCGCAGCGACAGCACCCGCTGCAGCGGCTTTAAGAATATTACGTCTGTTCAGGTTAGGTTTGCTCATTTATGTGTCACCTTATCTTTGTTGTTGGTGAGTGTGGTATAGACAACACCCTTTTTGCTTCAAGCCAGACATGCATATGCTGGATTTAACGCGAAAGTTTGATTTGCATCAATCCTAAAAAAAACCACGATTGACTCTAAATCAGCTGACCTTGCAAGGTCTTGCAGAAATCTCCGGAATTTATTTACAAATCCTCCGGGTCAGGCTGATTTATCCCGATTCAACACCCCCTCTTCGAGTAGCATTTTCAGTATGGCATCGGCTGATTTGTCAGCCGACAGGTTTTGTAACACCTCTCCACCACTGGCCTCAGCTTTAGCTGCTGCTGCTTTAAATCGATCCCTTGCAGATGTCGCTTTAATAATTTTTAAGCGTTTTGGACGCTTTCGTGCTGGCTGAAACTGCCAGTCGTTTCGATCCAGATCAGCTTTTACGTCCGCACTCTGTTGCATCAACTGGCCCCGACGAGCCGGACCAAACGCTGATTGTCGCGCAGCTGGAGCCGCCGAATCCAAGGCCAGCACAGCGGGCAGGGATACCTTCAAACGTCGACGCTGGCCTCTGGGCAAGGCTTGCAAAAGCGTCACAGAATCAGATCGCAAGTGTTCAATCTCAGCCAGTCCGCTAATCACAGGCCAACCCAATCGCTGTGCCAGCTGATAGGGTAATAACCCGGAACCTTCACCAGCTTCAGCCCGGCCGCCACACAACACCAATGAGACCTGCTGCTGGCGAACAAACACCTCCAACGCTGGCACAACATCGGCCTCAACTGGCTGCTCGAGCAGATGCAGCTCAGGCACTCCCATCCCGATATAACCGCGTAAAGCGGCTTCCGAAGCCTCATCAACCCATCCTGCATGCACGGGTAACAGCTCAATATCAGCTAAATTGAGTGCCATTTCTAAAGCTCTGGCATCCTGATCAGCACGTCGGGCACGCCCGGTAAGCGGATGCTGTCCAATCGACAAGAGTGCTGCTACCTTGGATGATGCAGCACGACTAGCAAGCGTGTTAGGCAACATGACGCGTCTCCTGTTTCAGTGCATTAACCTTCTCAATGAGCTTTTCCAGTATCGCGGCGGCATCACCGATCACAGCCAGATCCGCTCGTTTCACCATATCGCAACCTGGATCTGTGTTGATAGCAATGACTTTTTCACAGGTCTGAATGCCCTGAAGGTGTTGAATTGCACCGGAAATACCTACAGCCAGATAAACACGCGCTGTCACCCAGGTGCCTGTTGCACCCACTTGTCGGTCACGTGGCATAAAGCCATCATCTACCGCCACACGGGACGCGCCCTCTGTGGCGCCCAGTACTTCAGCCGCTGTATGGAAGCCCTGCCAGTCCGTCACACCATTACCGCCAGACAGAATAAATTCAGCTTCCGCCAGGGACACACTCGCCGGATCAACGCCAACAGCGCCCATATCCTCAATTCGCTGCAAGGATTCGACCTGACCTGCACGCAATGAAAACGCAACAGCTTCGTGGCGCGTATCACTAACCGGTTCAGCACACTCAGGCAGTGCAAGCACAACACGAGGCAGTTCACGGGTAATATCCACTGTGGCTGCGGCACCCCGACAAATACACTGTAGCTGTTCATTATCCTGCCGAACCTGCCAGAGCCCGGTGGCGGCGCGCACATCAATCTGCACAGCAAATCGCCGTCCCAAATCACCCCCACCTAACCCTGAATCAGGAAACAACCAGTATTCAGGCTGCAGATCAGACTCTAACTGCAGCAACCGTGCCAGCTGCAGCTCTGGGGAGTATTGCTCAAAGACGGCATCGGTCAGATGCAATAATCTATCCACGCCAGCATCGGCAAAGCCTAGCTCTTTATATGAACCAAACACCACCGCTAACACGGCTGTTTCTGGCTGTCGGGATGCCAACTGCTGCGCCAACCCCAACAGGTCCTTATCCAGCGCGCTCAACCGCCCACCCGGCATATCGGGCACAACCACCACATAAGCCGCTGGCGACTCGATGTGGTGCAAAGGCCGGCTATCCACAGTAAGGCCGGGTGACTTAGCGGCTGACGCGGCGCCGCCCTGCACACCACTACGATCAATACGACGCAAGCCATTAGGACCGATAAACCCTATCAGATGCGGATTGCGCCGCTTTATACCCTGTGCGCTTAACCATTCGGCTGGACTATCAGTGCCATTCATAGCCGCCAACACAGCATCATGCTGGGGATGTAAACGGTTACGCCGTATCTGTTCGCGGCGCGGATCACGGCGAAGGCTATCACTCATAAGCTGACCTCCTCTTTTTCCGGTATTTCCGCTGAAATTTCCAGTGCATCAGCGACCATCTCAGCAATATCCAGCACCTGGGGTCGGGGTTCCACCACACCTTCCAGCATCGCCATACACTGAGGACAACCAACAGCGACCTGCTCTGCTGAGGTTTCACGAATATCCTCCATACGCATATCAGGAATTCGCTGTTTACCCGGTATATCGGTAATCGGAGCGCCACCTCCACCGCCACAACAACGCGAACGAAAACCGGAACGCTGCATCTCGACAACTTCGATTCCCATCGCACTGAGGACATCTCTTGGCGCCGTATATTCACCGTTATAACGCCCCAGGTAGCAGGGATCGTGGTAGGTCACTTTGCCACCCTTATGAGCGCGGAGCTTAATCTTGCTTAACTGGCGTAACTGGTTGATGTAGGTGGTGTGATGATAGACCACATACTCACCACCGAATGCCGCATATTCATTTTTCAGCACATGAAAGCTGTGCGGATCACAACTGACAATGGCACGAAAACTGTATTGCGACAGGGTTTGAATATTGCGTTTGGCCAGCGACTGAAAGGTAGCTTCATCACCAAGGCGGCGGGCCACATCACCGCAATCACGCTCCTCATTTCCCAGTACGGCAAAGTTAATCCCGGCCGCACGCAGAATTTTGACGAACGCCCGCAGGGTACGTTGGTTGCGCATATCGAACGCCCCATCACCCAACCAGAGCAGCACGTCTGTACGCTTCACATCAGACAGTAGAGGCAGATTCAAATCCGCCGCCCAATTCATCCGTGAACCCGGATTAAAACCACCGGGATTATCCGTTGCAATCAGGTTATCGATCACTTCGGCGCCCTTATTAGGGGTTTGTCCGCGTTCAAGGGTCAAATGACGACGCATATCCACAATCGCATCGACATGCTCAATCATCATCGGACACTCTTCCACGCAGGCACGGCAGGTGGTGCAGGACCAGAGCGTTTCAGCATCAACCAGCCCCTGGCCTTCCCGCGCCACGATCTGTGCAAACGGGCTGCCCTGGTGCTCGCCCACCGGCTTGCCGGGATAGGGAGAGCCGGCATAGCCAGCATCGGTACCACCGGCCAAGCCCACCACCATATCCTGAATCAGTTTTTTCGGGTTCAGCGGCTGGCCAGCCGCATAAGCCGGACAAACTGCTTCACAGCGACCACACTGCACACAGGCATCGAAACCGAGCAACTGGTTCCAGGTAAAATCAGCCGGCTTTTCCACCCCCAGTGGTGCATCCGCATCAGCCAGATCAAGGGGTTTGAGGCCAGTCGAGCGACCACCACCGAAACGTTCCGCACGACGATGAAACGCCAGGTGTAAGGCACCGGCGAAGGCATGCTTCATCGGTCCGCCCCAGGTCATGCCGAAGAACATCTCACCCAGCCCCCAGGTGATCAGCGCCAGCAGTAGGACCACCAGCAGCCAGCCGCCAGCATCAGCCGGCAGCACCCCGGCAACCGGCAAGGTCAGCAAAAAGAATCCCAGCGAGAAAGCCAACAGGCTTTTTGGCAGGCGCATCCAGGGGCCTTTAGACAGGCGATCTGGCGGGTTTAGGCGACGCTTCGCCACCAGCAGTGCACCGCAAAACATCGACGCTGTTGCAAGCAACAATGCCCAGGCCAAAATAGCGTTGTGCCAGTGTAAACCATGCACCAGCACGGCCAGTATTGCCGCCAGAACGAAGCCTCCGGCGGTAGCAACATGGGTGTGCGAGATATACTTATCCCGCGCTACCACATGATGCAGATCAATCAGATAGCGGCGCGGCATGGCGGCCAAACCGGCCAGCAACGGCACAGGTGCACTACGGCCTACTCGCCATAGACGGATACGGCGCACGGCACCAATCACTGCCAATAACAGGGCTACGCCTAGCAACCAAGGTAATAACACGTTCAACATAACCCGAACCCTGTATCAGAAATCCTTGCAAAGACGCAGCGCATCATAGATGGCTGCATGGGTATTTCGTGGTGCTGTGCAATCACCGATACGGAACAATACAAACTTGTCACCATCAGTCGACTCACTCAAACAGGGTTGAGGCTTGATGTCATACAGCGCCGCAATATCCATCTGCCCTTTGTTCAGTGACTGGGGTTTTAAGGCGTAATACAGGCTTTCATCTGGACGTACGCCATTTTCTACCACCACCTGATCAACCACGCGCTCTTCCAACTGACCGGTATACTCATTCTCCAACACAGCCACCAATTGATCGCCTTCACGATAGACCTTGTGCAGTGCCAGATCAGACGTCATGATCACCTCTTTGGGATAGAGACTGCGGTAATAGGTTGGGAAGGTAGTACCACCGACTGCTGCGCCTGGTTTAATATCATCAGTCACCAGCTCCACCTTGCTGCCTTTTTCAGACAGATAATCGGCAGTCGACATACCAGTGAACTCACAGATAGTGTCATACACCAGCACATTATTGCCCGGTACTACCTTGCCATCGAGAATATCCCAACTGCTGACGATCAGGCCCTCTGCAGCACCCCAGGCGGGTTCTTGCTCGATAAAGGGTTTGCCACCCACTGCAAGGATAACCACATCCGGCTGATCAGCTGTGATCATCGCTTCATCGGCATAGCTGTTCAGACGTACATCCACCTTCAGGCGGGCCAATTCCAACTGATACCAACGCGTAATACCGGCCATCTGATCACGCTGCGGCGCTTTGGCAGCCAGGGTAATCTGCCCACCCAACTGTGCCTGTCCTTCAAACAACACCACCTGATGACCGCGCTCAGCTGCCACTCGTGCAGCTTCCATACCCGCAGGACCACCGCCAACTACCACCACCTTGCGTACAGGGCCTTGCGTTTTTTCGATAATATGTGGCAAGCCCATGTATTCACGCGATGTGGCCGCATTTTGAATACACAGTACATCTAGCCCCTGGTACTGGCGGTCAATACAATAATTGGCACCTACACACTGACGTATCTGGTCGATCTGACCCATCTTGATCTTGGCAATGATGTGCGGATCGGCAATATGCGCACGGGTCATACCCACCATGTCGACATAACCCCCTTCCAGAATACGCTGCGCCTGGTTGGGATCTTTAATGTTCTGCGCATGAATAACCGGCGCCTTGACCACCTCTTTAATACCCGCCGCCAGATGCAGAAAAGGCTCTGGCGGGTAGGACATATTCGGAATCACATTCGCCAGGGTGTTATGGGTATCACAACCTGAACCTATAACTCCAAAGAAATCCACCAGGCCGGTAGCATCATAATAGGCAGCAATCTGCTTCATATCCTCATGGGTCAAACCGTCGGGATGGAACTCATCGCCACAAATACGCATACCGACAACAAAATCATCCCCAACTTCGGCACGCACCGCTTTAAGCACCTCCATGCCGAAGCGCATGCGGTTTTCAAAACTGCCACCCCACTCATCTGTGCGCTTGTTAACCCGTGGACTCCAGAACTGGTCTATCAAATGCTGGTGCACCGCAGACAGTTCGACACCATCCAGCCCACCCTCTTTGGCACGCCGTGCCGCCTGAGCAAAGTCACCGATGATGCGCTCTATTTCTTCCGGCTCAATAGTTTTACAGGTAGAACGATGCACGGGTTCACGAATACCCGAGGGCGACAGGAGCGTCGTCCAGTTATAACCATCCCAGCGCGAACGCCGTCCCATATGGGTAATCTGGATCATAATCTTGCCGCCATGCTTGTGCACCGCATCGGCAAGATTCTGAAAGTGTGGAATAATGCGGTCGGTGGACAGATTAACAGAGCTCCACCAGGCTTGTGGGCTGTCTATGGAGACCACCGAAGAGCCCCCACAAATACACAAGCCACAGCCACCCTTGGCTTTCTCTTCGTAATACTTCACATAACGTTCAGTGGTCATGCCGCCATCAGTGGCATGAACCTCGGCATGCGCTGTACTCACCACCCGGTTACGGATGGTCAGCTTACCGAGTTGAATCGGTTGAAAAATGGCATCAAACTGGGACATAGGTTACTCCTGGACAGCAACATTAAACCTTGGGACGGGTAACGAAATAACCCACATCATGACCGGCTTCAGCACCACTTTGGGTCTGCTCAGCTACGGTTCGCAGCGAGCTCCCCTGCGCCTCCAGAATCTGATCCATCGCACCGGCAAACCAGCCGGTAAACATATATTCAATCTTGCGGTTAACCTTGCCATAGTGATACACAAACGCGGAGTGCTCGAGACGCACGTTGCAAACCCCGGCTTCAAGATCTATCGATTCGGTTATGAATTTACCCCAGCCGCGCTGGGACAGTCGTTTCATATAATGTTCAAACACCTCAACACCGCTCAGACCGTGCAGCTCTGCTTCTTTTTCACACCAGTGCCAGGCACTTTTATAGCCAGCTTTATAAAGAATCTCTGCATAGCGCTCAGGGCCCAACTCTTCTTCAATCGCCTGATGGTTATTAATAAAAAAGTGTCTGGGCACATACAGCATAGGCAGCGCATCTGATGTCCAGATACCGGTTTCACTATCCACTTCAATTGGCAGTTCAGGGGCCATTTTTGTCACAACGTTCACCTTAAATCGCTTTGTTCATTAACAAGGAATATTTATTTTTTAAGACTTACTCGCCCCAGACATCCTTGAGGACACGCACCCAGTTCTCACCCATGATTTTGCGCACCTGGGTTTCACTCATGCCACGCTTGATCAGGGTTTCAGTCAGATTAGGAAATTCACCTACTGTACGGATGCCCAAGGGATTCACGATTTTGCCAAAATCTGTCAGACGACGGGCATAGCCTTTATCATGTGTCAGCCGATCAAAAAACTGCTGATCCTGTCCCTGAGTAAAGTCAGTACCTATACCGATTGCATCCTCACCAACGATATTCATCACGTACTCTATGGCTTCAGCGTAGTCATCAATGGTCGAATCTATGCCATTTTTCAGGAAGGGAGCGAACATGGTCACACCAACAAAGCCACCGCGATCAGCAATAAATTTCAACTCTTCATCGGATTTATTGCGCGGATGCATTTTCAGTCCTGACGGCAAGCAGTGGGAGTAGCAAACCGGTTTTTTCGATTCCAGAATTACGTCTACCGAGGTTTTGGAACCCACATGCGAAAGATCACACATCACTCCCACACGGTTCATTTCCGCAACAATTTCACGTCCGAAACCAGACAGACCACCATCAGGCTCATAACACCCTGTACCCACCAGATTTTGCGTGTTGTAACACATCTGTACGATGCCCACGCCGAGCTTTTTAAATACTTCGACATAGCCGATCTGGTCTTCAAACGCATGCGCATTCTGGAAACTCAGAATAATGCCGGTTCTATTTAACGCCTTGGCTCGCTGAATATCGTCTGTGGTTAAAACAGGCATAACGAGATCATCGTTGTCTCGCATAAGCTGATTGGCATCAACAATATTATTGATGGTTGCCTGAAACCCTTCCCAGACTGACACAGTACAACTGGCAGCAGTCAGCCCACCTTTGCGCATATCTTCAAACAGTTCACGATTCCATTTCGCAATGATCAAACCATCTATAATGATGGCATCCTGATGCAGTTCAGCGGGTGTCATGGCAGTTTCTCCGGTTAAGCAGTCAAGTCACTATTAACTATTGAGATGCAGAATAGCCCTACCCCCGCTCAGTTGACCCTATGGAAACGACGGCAATAATTCTAAAAACGTCAGCACTTACTCAGTAGCGACTTTTTTATCTGCAATGGGGGGCTGGGATACTTTTCAGTGGTGCAAAGCAACACCAGCTAAGTACTTAATGACAAACTGATTACAGATTTTTCGATAAAATAATGTGCGTACGCAGCATGAAACCCTTGTTTAAATCCAGGGAAAGTCTTGAATTTATATCTACTTATCTGACTTTAACTCCTCACTCACTGAACTAAACTGAAATAAGATTAATAGACGGTTTGTGCGAACCGTAAATCCAACTTAGAACTCTTGAGGATAAAATCATGTTGACCTATACAGAATGTCTGGAAATGTGCGACCTCAGTGATGAAGAAATTGATGCGATTGCAGAACACGAGCATCTGGAGCCTATTGTTGCCATGGCATTAGGTAAATATATGGTTGAACACAATGCCAGTCATCAAGTCAGGCAATACATCCTGGATGATATTGAACTGGCAAGAGCTCAGGGTAACAGTGCGAAAATGGCTCTTTTGACTCAAACGCTCTGTCACTTTATGACAACTCATCCAGACTGTTGCCAGGATACATCCAGAGTCGCCTAACCTAACAACTTGTAGTGCCCCAGCCCCCAAAGGGGGCGCAAAACGGAACGCTGACCTTGATCAATATCAAGGCATTACGTTCCGTTTTTTTTTGTGCTAGGGTATACCCTTAGGCATAAGTGTGGAGCGCTCGATGAAGTCACTACCCGACAAACCCTGGCACCATCTTGACAGCAAAGAGGTTATTGAGACTCTGGAGAGTGATGTCGACACAGGTTTAACCTCCAATTCAGCGGCAGAAAGATTACAAGCATTCGGCCCTAATAGTATTACCGGAAAGCAACCCATATCCGCATTTAAACGCTTGTTACTACAATTTCATAACCCACTGATCTACATACTTCTATTTGCCACTCTGGTCACACTATTTTTAAAAGAATATGTTGACTCCGGGGTTATTTTTGCTGTCGTCATCATCAATGCCATTATCGGCTTTGTGCAAGAATCAAAAGCTGAAGAGGCGATTAACTCTCTGAAAAAAATGCTCTCCTCTAGCGCCACTGTATTACGTAATGGCGAGAAAAAAACTATACCAGCGACAGATCTGGTTGCTGGCGATCTGATTTTTCTGGCTTCGGGTGACAAAGTGCCAGCCGATATGCGCCTGTTAGAATGCAGGGACATGCAAATTGACGAATCGGCGCTGACAGGTGAATCAGTATCCTCTGAAAAACACCTGGATATTCTTGATACCGATACCGTGTTAGCAGATCGAAATAACATGGCATTTGCCGGCACCTTGGTTACCTATGGATCTGGCAAAGGCATCGTAACCGCGACAGGAGATCAAACCGAAACCGGCAAAATTGCCCATATGATTTCTGAAGCTACTACACTGGAAACACCACTAACCCGCAAAATTCATGCGTTCAGTAAACTGCTGCTATGGGTCATTCTCGGTCTGGCATCGATCACTTTTGGGGTGGGTCTGTTATATGGCATGGAAGTCAGTGATACCTTTATGGCAGCCGTTGCTCTGGCGGTTGCGGCTATTCCGGAAGGGTTACCTGCTGTAGTTACCATCACCCTGGCCATAGGCGTACGTCGAATGGCATCACGCAATGCCATTATTCGTAAACTATCGGCAGTCGAAACACTGGGATCAACTACCGTCATCTGCTCTGATAAAACCGGCACACTGACTGAAAACCAGATGACGGTACAAAAAATCCTGGCGGGTTGCAAAACCTATGATGTGAGTGGCAGTGGTTACCACCCTGAAGGACAGCTCAGTTGCGACGGCCAGAAGGCAGACCTGGCTGACAATGATGCCTTACACCACATTCTGATAACGGGTCTGATTAGTAATGACTCACGCCTGAGTGAGACTGAGGGCCGCTGGGGTGTTGAGGGTGACCCCACCGAGGGTGCCCTGATTGTCTCCGCCATGAAAGCCGGTTATCAGCTAAGGCAGTGTGAAGCTGAATTTAAACGCATTGATACCATCGCATTTGAATCAGATCGCCAATATATGGCGACGCTGCATCGCCTCGACGCCCATCATAATCTGATCTACCTGAAAGGTTCAGTGGAGCAGATCCTGGCTCGTTGTACCTCACAGTTGAATGTGGATGGCGAAACAGAATCATTGATGCATGATGCCATTGAAGAACAGGTACATGCCTTCGCCAGCCAGGGGATGCGCGTACTGGCCTTTGCCATGCAGAAGGTACCTAACAGTGAAGATACATTGGATGAGTTCAATAACAGGGAGCCGGAACAAACACTGACATTCGTGGGTCTGCAAGCCATGATTGACCCTCCCAGATCCGAGGCCATCAAGGCTATTGCCACCTGTCAGAAAGCCGGTGTGCGGGTGAAAATGATTACCGGTGACCATGTGCTTACCGCCAAAGCCATTGCGGCAAAAATCGGTTTGCAAAACAACCCCGGCCAAAACAGCGATGAACTGGAAGCGCTAACCGGGCGTGAATTGAGTGAAATGAGTGCGGAAGAACTCAGTCAGGCTGCTGAAACTGTCTCAGTCTTTGCCCGTGTAGCACCGGAACAAAAGCTCAACCTGGTCACAGCGTTACAGGGCCGTGATCATGTTGTTGCCATGACCGGTGATGGCGTCAACGATGCACCCGCACTGAAGCAGGCGGATATCGGCATTGCTATGGGTATCAGTGGCACCGAAGTCTCCAAAGAAGCCTCTGACATGGTACTGACAGATGATAACTTCACCTCTATCGAGGCGGCTGTGGAAGAGGGTCGAAACGTCTTCGACAATCTGATTAAATTTATCACCTGGATCCTCCCTACCAATATGGGACAGGGATTGGTGATTATGGTGGCCATACTCTTCGGTATCACTCTGCCCGTGTTACCGGTACAGGCACTTTGGCTGAATATGACCACCGCTGTCTTCCTCGGACTGATGCTGGCATTTGAGCCAAAAGAGCTGGGAATCATGTCCCGCTCACCCCGTGAGCCCAATGCACCTATTTTATCGGTGGAGATGATCGGCCGGATAGTTTCAGTCAGTACCCTGTTGCTGATCGGCGCGTTCGGGCTGTTTCAATGGTCACAACTGCATGGCGCCAGTATTGAAGAGTCACGCACATTGGCGGTAACGCTATTTGTTGTAGTGCAAAGCTTCTTCCTGCTTAACTGCCGCTCTCTTACCAACAGTATCTTTAAAACGCCCATCAACTCCAATGCATGGATATGGGGTGGAATTGCCGCGATGCTTATTGCGCAGTTGCTGTTCATCTATACCCCGGTGATGAACACCCTGTTCCAAAGCACACCACTAAGTTTGAACCAATGGCTCGTGATGCTCGGGTACGGCGTTGTGGTGTTATTGCTGGTGGAAGTTGAAAAAGCAGTATGGCGACATCAAAAAAGCTAACCGATAAGAGCACACATTCCTGTACATACCGGCATCCGCGGCATACATAAAAAGACCTAAAGCTAAAAAAGGCGGCTACAGTGAACCTGTAGCCGCCTTTTTATGCAGGATGCAGATCTGTTACTGACGAACACCTTCAATCACCAGATCCAGATACACAGTTTCAGCGGCCGGGCCTAAGTTAAACTCGGCACCAAAATCGGGCAAATGCAACTCGGCAGTACCGGTAAAGCCTGCCCGGTAGCCACCCCAGGGATCCTCCCCTCACCTACTTTTTCTACATCAATATCAATACTGCGGGTCTGGCCAAACCAGGTCAGATCCCCCGTCAGCGTACCTTTATCATCACCCAGGTCTTCATAACCAGTACTGACAAAGCGCGCTTCAGCATACTGACTGACATCAAAGAAGTCGGAGCTGCGTATATGACGATCACGTTCAGCATGATTACTGTCAACCGATGTCATGTTAATCAACACATCGACCTGTGTCGCTTCAGGATTAGCAGCATCATAGGTGAAGCTGCCTGTAAATTCATTGAAACGACCTACTACATAGCCCACACCCAAGTGGTTAATTTTGAAATTAACAGAGGCATGAGCCCCTGGGTATCCACTGTATAGTCTGCGGCAAACAAGGGTGCCGCCAGAAATGCACTGGCAAGAGCCAGAGGTTTCAATTTTGTTACCAAACTCTTAGTTGCTATCATCAATTTTCTCCGATTGCAGGCCCAGCATACGTGTGAGCGTTGCGTCTTTGTCAATAAAGTGGTGTTTCAATGCGGCGAGCGCATGAATGGCAATCAGTACCATCAACGACGTCGCCGCATAAAAGTGAATTTCAGCGGCTAACTCTTCTTGCCGAAGTGCCAGCCCCGGGATTGCTGGCAGACTAAACCAGCTGAACACCTGAATACTGCGTCCATCTGCTGTCGAAAACAGGTAACCTGATAAAAGTATCGTAGCCAATAGCAGATAAATTCCAAGGTGCCCTAGCGAAGCAGCCCATCGTTCCCATCGATGCAGGCTCAGTTGCCGCGGACTGGGGTTTATCCAGCGCCAGAGCAAACGCAAACACAGCAACAACATCAGCATCACACCGATACTGCGATGCCAATCAGGGTAAATGCGGTAGCCAGGATCATAGTAGCCCAATGAGACAATATACAACCCCAGCGGGTACATACCCAGCACAGCCAAAGCAACCAACCAATGCAGCAGTATGCTCACCCAACCAAAGGTGTTTACTGTGTTTTTAACGTGTCGAGTGTAGCGCATTGCATTTTCTCCCTGGTTACCTTGTTAACCTTACCGCCGTCTTATATATTCGTCCAATGTATTATTTGGATAACCATTATGCGTGAAGTGAATATTAAAAATCTTGATCTCAATTTACTACTACCACTGGACCGGCTACTGACCGAACGCCATGTTTCACGCGCAGCTAACAGCCTGAACATGAGCCAACCCGCGCTGAGCCGAGCTCTGGCTCGGTTACGTCAAATTTTTAATGACCCACTCCTGGTACGCACCACACAAGGGTATGACTTGAGCGCACGGGCTAAACAAATTCAACCGGAACTTGCCGAAATACTGATCGCACTTGAGTCACTGGTGCAGCAACCTGTTTTTGACCCTGCCGCTGATAATGGCCTGATCAAATTAACCGGGCTGGATCTGGAACTCGCACTTTATATACCACAACTGATGCAACGCATGCGTCAGCAAGCACCGGGTATGCACCTGGAGATAGTCAAGCAAGAAGATGACAGCTTCGCCATGCTGGATCGTAACGATGTACATTTCAGTCTTAGCGGACTGGAGCCCAGCATATCAACAGACACTCTGCATCGCTTCCAGCTGGATCAAATGTCAGCAGTTTGCCTCATGTCACGCCATCACGCCCTGGCAGATCGGCCTCTGACACCCGAAAGCTATGCTGATGCAGCACATGGTTTGGTTTCCATTACCGGTCGAGGGCCCGGCTATATGGACAGAGTTCTGGAAAGGGTTGGAATGCAACGGGAAGTTATACTCAGGCTCAGCAGCTTTATGGCAGTAGCAGATTTCTGCGAAACCACCGATCTGCTATTCACCTTACCACAGCGCCTGGCAGAGCGTATTGCAACAGGCCGCCAACTCTGTTTACGCCGCCTGCCACCAGAGCTACAGCAACCACCGGTGAAATTTTATTTTTACTGGCATAGCCGTCACCACCACGACCCCAGAATGATCTGGATTCGTGAACAAATTGCCGACATTGCACAGGCGTTACCCGGCTTCAAGCCAGTATAAACGCATACCAACGTTTATAGCCGCTATTTATGAGCTCCCATACAATTGGGAGATGCGGGTACATTGCCCTGTTCAGCCTGCCACTCTTGTGGCGTGTAGAGATGCATCGCCAGCGCATGAATAGGGTTCTGCATCAGTTCAGCTACCAGTCCATAGACCTTCTGGTGCCGACGTACTTTAGCCAAACCGTCAAAATCAGGGCTGACTAAAGCCAGTTTAAAGTGGCTTTCAGTGGCAGGCCCGGCATGCATATGACTTTCGTTTTCAAGCAGCACTTCATCTACCTGCATACCTTCACGCAACAAGGTTTCAATACGTTCTGCAACACTCATAGTTTATCCTGTTTTTTTTCGGCTAATTTCATAAAATGATGGTGGATACGGCGCACACTAAACCAGACCAAAAATAATACAACAGGTATCATGCCACCGGTTACCAGTGATTTGTCAAACGTCAGCCCCATATCATAAATAGCATCTACCAGGTACTTGAGTAATCCAACCAGATAATAGCTGATCGCGACAACAGACAAACCTTCCACGGTATGCTGCATCATCAATTGCACTTGAGAGCGCTTATCCATTGACGTCAGTAGTGTCTGATTCTGATTCTGGATCGATAGTTCCACTCGCGTGCGCATCATATCCGATGCCCTGTCTACCCGACGCGACAGATCCTCCAGACGATAAGCGACCGACTCACAGGTTTTAACGGCCGGTGTGAGTCGACGCGTCATAAATTCACGAATAGTCAGGTGGCCTGACATTTCATCCTCACGCAACTCTTCCAGGCGTGTCAGTACCAGCCGGTGGTAGGCGCGGGTGGCGGAAAAACGAAAGGTAGAACGGGCACGAAAGGCTTCAATACTCGCCGCCATATCGGTCAATTCCTCCAGTATCGCCTTTTCATCCACGTGGTGCCGATCGGCCAGACTTTGAGTAATACGCGCCAGTTGCTGATCCATATCACTCAAAACCGGGGAGATATCTCGTGCCAGCGATACAGCCAGGAGAGACATCAATCGGTAGGTTTCTATCTCCATCAATCGCTGCGTCAGGCGTCCTAACTGACTATTAGACATGCTGTTGTTGAGTACCATAAAGCGCCCAAAACCATCACTGTGCAAGCGAAAGCTACCCCATACCCGCGCACTGCCATTCTGTGGACAACTACCCACCAAACGACTCCCTTCAAAAGCCGGACGGATGATAGAAATGTCAGCTTCGGGTGGATGAGTGACATGCTGTAACTGTAGATGAAATGCTGCTACCACCTGACCGGCCAGTTTATCCAGCCACGCTGGTGGCAGAGGCGTAACACCCGTTTCAGAAAACGGGTTGTCCTGTTCACCTGTTGTGCTCAGATTAACGAAGGTATAGGAAGCAAACTCCATATGCTGTTCACGGCGGATACGAAAATTGCCAAAACTTTTTTCATAGCAACGTACATCTTCCCGAGGCTCAGGCACGCCCATAAGTCGGTGCAGTTCACACAAATGCTCGAACTGCGCTACTTTTTGTTCAGGGGTTGTCAGCAAAGCAAAGTGAGTAACTTTTGCCGGACAAGGAATGACCTGAAAAGGCCGGGAGTGCAGCTCATCATACAGAGCCGTGCGAAGCGGATGCTGCTCTAGCTTAAACATGGCAAATGTCATTTAAAATTCTCGGGGTCATTACTCTAATGTTGCTTCTTAGTATACCGCTTGATGCCGCCTTTCGACAAAAACCACTATTTAGTGGTCACACGGATGCACTATATTAAAAAGGTTGCGTTACAATACCGAGCATGTTGATCCGTATCCTGCCCTCACTTGAATCACGCGAAGCCTGGCTGAATTTTTTTAGACGGGAGATACCCTACTGCCTGGTAGATGACCAGGCCACACTGGTGGACTTTCAAAGTACCTATTTACAGCTTACGCATCTCAACACAAGCCTTTCCGACCCAATCCGCTATACACTGGGAGCCCGTACCAGCCTTGAACCTGCCTGGCAGTTAATCAAACGTTGCAACTGGAGCCTGAAAGCAGTACTCGAAGGGCTGGACAGCCTGGAATTCAGCAGTAATGCCAGAGATAATGCACACTTTACCCTCCCCCCGATCTAAGTGTACGTAAAAGCTTTGCCCGGGAACCACGCTTGCAACCCGCAAGCCGGGTTCTGTTTCCGCCTGAAGAGCTAACCACAGACCACCCTGCTGCCATACAAATTGCGCAGCTATTACATGATGAACAATACACCGCCTGGCTATCACTCAAGTCGGCTGTACCACTTAGTCCACACGCCGTCATATTGTCACTCTGTACTGAGCCACATCGCTGGAAATTTAATCTGACTGATCAAATGCTGACTCTCTATCTAGATAGCCAGGCATGCATCGATTGTCGCCTGAAAAACACACCTCCACCGCGTCGCCTGAGTAGCTTAGATGTAAAACTTTGAGTCTTACCTGAACTCATGCCATACTCTTGTCATAACCTTTAACTCTTCAGGGTTATCAGTTGTGGGTAAATACGACAGGAAGTCATGATCTGATGTACTAACAAACGGTTAATCCCTAAGGTCAGGTCCAATGTCACTATTTCAAACCGACAGAATGCCTAGAGGCTGGATACTGATACTGTTACTGCTGGGGTTAATACTCCCCCTCCCGGCAATAGCCAATGTGAGTATTGGTGTGCTCACACTGCGAGGTGATGCCAAAGCCACCGAAGCCTGGCAACCTATGCTGGAACACTTGAATCAGACGTTACCAGAACACCACTTTGAACTGGTTCCATTGGGATTTGATGAAGTTCATCTGGCGACCCGTCAACGTAACGTCGACTTTATTATTGCCAATTCGTCTTTTTTTGTTAAGTTGGAAAAACTCTATGGCGCCAGCGCTATTGCCACATTCTTTACACGAAATGCTGATGCAGTCGCTGTTAGCCAATTTGGCGGTGTCATATTTACTCGCGTAGATCGTGCTGATATTCGATTACTCAGCGACCTCAAGGGCAAGCATATTGCAGCGGTAGACTCATCATCTTTTGGCGGTTGGCAAACTGGCTTGCGTGAACTTAACCACCACGGGCTCTCTGCCAGCGACTTTAGCCAACTCAGCTTTTTGCAAACTCACGATGCTGTAGTCAATGCTGTTCTGCAAGGTAGCGCGGATGCGGGCTTTATTCGGACCGGAACGCTTGAGCAAATGGCATTAGAAAACACCATAGAACTTTCTGGTTTCTTTGTACTGGCTGAACGAAACATAATGGGTTTTCCTTACCGCTTAAGTACAGCCCTTTATCCAGAGTGGCCACTGGCTAAACTCCCTCATGTCGCAGATACACTGGCAATGGAAGTTGCCATTGCGCTATTTAATATGCCGGAGAGTGAATTAGCCTTTCACTCCCCCTATGGGGCTGGCTGGACACTGTCACAAAACTACCAGCCAGTACACGATCTGTTACGTGAGCTAAAACTGGAACCCTATGCCTACCTAAACAATATGACCCTGACCGATACCCTGAAACTCTATTGGCCGTATATGGTAATTATACTGCTGACAGGGATTGCTGGCTTTATTGTTATGCTTTATGTAGTTCACACCAATCGACGCCTTCAAGAAAAGCAAGGCGCATTAAGCCAACTCAACAGCCAACTGGAACTACGTGTTGAGGAACGTACAAATCGTATTGAAAACCTGTTAGAACATGAACAGTACCTGCGCCGTATCGTGCAGACTGTCGCCGATGTAAACCAGATAATCATTACCTCTACACATAGAATAGAGATGCTTAAATCGGCCTGTGACCGGCTGGTATCCCATCCGGAATATCGCTTCGCCTGGGTAGCTGGCTTAAACGGTAGTAATCAAGGTATTGAGCGCCTGGTAAGCTCTTACGGTTCCACTGAACAACTGATTACCCTGACGCAGCATCAAACTTCATTGATGCATGTTGAGCAGGTCTTACAAAACAATGCTTTAAAAATACTCGGCGCTTCAGACATACAGGAAGCAGGCTTAGACATCCTGAATCTGACGGCTGCAGCACTCTTGCCTTTACGTTCCGATGCCTTCTCTCAAGCTATCGGGGTGCTCTGTGTTTATACCCACCGTCCTGCGGGTTTTGACGTGGATGAAATCAGCATGCTGGATCAATTGGCTGGAGACTTAGGTTTTGCCATGCATGCCTTCATTCGACGGGAACAG
This sequence comes from Nitrincola sp. A-D6, assembly GCF_000764495.1. GTDB lineage: Bacteria > Pseudomonadota > Gammaproteobacteria > Pseudomonadales > Balneatricaceae > Nitrincola. The sequence goes on from NZ_JRLB01000057.1 coordinate 27,829, forward strand.
AGCGAGCAGGCTGAAGTCTCCCGTATCAACAACTACGAAGAAACCATTCTGGCGATGGTAGATCTGATTGAAAAGCGCGATACCTATACGGCCGGCCATACCCGTCGGGTGGCAACTTACTCCGAGTTGATTGCCCGCAAAATGGGGCTGACGGAAGAGCAAATACAGCAACTGATTAAGGCCGCTACTCTGCATGATATTGGCAAAATCATTATTCCCGATGCGGTATTGCTGAAACCCGGAAGTCTGACTCCACTGGAATACGAACTGATCAAGCAGCATGTCAGCGTGGGCTATGAAACCCTCTCAGCAATTAAAATGTACAAAGATCTGGCCGAACTGATGCGTCATCATCATGAACGTCTGGATGGCAGCGGCTATCCTCAGGGACTAAAAGACGGTGAGATACCCCTACCGGCCCGGATAATGGCCGTGGCCGACTCCTTTGATGCCATGACCTCCAACCGGATTTACAAACCGCGCAAAACTGTCGATGAGGCGCTTGCAGAACTGCAGAGTCTGGCAAACATCCATTATGATCCTGCCGTTGTTGAAGCGGCGGTGCAAACGCTTAAAAGTATTGATATAGACAGTCAGCCACACGCAGAGCAACTGCCTGACTCAGACCTGGAACGTCAACGCTTTGCGTATTTTTTCAATGACCAGCTAACCGGCCTCTACAATGCTGAGTACCTGCGTTTTATGCTGCAACGAGAGATGCACAAGCACTTTCATTCACTGCAGATGCTGTTATTACACGAGTTTGCCAGCTTCAATGTAAAACAAGGCTGGCATGCAGGGAACCAGTTACTCCAGGGCTTTGCCAGCTGGCTTGAAAAACATTGCCCAGGGGCAATGATTTTTCGGGTGATGGGAGATGACTTCGTCATTATCAATGCACCGGACGGGTGGCTGAAGACTTGTGACCCTGTAACCGACTCACCCTTGGCAGGAAGCGGTGTAAGCGTTGAACAGCAACGCTTTAGCTGTGATGCTGCCGGACTGGAAGCTATCCAGGATTATCTTAGGTAATCCAGTGAAATGACCACACCTGCCGAAACTTGTTCAGCAGGCATGATGCAGATTTAAAGATCCAGCGTAGCCGTTTCTTCGAGGGTATCCGATTCAGCCGCCATCATTTTGTAGGGATGATCAGCAGCCAGTAACTGCTTGCCTTTCTCTGTTGGAAACTCCACATCCAGATCGACTATACGGCCATCACGGCAGACGTTGATGATGGTATCCATGCAGGAACTTAGCAGCGAATACTTTTCATCCGGCGCAGCGATGATGGTCTGCAGACCCAGGTCGGTCATAAAGCCGAGCGAGGTGACGGTGTTCTCTGAATCCAGCTTGTTAAAGGCCTCATCGAATACCGATAGGCTCATACCCCCAACCGCTTTGCCGTCACTGCCTTCTTTAAGGCGATAGGTAGCCCCAAGTGCCGCCGCCATCGCCACATAGAAAGGCACCTGATGCTCACCACCGGAACCGGTTTTGATACGCTGGGTCAGGGTAGTTTTGCGGTTACCCTGCAGATCCTTAACCACCAACTCGAAGTTATAGAAGTTACGGTAATCCTGCAGCAGGGTACTTTCACCCTCGTTCTTCAGCACTTCATGGATTTTTGCCAGGGCATCGCGGTGCCCGGAATCCTGTTCATGGTTAATATCAAACAGCGAGCCGACATTGGCCTGATCCATACGGGTGTAGGCTTCGACCAGTTCCAGAATATCTTTCAACTCTGGGTTTGGCATCATCTCGAAGCTGTACATCTCCTGATGGAAAGGACGGTTCTTCAGATGGCTGTTCAACTCCCGGATCAGATCTTTGATTTTGTCGATCTGATCATTCAGATGGGCGACAAAGTCCGAACGGAACGCGGTTTCCGCTTCCAGGCGCGCACGTTCAGCTTTCTGGGTATACAGTGCCAGCTCCGATTCCTGCAACGCGGTTACTGTTTCGTTAACGTATTTTTCCAGGTCTTCATGAGTGGAGTCGGCACTGATATTGTCCAGCCCCTGATGGGTCATGCCACCGCCATGGTAACGTGCTTTGTATTGCGCTACGGCATCACGCACGGCATTTTTCTTTTTCTCATGCAGTTGCAGTTCACTCTGGGCTTTTTTGGCCGCTTCAAAAATGATGCGTTCCAGCTCACCGTCACAGCTTTCATCCAGATAATCACGCTTTTCCTGCGCCGCCTGGGCATCAAAATGTGCGCTCTCTTCACAACGACTGCGGGCCTGGGCATGTTCACTCAGTTCACGCTCCAACACCTCCAGTGAGGCGTTATCCTTGATCATGCCGGTACGGACTTTCTGCAACTTGTCCATCAGCGACTTTTGCCGTGCTTCGGTGGCTTTTTGTTGCTCCGCCAGCTCGGCAATACGCTGCTGAATACCGCTATCATCATGGTTACGCATATCCACGATAGCCTGATGATAACCATCAATCTCGCTATTGAGCTGATCGCGCTGATTGGTCAGGTCAAACACTCGCTCATTCACCTGCAACAAACCGGAACCCAGCTGAATCAGCGAGTCACGCAGTTTTTCCAGAGTTTCGTGCTGCTTACCCAGGGTGGTGAATTCGGCAATCATCTCATCGACCTGCTTACCCTGCTGGGCCAGTTGGTCACCCCGACGGCGTATGCCCATAATCGGGCTCAACTCGTTAATAGAGGTCGTTGAACCCTCGGTCTGCAGCATGCAGTCATAGGTCAACGCGCGTTCATGGCGTAGCAGTTCGTTTTCTGTTTCTACCGCCATCACCCCACCCAGTGCCCGGTTCATATAGGCCAGGGCATGATCGTTGGCGGTTTCAATAAACTCAACCAGGGTGCCACGCTTGCCGCGATTGATCCACTCATCCGTTTTGGTGGTGTTGATGATCCGGCAACCTTTCAGATGACGCCCTTTGCGACGGTACAGGGTAATGGCTTCCTTAACCCGGTCCGGCGATACCACCAGCGCTTCACGGCGTGCGCCCAGGAAGGACTCGATAGCAATACGCCATTTATCTTCGGTGATATCGACCAGCTCACAGATAGGGGTGCATTCAATACCATATTCTTGCAACAGGCCGATCAGTTCACGCGTGGCATGACGCACAGGCGCGCGCCCTTGCTGTAACTGTTCTACCGCACTTTTCTGGCTCTGAATCTGGGTACGCAGCTCATTGATGCGGATCACAGATTCTTCATAACGCCGCGCTATGGCTTTACGCACCGGATCAACCAGTTCACGCAGTTTGCCCAGGGTGGTATCCACTTCCACCGGTGCTTCTGGCCACATGCCACTGAGGGTATTTTCACCCGAGCGCCACAACTGCACGGATTGCTCCACGACCGGGCGGAAATTATCCGGCAGCAGGTGCATCTGTTCAGAAAAGCCCACCGTAGTGCGCATCAGATTGTAGACCTGCTGGATTTTTTCACGTACCACAGACACTTCATGCTGACGCGCTGAAATCCGCGATTCCAGTGCATTGACCTTGTGTGCGGAGTCGGTATTGTTCAGCTCGGCACGGGCATTGGCCAGATCCTGCAGCGTCGTGTTAAGCGCTTCGCTGTTGTTCTCCAGATCTGTCTGCAGGGTGGTTTCCTGTTCGGTAAAGCTTTCCAGGCGCTCGGCCGCTTCTTCCTTTTTCAGATCGGCATGTTCAAACCGGCCTTCATGCACCACCCACTCATATTCGACAGAGTTTTTCACATTACGGGAGATGCCCTGACACAACTCCTGCGCCTTCTCCAGCTCGGCGATACGGTTGGCAACCTCACGGGTTTTCTGCTCCATCGCCCGGTATTCATCCAGCGACTTACGGAAGGCCCCGACGTGGACAATATTCTCATCCAGCACGAACTCACGAATAAAGCGCGTCGGGCTGTCGATTGGTAGAAACTTCAGCGCATTTTTGAAGTTCTTAATGAATTTTTCGTCATCATTAGGCATCTGCGGATCATGGCTCAGATGCGTGACCATCTCTTTAACAAAGCGGCTGGCACGTTTTTCCAACACCATATCCGGGCATTGTTTTAGCAGATTTTCACGCACTTCCGGCCAGGGCTTCGGCAAGCGACCCCCACCCTGCTTCACCGAAAAATCATCCAGAGTGACGGAAAAATCCGGCAGAATAAAACGCCCCAGAATATCTTCATCGGCACTGGCGGTAGACGCACTGATGGCTATCCCGACGCAACTTTCTTTGGCAGTTTCGGTATCAAAAAAACTCAGGGCCATATAGGTGAGTGAATCTTCACGTGCATTCACCTTCTTGCCCAGATCATCCAGAAAACCCAGACAGTAAGTACGCAGCGAACGCTCGGATTTTTCACCGGCCGAGGCATTGAAGCTCAGATTACGCTTGTGCCCGCCCATCAGTACCGTCTGTATCGCATCCAGCAAGGATGACTTACCCGAACCGTTGGGGCCGACTATAGCCACATTGCCCTTGATCGGGATCTCAATCGCACCGAGTACATACCAGTTAACCAGAACGATGCGATTAAGCTGTTTCATCAGTGCTCTCCTGTAAACTATCCTGTGAACTGTCCTGAGTGCTGCCAGGTATATTGTCCTGTGTACTGTCCTGCACTATAGGGGCATCCGGATCAATATCGCACAAGGCTTCCAACTGACCGATATAATCTTCCACCACCACCTGACGTATCACCGGGCTGACTTTCAGTGGGATATTTTTGGGATCGGTTTCATCGGCCTTGCCGCGTTCTATCACCCATGACGGGTAAACAGCGACAATATCTCTTTCATCCGGGTTTCATTCGGAATCTCTTTACCGGTCAGATTCTCGTACAGGCGTAATAGAGAATCTGTGGTAATAAAGGCTTTACCATCCTGAATTTCGAACTCTTCCAGCTTTTGTTCATACATCTGACGCAGACACAGCAACAGTAGCGACTCGTCCAGACGCAGTTTCAATACCCGTTCATCCCCCTGTGGCACGACACCCAGATAGGCCTCATCTGGCTGATAGATCAGACTCCAGCCAATCGCCTCAAACAGGTTACGGAAATAGTCCACATGGGATGAGATCAGAAAATAGCTATCCCGGTGCAGCGGACGGTCGGCATACAAAAACTGACTGACTAGCAGCAAGTTGGCTGCTCGGGTGAAATCTTCGGCCTCATACTGCTCGGCCCGGGACAAAACTTTTTGCAGATCAGCTAACATTATGAATTCCTGTGTATTTCAAAGCCACGACACTCAACCACATCAGCGACGCAGACATAGGTATCATCAAATTCAATCCGGTACTCACTGGCCACTTTGCGGGCTTTTTTCCCCAGCGACTGCAGATGGCGGATATAACTGAAGCAGATATAGTCCTCCACCGAATCTATGGCAAAATCGGTGGCCTTGACCCGGTCACTGCCATTGAAGTGTCGACTCAGATAAGCCTCGATGCGATCAACCTTCACCTCGCGCCGCTCTTTGTACTCTTTGAACAGACGACGCAACTCCAGCACCTTGGGATCTATTTCGTTGCGGGTAATCACCCGGGGCTGGGCTTCAACCCGGCGCCGCATGGGCGAGCGCACACTCGCCGGTGAAATAAAACCCACCTCTTCCAGGGTGGTTGGCAGGGGCAGTTTGCCGCGTTTTTTCTGTCCCAGCTCAGCTATGAGGCGAGACAAGCGCGCCGCCATACCCGGCGTGGTTTTATCCATGTAGCGTACGGTATCCGCCACACGTTTTTCCAGTTGATAGCGGAAGTCATCGATGGCCGACAAGCGCTGATCCACTGACTCGAAGATACGGATAATACGGTTGATGTGCTGATGCACCATCGCCTCGGCACTGTCGTAATCCAGTTCATACTGCAACTGATAGTGCTGCGACAACTGCTCTATGCGCAGCAGATCAAACTGCAGGTCACGCAGCATGGAGATGATCTGCCGACGGTAACGAAACGGGTTATTACGGGTTTTCAGGGTCTTATAGTCAGATACCAGAATATTGGCCACAAAACGATCGAAGAAACCGCGCACAATTTCCTGCGGGTTTTTACTCGCCGACAGGGAGATTTTCATCTCCCGCAGGCCCAGCAGCATATCCGTCAGATGGGCACTGAAGTCCGCTGCCGTTTGTGCCGCCTCGGACAGGGTAATACCCCGTCCAACCGGATCATTGATCGCCGCTTCCAGCGAGCTGAGCACGTTTAACACCGCACCGCCATAACTGCGTTTTTCCAGACGGGCAATCGCCACCAGGGAGCGCAGCAGATAACTGATCGATGGCGTTAGCAGCACATACTGCCGGTAGATGCGCTGCTCCTCCTCCAGCCAGCCACACTCCACCAGGCGTCGATAAATACGGTTGGTGTAATCAGCACTGGAACGCGGCGGCTCGGCATCATCGTCAGATTCAGATTCCCAACGACGCACACCCAGGCGCACCACAGCATTCTCAATCGTAGAACGCACCAGATCGCGGGGTATAAACGGATCGATAAGATCCTCATCAAAAAACAGATCAGATAGCTCCAGCAGCACCGCTTGATAGATCTGGCGGTTCTGTCCGGACAACGGCAGAAAAATAGCATCGGGTAATTTATTGAAGAGCATGCAGATCCCTGATTTATCACCTGACGGCACCTGTCCGGCACCGACAACCCAAGGACAGATTCTAGCGGAATTTTCCTTCTGTTCCTAACCTTTCATCGCATAGACTTGTCTTCAGTCAGTCAAGATTAACTGCTGCTTGGCCGTTTGCAGGCGTGCATAGGCATCCAGCAGCTTATGGTGATAAATAAAGCCCTTCAGCGACTCATCATGGGTACCAAAATCATCAAACAAACCATCGCCGGTCAGAAAGCCCTGCACCATGCTGATCATTTCAGCACCATAAATACGCTGAAACACAGGTAAAAAATCGACCAGATCACGCGACTCATCCAACTCAATTGACAGCAACTGATGCAGACAGCGGTAGGTAGTTAACGCTTTGGCCGGAATATGCGCATATCCCAGCACCCACCCACATAACTCCAGACCTAACTGCCGATCACCCGATGCCAATGCCAGGCGCATTTTCAGCTCACCCATACGTAACCAGGACCAGACAGTACCTGAGTCAGGCACGACACCGATCAAATCGGCTACCAGTTGCTCTTCGTTAAAAGCCGCATCCTCCAGTGCATCCAGTAGATCAGCATAGCCCTCAGCATCCAGATCACTTAGCGCCAGCAAGGCCTGACGCAAAGGCGCCGCCGCATTGTTATTACGCCAGATCAGTTCATCTACCGGATAGATCTCAGACATACCAGGAACGACAATGCGGCAGGTATACACACCCAGGTGTTCGTAATCAGCAATATAGATATCCATATCGACACGGTGAATACGGAAACACAGCTCTTCAAACTCAGCCTGGGTATCCCCCTCTATATTCCAGGGGTATAAGGATAATCAGTAGTGGCCGAGAGCATATCCCAGGCAAACACACCACTGGAATCGATAAAATGGGTTTCCAGATTATGCGGATCAGCGGCTTCTTCAATATCCAGTGTGGGAATAGGAAATTCAGTCAACTGATCCAGTTCGCGCCCCTGCAACAAATCAAGCACAGCACGCTCCAGTGCCACCGCAAATTTCGGGTGCGCCCCGAAGGCGGCATAACAGCCACCATCATCGGGATTGATCAGAGTCATATTTACCAGCGGAAACTTGCCACCCAGCGAGGCATCACGCACTTCGACCACAAAGCCTTTGCTGCGCAGCGTTCGCAAGC
>NZ_JRLB01000058.1 GCF_000764495.1 Nitrincola sp. A-D6
CGGCGCCTGACGGGCCGGGTGCGCCGCCACCTGGCAGGAGGCATCAGGCAGTGCGGCAACAGACAGTGATGGGCTGGCTGTCGATACGGCCGCCATCGAGGCACAAAATGTGGCGGCTGCCACCCCCGATCCGGAAGCGGCGGGTACGGTGCCTGATGATCAGGCGGCTGACACGCGCGAGCCACGCCATGGCCAAGTATCGATCCGTATGCTGGAAGAGCCACCGGTTGCCCTGCCGCGAACCAAGGCTCAGCAGGAAGCCGATGTGCACGCCGCAGCTGAACTGGTGCGCACATTAGCCGATAGTGGCGAGACAACCGATGAGCTGGATAATTATTTCCCGCGGGTGAAAGAGCGTTTCAAGCTGAGTCAGATTGGCTATGTATTGGACGGATCAGGCGTTAGCATTCTGCTAAAAGTTAACTCCGAAGAACGTGTACCTGTTCGTGAAGAGCTTCAACGACTGGACCATCCGTTGATTCAAGGCGATCCGGCACGGGCCACCAAAATTGAATACCACACAGACGACCGCATCTACAGCAGCTTGTCAGATCCAGTCTATACCCGCTCCCAGTCCGGCCTGGGTGTGCGGATGGTTGCCGATCCGCTGACGCCTTTACATGGCCAAGGCTCTGGCCCCAGAGGAACAGCGCTGGCGGATGTATTCGAACTTCTTGAGACCCAGGGCGAGACGGGAAGTCATGGCTATATTAAAGGCCACCTTCTCAATGATAATCTGGGTGGGCCAGGGGAAGACAGAAACCTGTTTCCTATCACTCAGACTGCGAACTCCCGGCATCATTCAGAAATAGAGAACACAGCGAAAGAGCTGGTCAATGATCATCATTTTTGGGTGCGCTATAACGTGGCTATGCATGAGACTGATCAGATGCGCTATATTGATCGGGCTGGCCATCCCCGGCTTGCCATCAACTCGGTGATTGAGGCGCGGCTTGATGTGCTGAAATCTGATTTGCGCAGTTCACGTGAAGTTGTGCGTGTATCTATCCCGTCGCGTTTCAACCCTGAAAGAGGCCATGTTGACTATCGTGATATGACGCGCCGTCAGTTGCAGGAGGTTGTAGATCAGCAAGGCGTCGATGCGGCTGCAGCACAAGCCGAGATTGATCGTCGCGAAGATCTGACTCATCGTTTTGATGCGGCGCCTGAAAATCAGATGGACGGGGCGACTGATAATGATCTGCTCAAGGAACTGCGTAGTGAAACAGCTACAGAATTTCAACAGGATACTGATGTTACCCAGGATCAGGTTCTGCTGAGTACGGCTCGTTCTGGTGCTGACAGGTCTCTGATACTGGAGCCGGATACTATCACTGCACTTCGTGGTTTGGCTGGTCTCAACGCCGCTGATAGCCCTTTTGAGGGTGCCGCGACACTGGATAAACGTTTAGCCGATGCTGCCATCGGCACTTCAAACCATACTTTGCTGCTGCAAACAGCCGAGGCCGCATTACAGGCGCGAGGCCCAAGTGGTGATAACGATCTTGCTGAAGTCACGACACTGAGTGAGCCGCAAAAGGACGTACTGCGACAAATCAATTCGGCTGGTCCGATAGAAGCTATTCGTGCCGTCATTGGTCAGTATCGAAAAGAAAATAATTCGCTCGCTCGTCTTGAGGGGTTGCCCGGTCTGCCATCTGAAGCTGATCTGGATTATTTCAACAGGCAATTTTCGCAGGCACGTCAAACCGAACGCGTAGCCTTTGCCGGGCTTGTCGCGGCCCGATACAGAACCCGCTCAGCAGGGCGGTCAGCATTACAGGCGATGGGGAAGTGGGGCAGCTCGGCCAGTTTCTATACGTCCCTGCGTACGAAAATCCTGGCTTTGCCTGCTGGTGATATAGACTGATCTGATGAGTTTGCCAGACGCTGGATCACTATGGATACCAGCGCCCAGCAACCTGGCTTAGCTCTTGGCTGTAGCAGGGTCAATCGTGCTGTTGTCAGCGATTGCCTCACCCTGTTCTTTCCACAACTGACGTTCCTCATCAGTCGCCTTTGGAGAAAACAGCCCAAGCTGGGCGTAGATAATTCCGATCACTGGCGATAACCAGCAGGCGAACGCGAGCGGAATATACAGCAGATTCTCGACTTGACCTGTTGTGATGCCCAGGCCCAGTGCCGCGATGACAAAAGCACCGCCAGCATTCCAGGGAATGAGGGGTGAGATCAGGGTGCCACCTTCTTCAATTGCACGGGACAGGTTCAGCGTTGAATAGCCCATACCACGATAAATGGGTGCATACATCCGACCTGGTAACGCAATGGACAGGTAGGGATCACCAGCGACCAGGTTGGTGGACATGGATGTGCACACAGCGACAGTCTGCAGACTGCGGAAGCTATGCACTTTGGTCATAATCGACTTGATAATGGATTCCAGGCAGCCGGTTTTTTCCAGTGCCCCACCAAAACCCAGTGCGATCAGTACTAATGAGATGGTCCACATCATCGATTGAACACCACCACGATTCAGCAGACTGTCAATCGCGGCAACACCGGTTTCAATTGAGTAACCGGAATTAGCGTAGGTCAGCAGATCATGCACGCCAACACCTTGAGCGATCATCGCCGCCACCGCGCCTGCCAGAACACCGGCAAAGAGCGACGGAATGGGTGGCATGCGTTTAACAGCTAAGGCAATGACCAGCAAAGCTGGCAGGAGTAACCAGGCTGAAATAACAAAGTTGTCATTCAGTGTGCTGGTGATGGCATTGATTCGTTCGAAGGATGAATCCCCGTCTTCGATCAATGTGAAGCCAGCTACAAAATAGATCACCAAAGCAATCAACATCGCCGGAATCGTTGTCGGCATCATGTTTTTAATGTGAGAGAAAACATCGGTCCCGGTTACGGCGGGTGCCAGATTGGTGGTGTCGGACAGAGGAGATATTTTATCGCCAAAGAAAGCGCCGGATACTACGGCTCCTGCCGTCCAGTACATTGGAATATCGAAACCCGCGCCAATACCCATCAGTGCCAGACCCACGGTACCTACGGTACCCCATGAGGTCCCCAATGATACAGATACCACAGAGCACAAGATCATGGCAGCCGCCAGGAAGATCGTTGGCGACAGAATGATCAGACCATAGTAAATCAGGGTCGGTACAGTACCACTGGCAATCCAGACACCGATGATCATGCCGACACAGATCAATACGGATACGGATGGCAGGGAAACATGGATAACGTGAAACACGCCTTCCTCAATATTTTTCCATTTGTAGCCCAGTTTGATCCCAACCAGGCCAGTTATCGCCAAGCCGATGGCTAGCGGAATATGCGGTGTAAAGTCACCGAAGTAGAAGAGTTGTATACCCAGTACCAGCAGGGTCAGGACAACCGGAGTGAGTGCCAGGCCCAGTCCCGGTTTTTTGATGTCATGTAACTCTGATGATTCAGTCATAGTTATATCCTTTGTTTGGTGCGCATTAATAAAGCGAAAAACCCAGCGCTACTTTTAAAGTAGACCAATCCTGGGTTTTCTCATCTTTGAGCGGATGCCGCGTTGTACATGAGAGCGATGATGGCACGGATCCGGGGATTATTATTGTTAGCCCTCATAACTACAGTATCAGCCTTTATTCCTAGGAAGTGGCTCCAAATAATGCTAAATTGCTTACCAATAGGCCTATAAATGACTATTTAACAGGAAAAAAGACTAATGAGAATTGACCGTATAGATCGTGAAATTCTGCGTCAGCTTCAGGAGCATGGCCGTTTGCCTATCGTAGAACTGGCCAGTCGCATCAACCTGACTAAAACACCTTGTGCCCAACGGGTTCGTCGGTTGGAGGAGGCGGGGGTTATTCGTGGGTATCGTGCTGATCTGGATCCGGAACAAATGAATGCCGGTCATGTGCTGGTGGTACAGGTGACTATGGATAAGACCAGCGAAGATGCACTTGAACGTTTCAACGAGGCAGTACGAAAAATCCCGGAGGTGCAGAGTTGTTACATGGTAGCAGGGAATTTTGACTACCTGCTTAAGGTCAGAACACACGATATCAACCACTACCGTGCTGTTCTGGGTGCCCAGATAGGTCAATTACCGCATGTGCACCAGACCCACTCTTTTGTGGCGATGGAAATCGTCAAAGATGAGATTACGGTGCCTGTGCCGAATGAAAGCATCAGGTAATATGGAGGGTTCTATGAAATCATTACCTAAAGCATTATTTATTTCACACGGCGGCGGACCTTTACCCTTGTTGGGTGATCCAGGCCACAGTGACATGGTGACTTGTCTGCAAGGCATTGCCACGAATATGCCTCGACCGGATGCCATACTCGTGGTCAGTGCGCATTGGGAAGAGTCGGTGCCGACCCTGACGGCACTGAGTACGCCCCCATTGATTTATGACTATTATGGCTTCCCGCCAGAATCATATGATATTCACTATCCCTGCGCGGGTGAGCCGTCTTTGGCCCGAGAGATATATCACCAGCTCGGGAATGCGGGTATTGAGGCCAGACTGGATGAAACCCGAGGGTTTGATCACGGCGTTTTTGTACCGTTAAAGATTATGTATCCGGACGCTGATATTCCCTGTGTTCAGTTATCTTTGGTAAACGGCCTTGATCCTGCTTTTCATATCAAGATAGGTAATGCACTGCAAAACCTCGCCAGTCAAAATGTGCTGGTAATCGGTTCAGGGTTTTCTTTCCATAACCTGAAAGCCTTCTTTTCGCCCGATAATGCTCAATCGCGTCAACTCAACGAGTCCTTTGAGCAGTGGTTGCAAACGGTCACTACAGATACATCGCTGTCAGAACAGCAGCGACAAGAATTGTTGATCAACTGGGCGGATGCGCCTGGTGCGCGTTTCTGCCATCCCAGAGAAGAGCATCTTTTGCCGCTGCATGTATGTTACGGAGTAGCTCAGGCGCCCTGTGCCGAGCAGTACGAAGTCACCATTTTGAATAAAAAGTCGAGTATGTATTTGTGGTGATGATTAAAAGATTAGTGTGTTTATGGATTTTACTGCTGTTCAGCAGCGGATCGGGTGCGTCAGAGTTTGATTCAACCTATGTGTCAGTAACCATGGTGGGTTCCGGAGACGATGTGATTTTAGTCAATGGACTCGCCTCTTCACCAGAGGTGTGGGCTGAAACAGTAGATCAACTCCAGTCCAGCTATCGGGTGCATCTGTTTAGTATCAAAGGGTTTGCAGGCACGCAAGCTGCTCCTTCGACACCTGATTATTATCTTGAAGCCTTGCGTGACGAGGTTCTGGGCTATATTCAGCATGCCCAATTGGACTCGCCTGTAATAATTGGGCATTCGATGGGTGGACTGGTGTCTTTGATGGTAGGTAGTGCCAGTCCTGATGCGATCAGCAAGATCATTGTGGTTGATGCGCTGCCCTTCTACAGCCTGTTGTTTAATGCTGAAGCGACTTCGGCACAAGTGGCTCCATTTGCCTTTGGCTTGGAGAAACTGCTGCTGGCGATGAGTGCTGCACAATATGAAGCGCATGTGCGCAAGGCTGCGGGTATTATGGTGAAGTCTTCTGAGCGGATTGAAACCATCGTCCATTGGGCCAACACCACGGACCGTGCTGTCAATGCGCAGTTAGTGCGTGAGGTAATGACCTATGATGGCCGGGCGTTACTTGATCGAGTTAGCGCGCTATCCAGGTCATATATGCCTATGACCCAAGCATGCCGATAACAGCTGAACAACTGGCCAGTCTTTATCAAACGGCTTATTCCCGCGCTGAGACAGTGGAGCTGATGCAAATTGATGATGCCTACCACTTTATCATGTGGGATCAGCCGGAAGCTCTTCATGAACATTTGTTTAATGTGCTCATAGATAGCCAATGATATGCTTTACAACACTAGATAGAATATATAGGAATTAGGTCATGTCTATCACGCCGATCTATGCCGCTTTATTGGCACTGTTGTTTGTCTTTCTAAGTTTTCGCATCATTCGTTTGCGTCGCGCATTGCAGGTAGGCCTGGGGGACGCCGGTGACAAACAGTTGGGTCGGGCTATCCGGGTGCATGCCAACTTTGCGGAATATGTACCGCTGGGACTGTTGCTGGTGTTTTTTGTTGAAGCACAGCAAGCGCCCTTTTGGTGGGTGCATGTGTTGGGCTTACTCTTACTGCTAGGGCGCCTTTTGCATGCCTACGGAGTGGGTCAAGTGAATGAAACGCTTATATTTCGTATGCTTGGAATGATAATGACCTTTGCATCGGTGGTTTTTGCGGCCATTTATTTGCTGGTTAGCGTGTTATTTTAAGGGTTTTTGTTGAGCGTTTTTTGAACAGTGGCGGGATTGCTGCTATGAATAATGAACAAACAGGAGGTTCTTATGAAACGTATCATCATTTGTTCCGATGGCACCTGGCAGTCTCCCGAAAGTGACAACCCCACTCATGTGCTGAGGGTGGCACGTGCAATTGCACCTGAAGATCTACAGGGAAATAAGCAGGTAGTGTTTTACGATTGGGGGGTAGGTACTGAAGGTGACCGGGTTCGTGGTGGCGCTACAGGCGCCGGGCTCGATAAAAACATCATGGATATCTACCGTTTTATTGTGCATAACTATGATGATGGCGATGCCTTGTTTCTCTTTGGTTTCAGCCGTGGTGCCTATACAGTCAGATCACTGGCTGGCTTGATCCGCAATGCGGGTATTTTGCGGCGAGAACATGCCGAACTGATTTCCCATGCCTATGAGCTGTACCGCCAGCGTTCTGCTGATTCAAGACCCTTTAAGGAAAAATCCACAGAGTTTCGGCAGCTGTATGCAGTGGCTGATATTACCCGGATTCGCTTTATCGGTGTTTGGGATACCGTGGGTGCGTTGGGTATCCCTGCACCCTTTTTGGGTACCCTGGTACTACCCGTTATCTGTTTCATGATACTGAGCCCAGCAGCATTATCGATTGTGCCCGCCATGCCGTGTCGATCGATGAGACCCGCGAAGACTTCGAACCCACCCTCTGGTCGCAAAAGCCGAGCGTGGATCTGAAACAGGTCTGGTTTGCCGGGGTACATACGGATATCGGTGGTGGTTATGCAGATCATCGCCTGGGAGATCATGCCGGGAAGTGGTTGTTGGATGAAGCCTGTCAGTGTGGGCTGACCTGTGCACCCCATCTGGAGACACAATTGCACCCTGATCATCAAGGCCCGAAGCACAATGAGTACCGCGGTTTTTACCGGGCATTGCGCCGTTCCAAGGTGCGTGAAGTGCAGCCGTTGCTGCACCAAAGCGTCAAGGCGCGCTGGGATGATCCGTCCGTCGACTATGCCAGCCCTGCGCTACAGCAATTACTGGCACGTGAGGGAGGCTGGCAAGGCATAGACCTGGTGTCCTGAATTGGCAGCAAGTTACCCGTTTCAGGAATCAAAGGTAGCGCCATAGGCTTTAACCCCGGACTCTTTCAGTGCATGCATAGCGTCGATGGTGAACTTCTGGTTCGACATAACAAAAGCCGCTTCAGGGTTATAGTGATCACATGCTTTGAGTAGCAGGGCAATATAGGCTTTGTCAGTGAAATTTTGCAGGTCTGGATCATGGGTGTTGAGTAAGTGGATATTGATATCCTGATTGGAAATCTTGTCCATCAGGCTTTTGAGCAAGGGCTCGGTAAATTCTTCAGGCTGGTCTTTTCCAATCCATAACACGTTGATCCGTGTCTGGGTATTTAAAACCAGGCACGGAATTACCGGCGCAATCCCACCCCCGGTTACAACAATCAGAATATTGTCATAATTCGCATGGTGGTACATAAAGCCTTTGAAACGGCGCATTTTTGCGGTGGTTTCCGTTAATAAGAAGTTACCATTTTTGGTCGACTCTACCACTTCCGTGGTTCTATCACCCGCAGGTGTGATGTAGATTGCACGGTTATTCTGGTCATCAAAATCAATCATGGAATCGCCAAATGGATGGAAATGACGGTTGCTCAGCGTAATGCGTGTATAAGTACCAAAGCTGGGTTTTCCTGGTATACGCATGCCAATAACATGGGGGGCGACATGAACAAGTTCTGGGTAGACTTCGCTGACACCGATCCAGGGTGCTATCAACAGGACGATAATGGCGAGGATAAGATAGGTTTCAGGTCGACTAAGGAAATCAATTAGCGAGTAGGAAGACTCAATGCCAGTTTGCAGGAAATAGGCTACCAATAGTGTAACAGCCAGATATCCACCATAACGGTGAATATTCTCGAAGTGATTGTGATATTTACGTCTAAAGATGGCAAATGACGTCAGAATAATGATCGACACAACCCCCAAAAGAGCTACCAATAAGACTTCATCCATATAAGGAGCTGCAAAAGGCTTGTATCCAGTATGCACACCTAGCCATACGAGCATTGAGATGGCCATGAAACGGTGGAAAAAACCGATTCTTTCTGAAAGGTTATGCCAGGTATGTAGCTTGCCTAAACGACCGATAGAGTGATGTAACAGGTGATTAACCGTATAGCTGCGAGAGACAATGGTTAGCGTCAAGCTGATAAGTGTGACGAGTGCGGCGGTCTCCGCGATATCCTGGCTTTCCTGTATATAGTGCCAGGCAAGCAGGTTTAACAGGCCAGCTAGCGTCAGCCAAAACAGAAACGCAGGGAGCGCATTGTGTAGTTGCCGTGTCAGGCGATTATTGATTTTTCGACGATAATCCGTGGGGGCTTTTCTGAATGCGGCGATGATCTGCTCAAACGCTTGAAATTGCTCAATAGATTCTTTGCTTTTCATGTAGTCCTCCCTGTTTGCTTACCTCCAGATAGACTGCATCATAGTTTGTTGCACAGGTGAGTCATTGAGCCTGGTCAGTTCATTGGGACTTAGCAACTCTTCCAGCCGATTATTGCATAGCCTCCCTATAGTGCGATAAACCTGACAATTTTCAGGTTTATCGGCTATAAAGCTACACTATACATTCAATATCATTCAGTTAATCAGGCTGTATTGGCTTTATTTTATTGACCTGTGACAGGTAGTTGTCGGATAAATCCCCGATCTTCTCTGAGTGGTTCTGTTTTTGCATCCACACTATAAACTCTACAGCGAATAAGGAGACTGGTATGGATGAAAGGCTTAAGGGTGATACAGCAATTGACCGTTATGTAACCTTCAAGGGTATTGATTGTGACGGTAATGCGGCTCGGGTTATGAAATTGATAGAGCAGTATGCGGTAGATGAACGTTATGCTTCACCTTTCTGGGATTATTTTTTTAATAAACGCCATCCATCCTCTGGGCCTGAGCCCGATGATTTGTTCCTGATCCATACTAATATTAATCAGATTTATGATCTGTTTCAGAGTGCTGAAGATGAAGCCGCACTGGCGCTGTTGCAGTGGGTGGAGTTTAATTGTTGTTAAGATGCTTTTGGTAGTGACTGTTGAACCCACTGCTTGAACTGGGCAGGCGGCAGCGCCCCGGACATACGTGCAATTTCTTTACCCTGACGGAAAATAATCAGGGTGGGGATACTGCGAATGCCGAAGCGGCTGGCTAGTTGAGCCTGGGCTTCTGTATCCACTTTGGCCAGGCGTATCTGCGGTTCCAACTCGGCCGCCATTTGGGTGAATACAGGTGCAAATTGCAGGCAGGGACCACACCAGGGTGCCCAGAAGTCCACGACTAACGGCAGGTCTGCACTGGCATGGGCGTCGAAGGTATTGTTGTTCAGGTCAATCGGTTTTGCCGCAAAAAGCGTATCTTTGCAGGCCCCGCACTTACCTTCGCCGGCAAGTTTTTCTGTCGGAATTCGATTTTTACGGTGGCAGTGTGGGCATGTAACAATCAGTGAGCTGGACATAGGCTACCGCTTCAGATGCAAATAATCAGATACTTTCTGTTATTCTAATATAAAAGATCTGTGAAACGACATCTCTTTTTTGAAATCGCCTGGTAGATGCATCTTTGGACAGCTATAGTCCCTCCAAAGATGCTGCCAGGGCTGTCAGAGGCTTTTCAGTGCACTTTGTATGGCACTTTCGAGAGATGTAGTCGGGCGCCTATTAGCTGGCTGAGTTGGCGGCTGTCGTCGAACAGAGCACCTTGGCTGGCACCGCTGTCTGAGTCGGACAGTAAGTTTGCCAAGGGCTCGGGTAGACCGATGCTGATCAGCGTGTCGCGAAAATCAGCTTCCGGCAAGTTCTGATAGTTTACGCTTTTTCCGGTCAGTCGACTGATTGTGGTTGCATATTCGGCAAGTGAATAAGAAGTGTCTCCTGCCAGTTCGTAGGTTTTTTGATAGTGTTGGCTAGCGCCAAGCAATACTTTTGCTGCGGCTGTTGCATAATCATGACGTGTGGCTGATGCAATTCGCCCTTCATCCGCACAACCCAGCAAAACACCCTGCTCCAACGCAGCAGGAAGGCTGGCCAGGTAATTTTCTGTATACCAGCCATTGCGCAGCACAACCCAGTTGAGCCCGGAGGCTTTCAGCATTGCTTCTGTCTGGCGGTGCTCTTCAGCCAGGCCTAAGGGTGAGGTATCAGCGTGTAGCAGGCTGGTGTAGGCCAGCATGGACACCCCTGCTTTTTTTGCCGCTTCTATCACGTTTTGGTGTTGACTGGCACGTTGACCGATTTCACTGGATGAAATTAACAGCAGTTGCTGAATCCCTTCAAGTGCCTGATCCAGGCTTTCGGGTTGTGTATAGTCCATCTGGCGAATCTGCACACCTCGCGCTTGCAGGTCGGACACGCTAGCCGGTGTACGTACACCGGCTAGGATCTGCTCGGCGGGGAGTGTTTGAAGTAGGGTGTCAATGACCAGTCGGCCAAGTTGTCCGGATGCGCCGGTAATTAAAATCATGCTGTTGCTCCTGAAGTGTATTGAACAGTGGATACAAGATTAGCATTCGTGCTAACTTATAGTAAGTACGTACAAAAAGGTAAGTGTTATGGGACGATATCATGCAAAAGCACCTGGGTCAGGCGTGGCGCTGAGTGAGCAAATGCAACGTGGGCAGGTTTTTTCTGAGCGCTGTCCTTCGCGCCAGGTGTTGAACCATGTAACCAGTCGTTGGGGCGTGCTGGTTTTGATTGCCTTATTGGAGGGGACGTATCGTTTCAGCGAGTTACGTCGAAAAATCAAGGGCGTTAGCGAGCGGATGCTGGCGCAGACGTTGCAATCGTTGGAAGCGGATGGTTTTTTATTGCGTAAAGCCTACCCAGTTGTTCCACCTCATGTAGAGTATAGCCTGACGCCTTTGGGTGAAGAGGTAGCTGATAAGGTACAAGTGCTGGCTGATTGGGTTGAAGAGAACCTGAGCCGCGTGTTACAGGCTCAGACTGAGCGGGAGATGTCGGTATGAAGAGACTGTCGGAGATCCGTCAGTACCTGTTGTTCGTTGTACTCTTGTCTGTATTTGTATTACAGGCTTGTGGACAGCATGCGGCCGTTCAACCTCAGGAACAGAGCGTTGTTTCGGGCATACGTACACATTACGAAGAGGGGTTGGATACGCTGCCTTTATCTTTGCAGCGGCATTATGCTCAGCGTCTTTACCGTGTCACTGGTGATGAGCAGTTTTTGCCTTACCAGCAACGCCATGCGCAACAGCTGATCAGAACCTTGCAGCGTGATATTCAGGCTTATCGTTACAGGCTGACTACGTGCTTCAGCGTGATCAAATACTGTCCGAAACGCGCTCCACACGGACGGAGCGCCAACGTCAACGAGCCGCTTTGTTTGATGCTTATCCAGGCATGGCCTTTGCTACAGATATGGTTTTTCGGATGGTACAGCTGGAGTACTACGGATTATTGGATGCCGCGTTGGGCGATAATAACGAGGTTGTATATCAATTTTTGGAAAGTGCCGATTTTGGCCGTTTCCTGCTCAGTGAGGCGGCTATTCGTCATTATGCGGCCCAAGCCGCCAATCAGGTATGGTTTTTGTACCAGTTGGGGTGGTTGATCTGCGCGATGCGTTTATACAGCGTTTTCAAGACATCTATCCGCCTTCAGGGGATGCTGACCTGAGTCGCGCTGAGTGGCATAACAAGATTTACGGTATGACCCATATCGTGATTGCGGCGAGCCGTTACTATCAGGACACCTTGTCACCTGATTCTTTTGCCTGGATTACCGATTACTTTATTGATCAACTGCCACGGCTCCTGGACACAGCGACGGAAGATATTCTGGCGGAAGTCGGCATCAGTCTGGCATTAACCGGGCAGTTATCCCATCCGGCTGTTGCGTCTATCCGGCAGTCTTTGATCACAGCCTACGATACCGAAGTACGTATGATTCCATCACCCAGTGGGAGTACTGATTTTGCCCGGGGAGAGCATCGTAACGTATTGGCACTGATGCTGCTGATCTGGCCAGATCAGCTATACACTGGCCCGCATATAGATCCGGCAACACTGGATCTATTTATGCCTTCACAGCCAGTGACGGCGCCGGAAGTAAAGTAGTAAGCCTACGGCAACGCAGAGCATAAAGCCGATGACGGCAGGGTAGGCCCAGGGGTAATTTAACTCCGGCATGAATGCGAAGTTCATTCCGTAGACCCCGGCAATAAAGGTTAATGGCATGAAAATGGTGGCGATCAGTGTCAGCGTTTTCATTACATCGTTCATACGATTGTTAATGCTTGAAAGATAGAGGTCGAGCATGCTGACCAGGAGTTCCCTCAAGGTCTCAATGGTATCCAAAATATGAATGGTGTGGTCGTACACATCGCGTAGATAGAGGCGGGTTTCGTCACCTATGAGTGGGTTTTCATCTCGCATCAGGTGATTTAACAGCTCTCGCAGTGGCCAGACAGCTTTGCGTAACAGCAGCATTTCCCGTTTAAAGTGATGGATTCTCCCGAGTGTATCGGGTGTCGGTTGCGTGACCAGTTCGTCTTCCAGGACTTCGATCTGATCACTCAGGCTTTCCAGAAGCAGGAAGTAATGGTCTACCACGGCATCTATGAGCGCGTAGGCAAGATAGTCGGCCTGTAATAGTCGCTGGCGCCGGCCATTGCGCAGCCGCTCACGGATGCCGTTAAACACATCGCCTGGACGTTCCTGTATGGAAATCAGCAAGCGGTCACTGAGAATCAGACTGAGCTGCTCTGTACGAATCTCCTGGGTTTTGTCGCAAAACTGCAACATTTTCATGACTATATACAAATAGCCCTCATGGGCCTCCAGTTTAGGACGCTGGTCAGTATTGAGGATGTCTTCCATAACCAGTGGATGCAGTTGCAGCAATTTGCCTAGCGATTCTATGACAGACACCTGATGTGAGCCGTTCAGGTTGATCCAGGAAATACTGTCACTGGTGAGTAACCTGGCACAATCAGCCGGGTTATCTAATTCAAACTCGCTGAGCTGGTGCTGATCATAATCGATAACTTCCAGGGTGATTTTCGCGTTGTTTTGCTCGCCGACATGGACCAGCGTGCCGGGTGCTGCTCCGGTTTTTTTCCCGCGTTTCATTACCAGCTTGTGTGCCATCTGAACTTTCCTGAGTCATTAACCCTATGTGATAGCATATCCGAGATGCTTTAGTGGGTACAATTAAAGCATGCAGGGTTGTTTGCTTTGAATTATGCTCAAGGTAGAGTTGGACTGGTGATGCAGCGGCATAGAGCTGCATCATGCAAGGGGAGCGGGGTGAGCGCTTGATGCAGATTGATATTTTTCCCTGGAATCAGAATTTTGATACCGGAATCGCAGAGCTGGATGATCAACATCAGCAGTTGGTGGGGATTCTCAATCGTTTGGCTGCGCAGTTTATGGCACGTGCCGACATTGATGCATTGGCACTGGAGGCTGTGTTTGATGAATTGTCTGCTTATTCCATTTATCACTTTGAAGCTGAAGAAGCGATCTGGCAGCAGTATCTTGCTGATGAAGCGTCAGAATATACCATCGGGCCGGCCATCAAGCCTTTATCTCACAATTGGATAGGCTACGGACAACCTTGCCAGAAAAACAGGCAGATGAAGTTGCCGAGAAAACCCTGACTTTCCTGGTAAGCTGGCTGGTTTCCCACATTCTCGAATCTGATCATTATCTGGCTTCTGTGGTGAAGGGAAAGCTGCAGGGATTGACAACTGATGAGGCCTTTGCTGCGGCTAAATCTTCGATGCAGGATGCATCCGACGTACTGATAGACATTATCCGCTCCATCTATACGGCACATTCACGCAATACGCTACGCTTGGGGAGGGAAGTGTCGGATCAGCGCCAAGCCGTTGCTGATGCTTTGCAAGCCAAGTCAGAAGCATTGGCTATTTCACATCAACGCTTGTTGAATATTCTCGATGGTACCCATGCTGCTGTGTATGTTGCTGATATGCACAGCTATGAAGTGCTGTTTATCAATGCGTATGCCCGTCAACTACTGGGTGATGTGGCTGGCCGGATTTGTTGGCAGGCGATTCAGGGGCGTTCTGCTCCTTGTGATTTTTGCACCAATGACCGATTGCTTCGGGCTGATGGAAAGCCTGGCGAGCCAGTGGTCTGGGAGCATTATAACGATCAGCTTCAACGTTGGTTCCAGCTGCATGATCAAGCGATTCCCTGGGATGATGGACGTTATGTCCGCTTGGAAATTGCGCTGGATATCACTGATCAGAAGGATCTGGAGCAGTCACTGCGTGATAGTGAAGAGCGCTATCGGGTGATCTTTGAGCAATCGCGTGATGCCATGATGATCATAGCACCACCAGACTGGACTTTTCGGGCGGGGAATCCTGCCATGGTTGAACTTTTTGGTGCGAAGCAGTTTGCTGAACTGCAGTCTCTGACACCGTTAGACCTCTCTCCGGCTCTACAAGCGGATGGGCGCGAATCGGCCAGTATGGCGATGGATATGTTGCAGTGTGCGCTGCAAGATGGGGTTTATTATGGTGAGTGGTTGCATCGACGCCTGGATGGACGCGAAATCCCCTCTACGGTGCTGTTAACGCGCATTCAATTAGCCGGAGAGTTAATGATTCAGGGTACTGTACGTGACATAAGTGTACAGAAGCGCCAACAACAGGCACTGGAGCGCATTGCTCACTATGATCCCTTGACAGGCTTGCCAAACCGCGTGTTGCTGGCGGATCGGATGCAGCAGGCAATGTCTCAGACGCTGCGTCGTGGCACTCAACTGGTGATTGCCTATCTGGATCTGGATGGTTTTAAAGCGATCAATGATCGCTACGGTCATGATGCCGGAGATCGCTTGCTGGTGGTGGTTACAGAGCGCATGCGCGATACCTTGCGTGACAGTGATACTCTGGCGCGCATAGGGGGTGATGAGTTTGTCGCTGTGCTGGTGGATAATCCTGATACTGAGTCTTGTACCCCGGTGCTGATACGCTTACTGGAAGCTGCTGCACGTGAGGTTATTGATGGTGGCTATGTGCTGAAGGTGTCTGCCAGTCTAGGTGTGACTTCTTATCCACAAGAGGCAAGCATTGGTGCAGATCAACTTCTGCGACAGGCAGATCAGGCCATGTATCAGGCCAAACTGTCGGGTAAAAACCGTATTCATCACTTTGACCTGGATCGCGATAATGCTGTGCGTGGGCATCATGAACACATGGCCCGCTTAACTGAGGCGCTCGGGTCTGAAGAGTTTGTGTTGTATTATCAGCCCAAGGTGAACATGCGCACTGGACACTTCATCGGGATGGAGGCATTGTTGCGCTGGCAGCATCCGGATCGGGGGGTGTTACCCCCGGTCGAGTTTTTGCCACTGATCGAAGGCCATTCGCTGGAAATTGCGCTGGGTAATTGGGTGATTGAAACCGCCTTGGCACAACTTGAGCAATGGCAGGATAAGGACTGGTCGGTGAGCGTCAATGTGGGTGCGCATCAGTTGCAGCATCCAGCATTTGTGCAACGACTTCAATCAGCTATACAACGTCACCCGGATGTTTCTCCCCAACGTTTAGAAATTGAGATACTGGAGAGTAGTGCCCTGTTTGACCTGGAGCGGGTATTTATGATTATGGAGGAGTGCCTGGCATTGGGCGTTACTTTTGCACTGGATGATTTTGGTACTGGCTATTCATCTTTAACCTATCTGAAACGCTTGCCTGTACAGACGCTTAAAATAGACCGCAGTTTTGTCCGCGACATGCTGGAGGACCCGGACGACCATGCCATGCTGGAAGGTATTCTGGGTCTGGCCAGAGCGTTTCGGCGTACACCGGTGGCTGAAGGTGTGGAAACCCTGCTTCAGGGTGAACGTTTACTGGCGTTGGGCTGTGAATTGGCGCAGGGGTACTTTATTGCACGACCCATGCCTGCTGACGCTATTCCAGTCTGGAAAACACAATGGCAGTTACCTGAGTGCTGGTGTAACCATGCGTAATACTGAAGCCCCTATCCAGCTTGCCGCCAAGCGTGAAATATTTGGCTGGGCCATGTTTGATTTTGCTAATCAGGGTTACACGCTACTGATTATCACGGTGATCTATGGTGATCTGTTTACTCGAGTCATTGTGGGGGATGCACCGGATTATCGTCTGGGTAACCTGCTCTGGAGCGTGGCGCTGGCGGTTAGTTATCTTATGGTGGTGGTTGCTAATCCGATATGTGGCGCGATGATGGATTATGCCTGTCATCGAAAACGCTATCTGTTCTTTAGTTATTTGCTGACTGTTGTCACCACCGTGCTGCTGTATTTCGTGGAGCCTGGCTGGCTTATCCCCGCTATGCTGTTGATCATACTGTCTAATTTTGCCTATGCCTTGGGTGAAGGTTTTATTGCCAGTTTCTTGCCTGATCTTGGACCGCGCAAGTCGCTGGGGTGGATCTCAGGCCTGGGATGGGGATTGGGCTATATCGGCGGATTGATTGCGACAGCCTTTACACTCTATTTTCTGGGAGCTGTGACGGCAGAAAACTACGCTACTATTCGTTGGGTAGGGCCTTTTGCTGGTGTTTTCTTCCTGATTACGGCAATTCCGACCTTTATCTGGTTACGGGAGCGTGGCTGTAAACAAACCTTACCTCAGGGGCAGAACCTGTTCAGTGCTGGTGTGCAACGACTCCAGATAACCTGGAGTGAGATGCATTATTTCAGGGATTTACGTTCTCTGCTGATTTCGGTATTTTTCGCTATGGCCGGTATTTACATCATCATCGCCTTCTCATTCATTTACGGATCTCAGGTGATCGGCTGGGATGAAGAGGTCAGGGTGTTGATGTTTGTGACAGTACAAATTACAGCGGCAATTGGTGCTATAGGGTTTGGTTTTATACAGAGTCATATCGGCGCGCGTACCACCTATATTATTACCTTGTTGTTATGGCTGCTGGCGATATTGGCGATTTGGCAAACTCCTGCCCTCACGGCGGTAATGCAGCAGTTGTTGGGGGTCAGTTGGCAGGCACAGTATGTGTTTTTGTTTGCTGGCGTGTTAGCCGGTTTGAGCTTGGGTTCGTCACAGTCGGCGGGGCGTGCGCTGGTGGGTATACTGACACCTCGGGGTAAGTCGGCGGAGTTCTTTGGTTTCTGGGGTATGTCTGCCAAGCTGGCGGCGGTTTTCGGGATTCTGGGGTTGGGGCTGATTCAGTGGGTGTTTGGTCTGGCTGATGCGATACTTTTCTGTGTATTGTTATTTGCTTGGCTATCGTGACTGTATTGCCAATGAATGAGCAGCGTGGTGAGCAGGCCGCCGATGCCTGGCAGGATAGGGATGCCGGTGATTAGTTGTGTTTGTCTGTATGGGTTAGCAGACTCAGAATTTGGTCAGTAAAGATCCAGTCGACACCGCGGTAGACTTCTCGATTTACGATGGCGCGCTTTTCAACCATGCCGGTTCCCACCTGTTTACCTGCCTGCTGAAGCTGACGCAGATTGGCTGTTGTGAGCAGGGCGAAGGAGCCGGCTACGGCGCCGTGGCCCAGTGCAAGGTTTTGCTTGATGATTTCACGGGTATTCATTTCGGCAACATCGACATAGGCCGCAGGAGGAATCTGTAAGAAACCTTCCAGGTAATCGGGAACCAGAGACAAGAGGTGATAATCATCAACGGCTGTTAGTGGCCTGAGTGCTTCGGTAATGCGAGCCGGTAACTCTGCTCGATCACGCCAGGAATTCTTTATTTCCAGCATCAGATGTAACTGTCCACCATAGCGTGTGACCACTTCATCCAGATGCGGGATGTCTGGTATGGCTTGGCGCAAGGTGCTGAACGTTGTGTCTGCAATTACCAGATCCGGTCGATTAAACAGGCGGCCGCAGCCTGGGTCATGGTGAATGACCGGTTCAGCATCACGGGTCAATTGAATGTCCATTTCTATGCCCCAGATACCCTGCTGCAAACCTAAGTCAAAAGCCTCCAGGGTGTTTTCCTTTATGCCGCTTCCGTGGACGCCACGATGTGCAATCAATTTTACTTGGGTGTCTGGCACTGTTCTGCTGCCGGGTGCTAGTGCCCAAAGATGATTAGCCAGGCTATTCAGGTAGCTGGAAACGTTGGCCATGATGTGTGTGTCCGCTGATGCTTTTATCACCAGTGTACAAGATCTGTGTTAATAGATCCTGTATAGATAGCCTGATCCAGGCAGCAGTAGAGGTTCTATCAACGTTACTTTTAGGTTTTATCTGATTACAATGCGGCCATGCCTATTGAAATTCGTTTAATGCAATCCACTGATTTACCCTTGGTCTGGCAGATTCAGTGTGCTTGTTATACCAGCTTGCTGGAGCCAGAAACTCAAGCCAGTCTCGGGGCTAAACAGCAGGCGTCACCACAAAGTTGTTTTGTCGCTGAACAGGGTGAGGTTTTGCTGGGGTATGTCATTGCAATACCTTGGGTATTAGGAGTCGTACCCGCGTTGGATGCGCCCAATTGTAATCTGCCTGACCAGGCTGACTGTTTGTATCTGCATGATATGGCGATTGCACCGTCAGCGGCTGGCCAAGGCCTGGGACAGCGCCTGTTTGATGCGGTGACAGCTGTGGCTGGCAAGCTTGAGTTATCTAAATTAGCGCTCACGGCTGTGGCTGGCGCAGAGCGTTATTGGCAGCGACTGGGCTTTATACCCATAGCTCTGCCCCTAAGTGCGACGAAGGTGGCGCAGTACGGCGGCCATATCACTTATATGTCGAGAGAAGTGTAACCATGTTGAGTTACCTGCACGGCTATCATGCCGGCAATTTTGCTGATTTACATAAGCACCACCTGCTGGTGTGCCTGTTGGCCGCGCTGAATCGTAAGAATAAGCCCTGGAATTATTTGGAAACCCACGCGGGGAAAGCACATTACGCGCTCAGCTCAGAGCAATCTGAAAAAACTGCAGAGTACCGTGAGGGGATTGTCCGGCTGTGGGCACAGCAAGATATGCCTGACTCTGTTGCGACTTATCTGCAGCAGATACGTGCGGTTAACCCGGAAGGAACCCTGACTTTTTACCCTGGTTCACCTGCGTTGGCGGCAGGGATGGCCCGTGCAGACGATCGCCTGCATTTGATGGAGCTGCACCCAGGTGAAGTGCAGCAGTTAAAGCGGGCTTTCAGTGATCGTGCGGATGTGGCTGTACACCATCGCGATGGTTATGAGGGTGTGTTGTCACTACTTCCACCCAAACCAAATCGTGGATTAGTGCTGATTGATCCATCCTATGAAGTGAAAAGCGAATATGATCAGGTAGCGGCTTTTTTACCTAAAGCCTTGAAACGATGGCCGAATGGTTGTTTTGCTGTCTGGTATCCGCTGTTGCCAGCGGGGCGCTGGAAAATGATGTTGGAAAGCATCCGCCGTTCGGGTCTTCGTAATATCCTGCGCTCAGAACTGAGAGTGCGCAATGCAAGTGATCAGGGAATGTATGGCAGCGGAATGCTGATCATCAATCCACCCTGGCCGCTGGCCGATACTCTGCAGCAGTCAGAGCCCTGGCTGGCTGAATGCCTGGCTCAGGATGCCGGTGCGGGACAATTGATAAGCTGGCTGGTGGAAGAATAGTGCCGGTCGCTGATATACCCGGCACCTGTTCACTTGTGCCGGGTATATCAGTAAAGCGCTTGCTCGTCTTTGACAACCTCTTTCAGCACATGCAGAAATAACCTGTCGGCTTCACTGAATTCAATCGGAATTTTAACGCTGGTCAGAGAAGATAGCTCTTCAGCTATCAGGTGGTCAGCATCTTTCTGGTCCTGGTGTTTACGGGCGATGGCGATAGCCTTGTCGCAGATCTGCGGATCGGCGAGCACTTTTTTGATAAAACGCATCAGTTCGTTAATCACGCGTTCTTTGTTCTTAATCTCAGCAATGTTGTTACTCATCTTGGCTTCCTCAACTGAAAAGACTCTTGTATAGAATACAGCTTAGCGGTTTCTGTAGCAGGAAAAAACAGCTGATTTTCAGGTGGAATGAGCCCATTGGTGGTTGAGCTATCCTCCTTTAGTCATATTCTATTGCAATATAGCGCAAAACATACCCTTCTTATGGTTGAACCGGACTTGACTCGGTGCCAAAATAGCCGGCTTATTCGCGAAAATCTATAGTTGTCGGGTCGCATGAGGAAATCCCCGCTTATTCCGGCAATTTTAAGCAATACCCAGCTTATATCTCAGACAGGTCTGACAGAGTGAGAGATCCTTTATTCTGGTCAGCGCCGCATACAGAAATTTTAGCTGTTTAATGCCGACATGAGATCGGTGCTGAGTAGAGGAACATAGAGTGGAATTACTTTCAGGCGCAGAAATGGTAGTACGCGCTCTCAGAGACGAGGGTGTTCGGTACATCTACGGCTATCCTGGTGGTGCCTTGTTGCATGTGTACGATGCATTGTTTCAGCAGGATGAAGTCGAACATATCCTGGTGCGCCACGAGCAGGCTGCAACCCATATGGCAGATGCCTATGCCCGTGCCACCAATAAGCCAGGTGTTGCACTAGTGACGTCGGGTCCTGGAGCAACCAATGCGGTCACCGGTATTGCGACCGCGTATATGGACTCCATTCCGATGGTGGTTATCACCGGTCAGGTCATGAGTTTCCTGATCGGGGAAGATGCGTTTCAGGAAACCGACATGCTGGGTATCTCTCGCCCTATCGTGAAGCACAATTTCAGTGTGACGCGGGCCGAGGATATTCCGTCGATTATCAAAAAAGCCTTTTATATTGCCCAGACGGGGCGCCCGGGTCCGGTAGTGATCGATATTCCCAAGGATATGACCGCACCGACAGAGCGTTTCCCATACGAGTATCCCAAGTCGGTTAAACTGCGTTCATACAACCCAGTCACCAAAGGGCACTCGGGCCAGATACGTAAAGCCGTGGATATGTTGCTGGCAGCCAAGCGGCCGGTGATTTATAGCGGCGGTGGCGTGATCATGGGTGATGCCAGTGCAGAACTGATTGAGTTAGCGCATCAGCTGAACTTTCCAGTTACCAATACACTAATGGGGCTGGGTGGTTTTCCAGGAACAGATCGCCAGTTTGTCGGCATGTTGGGCATGCATGGCTCTTATGAAGCCAATATGGCCATGCATCACAGTGATTTGATCCTGGCCGTTGGCGCGCGCTTTGATGATCGTGTTACTAACGGTGTGGACAAGTTCTGCCCAACAGCACGTATTGTGCATATTGATATAGACCCAGCCTCTATTTCCAAGACCATCCAGGCGGATGTGCCGATTGTCGGGCCAGCCAAAGTGGTATTGGAAGATATGGTGCAGCTGGTTAAAGACAGCAAAAAACGTCCGGATGCTGATGCCATTGAATCCTGGTGGAAGCAGATCGACGAATGGCGTGGCCGTCACGGTGGTCGCTACCGTACCGACGATTCTGAAATGATGAAGCCTCAGCAGGTTATTGAAATGCTGTGCAAAGTCACTCAGGGTGATGCTTACGTCTGTTCCGATGTAGGCCAGCATCAGATGTTTGCGGCCCAGTACTACAAGTACAACAAGCCGAATCGCTGGATCAATTCCGGTGGTCTTGGCACCATGGGCTTTGGTTTACCTGCGGCCATGGGCGTTAAACTGAATTTCCCTGAAGCTGAAGTGGCTTGTGTAACGGGTGAAGGCAGTATCCAGATGAATATTCAGGAACTGTCGACCTGTCAGCAGTACGATATTCCGGTCAAAATCATTTGCCTGAATAATCAGTCCTTAGGATGGTGCGTCAATGGCAGGATATGAACTATGAGTCGCGTCACTCACAGTCTTATATGAACTCTTTGCCTGATTTCGTCAAGCTGGCTGAGTCTTATGGCCATGTCGGTATGAAAGTGACCAAGTACTCCGAGTTGGAAGCCGCTATGCGTGAAGCCTTTGCTATGAAGGATCGACTGGTGTTTATGGACATCATGGTAGACCCCTTTGAGCATGTTTATCCTATGCAGGTGCCGCGTGGTTCCATGCGGGATATGTGGTTGAGCAAGACGGAGAGGACTTGATCATGAGACATATAATTTCAGTTCTGATGGAAAACGAACCGGGTGCCCTGTCTCGCGTGGTGGGTCTGTTCTCGCAGCGTAACTTCAACATCGAATCACTGACTGTCGCGCCGACAGACGATGAAACCCTGTCACGTATGACGGTGATGACCACCGGTGATGATCGTGTCATCGAACAGATTACCAAACAGCTAAACAAGTTGATTGATGTGGTCAAAGTGGTGGACCTGTCTGAAGGTGAGCATATCGAGCGTGAGCTGATGATGATCAAGTTCAAGGCAAACGGCCAGATGCGTGCCGAGATCAAGCGTACCGCGGATATCTTTCGTGGCCAGATTATCGACATCACCCCCAATACTTACACAGTGCAGTTGGTCGGTTCGAGTGACAAGCTGGATGCGTTTATTGCCTCGCTTGGCAATACCAGCATCATGGAAGTGGTGCGCTCCGGTGTGTCGGGTATCGCACGTGGTGAAAAAGTTCTGTCCATCTGATAGCGCTAATCTAATCGGTTATACTCTAAAGGCCACTCGTTCGCGACTGGCCTTTTTTATGTAGGTATATCAATGAAAACACTACATCAACTCCTGAATCGTATTGCACAGGCACTGGAAGCGCACCTTCCCCCAAGTGTGGAGCCGCTGGACTGGTCAAAGCACTTGGCGGCCGTCTGGCGGGTTGAGCAAGAACGTGGGTACTTGGCTCCGGTCTCTTCGAGCAGTCCGGTAATGCTTGATGACCTGGTTGGTATTGAGTCCCAGCGGGATAGGGTGGTGACTAATACCCTGCAGTTTTTGCAGGGTTTGCCTGCTAATAATGTGTTGATGTGGGGTGCACGAGGAACGGGAAAATCTTCATTGGTGCGGGCGCTCTTGGCTGCTTATGCCTCTAAAGGCTTGAGACTCTTGCAGGTCGACCGTGAAGATCTGATTCGGATGCCACAAATTCTGGATTCACTGGCCGGTCAACCCTGGCGCTTTATTATCTATTGTGATGATCTTTCGTTTGAGGAAGATGATGTCAGTTACAAACGACTGAAAAGTGCGCTGGATGGCGCCTTGTCCCTCACGCCGGATAATGTATTGCTTTATGCAACGTCAAATCGTCGCCATCTGCTGCCGGAAGCGGCTTCCGATAACCTGCAGACAAAGTGGGTGGAGGGTGAGCTGCATCCCGGTGATGCCATAGAAGAGAAAATTTCACTGTCGGACCGCTTTGGCGAGTGGGTTGGATTTTATGCCTTTGATCAACCCACCTATTTACGCGCGGCTCAGCACTGGACACAGGTGCTGGCGGCCAGCTATGACTTGCCAGTTAGTTGGGATGAGCCACTGGATTTGGAGGCTGTGCGTTTTGCACAAGGGCGTGGGGTCAGAAATGGTCGCGTGGCCCACCAGTTTGCCAGTCACTGGGTGGGCCGACAGTTATTAAAACGGGAAGAGTAACGGCGTCATTACCAGTGTCACGATAAGCGCCAGTATCTGTAGAGGTATACCGACTTTGGCGAAATCGACAAAACGGTAGTTGCCGGGTGCCAGTACCAGCGTATTGACCGGAGAGGCGATGGGGGTGGCAAAGGCGGTTGATGCCGCAATAGCCACCGTCATCATAAAGGGTTCCGGATTGAGTCCCAGTAATTGCGACGTTGTCAGTGCAATGGGGGCAACCAGTACGGTGGTGGCGGTGTTGGATATAAACTGGCTAAGGCAGGATGTCAGTATAAACAGAGCAGTACAAAGCACGAGTGGGCTGGTATCGCCGAAGTTTTCTACCAGATTGCCGACCACGTAGCTGAGTGCACCACTGGTTTCCATGGCCAGGGCCAGGGGGAGCATACCAGCGATCAGAACAAGACTTTTGGCATTCAAGGATTGATAGGCCTCATTCATGTTCATGCAGCCAGTCAGAACCATAGCCAGGGCAGCCAGCAGTACCGCTGTCAGGTTAGGCAGTAATCCGAATGTCATGCTCACCAACATCGCCAGCATGATGCCCAGCGCAATCGGTGCTTTGCTGGCATTGGCGGCGATTTCATGCATTTCGGCAGGGGTTTCTATAACCACCAGATCCCGGCGATTTTCCAACTTGCGGATATACTCCCAACTGCCTGTGAGTAGCAAGGTGTCACCCGCTGCAAGGGGGGTGATGCCAAACTCGGTAGTCAGTGGTTCACGGTTGCGTCTCACACCGATAACACTCAGGTTAAAACGCTCACGAAAACGCCCATCTTTAAGCGATTGATTAACCAGACTGGAATTGGGAGGCAAAAGCACTTCGGCAAATCCAAACTGCTGCTGTACTTTCATAATATCGCGTTCGGGAAANCCNGGCGTCTCAGTTGCAGCGCCTGACAGAGCCGTTCTACCGCATTTTCCGCGCCGTATACCATCAGGGTATCCAGGTGCTGCATTCGCGTATCGGCAAGCGCTGGCATCATGGATGAGGATTTGCTGCCCCGGCGTTGGATGGCAAACACGGTGGTTTCGTATTCAGTGCGCAGCCCCATCTCCGCCAGGGTTTTACCGGCGAGTGGACTGTCAGGCTGTATCAGTAGTTTGTGCAACTGGTCGCGGATGCCATAACGCTCTGCAAATTCACTCAGTGTGGGGTGGCTGTCTTCAGGGTCACGCGCTTCGCTTTTGGGTAACAGAAAGCGTCCGACAAATACCAGATACAGGCAACCTACAATCAGCATCACCAGGCCGATAGGGGTAAAGTCAAAAAAGCCAAAGGGTTCACCCGTTTCACGCATCTGACCGCTGACAATAATGTTCGGTGGGGTACCGATCAGGGTGAGCATGCCGCCAATCAGCGCAGCAAAAGCCAGTGGCATGAGTAGTCGTGAAGGCTGCATGCCGGATTTTCTGGCCATACTCAATACCACCGGAATCAGCAAGGCAACTGCGCCAGTGGAGCTCATAAAGGCTGATAGGAGCGCAACAACCGGCAACAAAAACAGTAGCAGCCTGACCTCACTGCTACCGCCTACCTTTAGTAGCCAGTTACCCGCCGCAGCGGCAATGCCGGTGCGAAACAAACCTTCCCCAACTACGAAAAGTCCGGCAATCATGATAACAACGCTGTTGCCAAAGCCTGAAATGGCTTCCGTCGGGGTGATTATCCCGGATGCCGCCAGCACGACCACAACCAGGAGTGCAACCACATCCATACGCAACTTGTCGATAATGAACAGTACAACAGTGGCGGCCAGCAGGCCGAACACAAACAGCATTTCAAATGTCATAGAGCTTGTGGTCCGTTACCTAAACGATAAAGGGCTAATGATGACGGTTAAGGCAGGCTTTCTCAATCTTTCTGATGACGGTTTTCAAGTTGTGTCCAGAAGGCATGAATCAGCGGATGACGCAGTTTCTTTTCCAGGGCAAAGATGCCTACTTCAAACGGCGTGAGTTCAGGGATTACCTTAAGGGCGGTGACGCGGGATGCCAATGGGCTGTTATCCAACACGATCTGCGGCACCAGCCCCACGCCAAACCCCAAACTGACCATGCTGACGATGGCTTCGTTGCCTGCAACCTGTGCATAGATTACCGGTTTTATGCCAAGTGAGCGAAACCAAAGATCCGAGCGTTTTCTCGCCAGCCCCGCTTCTGACAGGATCATGGGCACGTCCTGCCAGTTTGCTTTGCTGGCCGTACCACTAAGGCGTTGTTGCAGTTCCGGTTGATCGGCCGGAATGATGAAGACCAGAGGGGAGCGGGTAATAGATCGAAACGCGATATCCTGTGGTAATTGATCAGGGCGGGCGCCTATAGCTATATCTTCAGTACCGTTCTGAACACGCTGTATAGCTTCAGCCGGGTCACCGGTATGCAATTTGATCTCAATGCGTGGATAGTCCTGACGGAAGCGGCTGAGGATCTCATAGAGAAAACTGTAACTGGCGGTAACCGAGCAGTACATGCTGAGTTCGCCTTGCAGTTCTTGTTGGTCAGCTTGCAGCGTGCTTCGCAGGGTTTGCCACTGTAATAAGGTTTCACGTGCATAGGTTTGCAGGCGTCGACCTTCCGCTGTCAGGCTGACCGAGCGGTTATCACGGATAAACAGCGTGACGCCCAATTCCTCTTCAAGTTGTTTGATTGTTCGGCTCAGCGTCGAGGGCTGATATGACACGCAGCACTGGCGCGGCTAAAGTGCAGTGTATCGGCGAGCATCAGAAAATGCTGCAGGCTTTTACTATCCAATATCATTATCCAGGGTTGTATTTCAAATTGTGAAATATAATATTGCAAATATATCATTTTACGCAACGATGCGAATGCCTTAGAGTAGCGCCATTGCACAACAGGTGTAACCTCTTTTGACCTCTAGTAAAGGATAAGTAGCATGCAAGTTTATTATGATAAAGATTGTGATCTGTCGATCATT
Organism: Nitrincola sp. A-D6; assembly: GCF_000764495.1. Lineage (GTDB taxonomy): Bacteria > Pseudomonadota > Gammaproteobacteria > Pseudomonadales > Balneatricaceae > Nitrincola. The sequence goes on from NZ_JRLB01000058.1 coordinate 26,755, forward strand.
CGTGGCAAAAAAGTATCTATCATCGGTTACGGTTCACAGGGTCACGCACATGCGTGCAACCTGAATGACTCGGGTGTTGATGTAACTGTAGGTCTGCGTGCTGGCTCTTCTTCACGCGCCAAGGCTGAAGCCGCTGGCCTGAAAGTGGCTGATGTAGCTGATGCGGTTAAATCAGCTGATCTGGTTATGATTCTGACACCTGACGAGTTCCAGGGTCAGTTATACAAAGCCGAGATCGAGCCAAACATCAAACAGGGCGCTACCCTGGCTTTTGCTCACGGTTTCTCTATTCACTATAACCAGGTTGAGCCACGTAAGGATCTGGACGTTATCATGATCGCGCCAAAAGCGCCGGGTCATACTGTTCGTTCTGAATTTGTTAAGGGCGGTGGTATCCCTGATCTTATCGCTATTTTCCAGGATGCCTCAGGTAATGCCAAAAATGTTGCCCTGTCTTATGCCTCTGGTGTAGGCGGTGGTCGCACCGGTATCATCGAAACAACCTTTAAAGATGAAACTGAAACTGACCTGTTCGGTGAGCAGGCTGTTCTTTGTGGTGGTTGCGTTGAGCTGGTGAAAATGGGCTTTGAAACCTGGTGGAAGGTGGTTATGCACCGGAAATGGCTTACTTCGAATGTCTGCATGAACTGAAGCTGATTGTTGACCTGATGTACGAAGGCGGCATTGCTAATATGAACTACTCCATCTCCAATAATGCTGAATATGGTGAGTATGTCACGGGTCCTGAAGTTATCAACGAACAGTCACGTGAAGCCATGCGTAATGCACTGAAGCGTATCCAGAGTGGTGAGTACGCCAAGATGTTCATTGCTGAAGGCGCCACTAACTATCCTTCAATGACGGCGCGTCGTCGTAACAATGCCGCGCACCAGATTGAGCAGGTAGGTGGTAAGCTGCGCGAGATGATGCCTTGGATTACAGCTAACCAGCTGGTAGACAAGTCTAAAAACTGAGTTTTGCCTGGTCGTTAGGCCATTCAAGCTAAACAAGCCCGAACCGGTACGCCGCTTCGGGCTTGTTTGTTTCGTACCCAGCGTGAAAACTCAGGTATGATCAGAGTAGTTGCTGGATGGATACAGGAGGGCCCGGTATGAAACTCAATCTTGCGTTACAGGGTGGTGGTGCGCACGGTGCATTCACCTGGGGTGTGCTGGACAGATTGTTGGAAGCCGGAATTACACCTGAAGCGATTAGTGGCACCAGTGCAGGTACTATGAATGCCGTTATGCTGGCAGAGGGGTGGCGCCTCGATGGCGCGGATGGCGCCAGGGAGATGCTGGATCACTTCTGGCAGAAACTGGCTTTACCTGAAGGGTTTGCCCACAAAGAATCGGGTGAGTGGTGGCGCAGGCTGACACGCCATTTGTCGCCCTACGATCTCAATCCATTTGACTATAATCCCCTAAAGCAATTACTAAATGAGTTGATTGACTTTGAAGCCTTGCGTCAGGTATCTGAAATTAAGCTCTATATTGCCGCAACTGAGGTAGAAACCGGGGTATTGCGCTTGTTTCGTGAAAGCGAGTTGGATGTGGAGCATCTGCTGGCAAGTGCCTGCCTGCCCACGCTGCATAAAGCGGTGGAAGTTGATGGCTGTCACTATTGGGATGGTGGGTTTTCCGGTAACCCGGTAGTCAGACCGCTGGTTACGGATTGCAAGAGCAATGATCTTTTGTGTGTTCTACTACAGCCTTTGCAGCGCAAGGACCTTCCAACCAGTGCGGAGGCAATTTCGGAGCGTATGACGGAGTTGTCGTTTCAGACTGCTTTTATGCGTGAGTTGGCTGAAATTAATCAGCGTCGAGAGCATTTACTTGGCAGACCCTGGCTGGTGGGACAGGAAGAGTCCCGCTGGCGCAAACTGCGGTTGCACTTGATTGAGCCGGATGATCACCTTGCTTCACTGAAGTCGGCAACTAAGTTTGATACTCGAAAACGCTTTCTGGAATCGCTGCGAGAGCTGGGCCGAACGCAGGCTGAACAATGGCTTGAACAGACAAAAGATCAGTTGGGTAAGTCTGCAAGTTGGAAGCTTGAGGTGCTGTTTCATCGATGAGTTGGGCGCTGGCGTTATTCTCAAGTAGAATAGCTATTACATTCACTGATTAATTGGCATTTTATGATAGATAAAAAATCGCATGACACTGAATCAGAAGAGCAAAGTGCTGGAACGCCTGAGGTTGATAGAGTAAAACCGCATAAAGGGGTTTATCTGTTACCCAATTTATTTACTACGGGTGCACTTTTTTCAGGCTTTTATGCTGTTATCGCTTCAATGAATGGGCAGTTTGAAGCGGCGGCCATCGCTATTTTTGTGTCCATGCTCTTCGATGGACTGGATGGTCGTGTGGCACGGATGACCAATACCCAAAGTCCATTCGGTGCCGAATACGATTCCCTGGCCGATATGGTGTCTTTTGGTGTGGCGCCTGCCATAGTCGCCTTTACCTGGGCACTGGATGATCTGGGGAAACTGGGCTGGTTTGCAGCTTTTTTGTATGTGGCGGGTACTGCATTGCGATTAGCGCGTTTCAATACACAAATAGGTTCGGTTGATAAACGTTATTTTGTCGGGCTTCCCAGTCCGGCCGCCGCTGCGGCTGTGGCAGGTCTTATTTGGATGTGCACGAAATTTGAGTTTGCAGCAGAGGATATAGCCTATCTTGTTGCTCTCTATGTGGCATTGGCTGGCGTGCTGATGGTGAGTAATATTCTTTATTACAGTTTCAAGGATGTCGATCTGAAGGATAAGGTCCCTTTTCTGATTTTGTCTGCCATCGTGCTTGGTATCGCAGTTATTTCAATCAGTCCAGCCTTGTTTCTTTGGTTGCTGTTTGTGGTTTATGCCTTCTCTGGTCCGGTGCTCTGGCTGGTTCGTAAAAAGAAACACTTGGTAAAATGAAAGACCTGTCTAAATAGTGCAGTTATTCATTATGTCGAGTGTAGTCAGACTGGCGTCAACCCGCTACCTGAAATAAGAGGGGGTGGGTTGTTGCGCTGATCATCTGTTGTACAGCGTGCTACACATGCCTCAGCTCGTCTGAAAGCCCATCTGTAAGTGTGGTAAAAACTTTTTAAACGAAAACGAAAAAAGACTGTTGACGCTCCATAATCAGGTCTATATTATACGCACCTCGCTTGAGACAACAGCCCAACACACCGGGCAGCTCAAGCCGCTCTTTAACAAATTAATCAGGTAATGCGTGTGGGCGCTTGTTCAGGTTAGGCATTAAAGCTTAAATCAAAAACAAGCAACCTATATGTGAATTCATTTAGATGTACGTTTTTGAGCATGACTTAGATAGTTAGCGGTTTAGGCTGTTAGTTATCGAAAATTTAAACTGAAGAGTTTGATCATGGCTCAGATTGAACGCTGGCGGCAGGCCTAACACATGCAAGTCGAGCGGTAGAAAGTAGCTTGCTACTTTTGAGAGCGGCGGACGGGTGAGTAACGCGTGGGAATCTACCTGGTAGTGGGGGATAACGTTCGGAAACGGACGCTAATACCGCATACGCCTTTACGGGAAAAGAAGGGATCTTCGGACCTTTCGCTATCAGATGAGCCTGCGTAGGATTAGCTAGTTGGTAGGGTAAAGGCCTACCAAGCGACGATCCTTAGCTGGTCTGAGAGGATGATCAGCACACTGGACTGAGACACGGCCCAGACTCCTACGGGAGGCAGCAGTGGGGAATATTGGACAATGGGGGCAACCCTGATCCAGCCATGCCGCGTGTGTGAAGAAGGCCTCGGGTTGTAAAGCACTTTCAGTGGTGAGGAAGGGTGTAACGTTAATACCGTTATACATTGACGTTAGCCACAGAAGAAGCACCGGCTAACTCCGTGCCAGCAGCCGCGGTAATACGGAGG